>CAZROJ010000191.1:0-9156 GCA_964601665.1 uncultured Pirellulaceae bacterium
GCCACAAACGACGCCTTGTGCGTGCTTGGATATCAAAAGCTGGATCGCAATATCGCCAAGATGCGAAGCAGGGTCGCCGAGGCCGGTTGGTTGTTTCGACCGCATGTGAAAACGAGCAAATCGGTCGAGGTCACTCGGCGATGTTTTGGAGCGTCAGGCGTTGGGCCGATTACCGTGTCGACGATTAACGAGGCCCAATATTTCGCGGACGCTGGGTTTACGGATATTTTGTATGCGGTCAGCATTGTTCCCGACAAACTGCCTCGCATTGTTGATTTGTTGCGCCGCGATGTTCACATCCAAGTCTTGCTGGACGATCCCGGAGTTGCTTCGCGCGTGGCGTCCGAAGTGGCGTTGGCCGGTTTGGAGTTGTCGGTTTGGATTGAAGGCGATTGTGACGGACATCGCGCTGGTATTCCGTTGGAACGCGAGGCGGAAATTATCGACTTGGCTCGACAGGTCAACGGACAGCCGAGTTTGCAGCTGGCCGGCGTGTTGACGCATGCGGGCGAATCGTATTTGTGCCGCAGTCAAGCGGACTTGCGAACGGCCGCGATCTCCGAACAAAATAGCTTGGCGTCGGTGGCCGACGCGATCGAGCAAAACGGAGTCCCCTGCCCCGGGCGAAGCATTGGTTCGTCACCGACGGGAATCAGCGGAACCCAGAACGCTGGAATCACAGAACTTCGTGCCGGCGTGTTTATGTTTCAAGACTTGTTTCAGTCGAACTTGGGCGTTTGCGGAATCAATGATATCGCGTTGTCCGTGTTGACGACCGTCATCAGTCACCGACGAGACCTTGGATGGTGAAGGCAGTTGATGCGGCTCAAGCACGACGAGCCGAAAAATCGGTGTTGGGCGAAAGGCGATTGAGAAACTACCGGGCAATCTGCCCAAGATTCGCAATCGTTGCAAACATCAGTGGTAGAAATTCAACTGCTGATCGCCTTAACACTTTTACTCGAGTATTACTTTTTTGAAAACTCTCGGCTATGTCCAAAATGATCACCAAACTAATCATAATTTTGGTTGCTCTGCTTCCACTATTGCAACGATCCGGCCAAGCTCAAACGAAAAAGGTTGCGCGGAAAATTTCGATCGTGACGGAAGCTGGTATGCCTACCAACATCGTCGAACCAGGGGCGAACTGGAACTTTGGGCCGGGCGGCTTGCAGACTTATCGTGGTTGGCAGTACGCCACATTTTGGGACACCAACCGGCAAGTTTCTGTTGCTCGACGCCAACTGCCCGACGGCCAATGGGAATGTACGTCGCTCGACGGCTATCAGCGAACGTCCGACAAAAATCGAGGCAAGGGTGGAGCCAAGTCGCGGGGGTTTGGTGACGGGCACGAAAAAGTTGCCATGGGTATTTCAAGCGATGGTGTGATTCATTTGTCTTTCGATCATCATTGCTCGGCTTTGCGTTATCGGTGCAGTCGACCCGGCGTCGCCAACGATCCGCAGCAGTTTGAGTGGTCCGGAAAACTTTTTGGTGCGGTTCAAGATCATCTGGGCGGGCCGAGCATCGACTATGTGACCTACCCGAATTTTGTCCGCGACGGCGACCGGATGTCTCTGTATCTGAGGCTTAACGGCGGTTCGGGTAACGCGGATTCGCATTTCTTTGAGTACCAATCCGGTCGCTGGAACGTCAACGATCCGGCTGACAGCAAGCTGATTGACAATGACTGGTCCGGCGGCGACGGCACCGTCAACGCGTACCCTCATACGGTGGTCGTTCACAACGGGCGACGGCATTTGACATGGTGTTGGCGAGATACTCCCAACCGCCGCACGTGCCACGATTTGTGTTATGCCTTCAGCGACGATCACGGCCAAACTTGGAAAAACACTGCGGGCGACGTCGTTGGCATACGCGGTTCGAAGTTTATCTCGGCTGATTCACCGGGAATATCCGTAGTGGATATTCCACCCGGTTCTTCGTACGTTAACGGCGGATCAATGGTCGTCGACCGGGCTGGAAACGTATTCGTATTGATGAAGGGGCCGTCCAATCAGCCGTTGATGGTCCGGCGAAACGTTGCCGATGGCAGCTGGGAAAAGCTGAAATCTCCCACAACCGGCACGCTGGTACCGCTCGACCAAAAAATCCTGATCGTGGCCGAAAGCGGTTTGTACGAATCGAAAACGGGCAAGGTTTTGACATTCACAAAAGTTGGCGAAGCGATTGAAGAGCTGTTCATTGACAGTCGTTTTGTGGTCGATCCAAGGCGGCACCATCACGACGGCACCGTTTCCGTGATCGGGCAGCTTGGCAAGAAAGTAAATGTAATCGACTTCGCGACCTCCGGTCTGGGTCGCTAAGACGATCTGCATTTGACGTTCTACCGTCTGATGTTGGCAACGATTGCGAATCTTGGGCATCGTGCCCGGTAGTTTCCGAAGCGCCTTTCGCCTAAAACAAGTTGAATTGAATTTTGATCTCGACACGCGAAGTGAACCGAAAGATGAGTGCGATGAGAATCAGCATGATTTCAATTTTCTTGAGCGCCCTGTTCGCTTCGTTCATTTTTGCCGGAACGCTTTTGGGTGACACTCAAAACGAGGTCGCTGAAATGGATTTGTCGGGACCCTGGTCGTTTCAAATCGATCGCCAGGATAAGGGCGTCGATGAAAGGTGGTTTGCGGCGGAGCTTGACGATACGATCGTGCTGCCGGGATCGATGCCCGAACAAAATAAAGGACTCCCGGTGGGAGTTGATACCAAATTTACCGGCAACATTTGGAAGGAATACGCATCGGGCAAGTCTTGGATCGACGACGAAAACTACAAGCCTTTTTTGAGTAAAGACAAGTTCAGGTATCCGTTTTGGTTGATTTCGGATTATCACTACGTGGGCGCCGCTTGGTATCAGAAGGAAATTACCGTTCCTGAAAACTGGGCCGGGCAAGCGGTGGAACTGTATTTGGAACGTCCGCACTGGCAAACGCAGCTTTGGATCAACGAAACGCTTGTTGGGCAACTGGATGCACTTGGAGTGCCGCACCGATATGACGTTGGCAAATTCCTGCGTTCGGGTGCCAATCAGATTACGCTTCGAATTGATAACCGTGTCAAAATAGGCGTGGGCGTGGATGCGCACAGCGTTTCTGACAACACACAGGGGAACTGGAACGGAGTTGTTGGCGAGATCAAATTGGTTCGAAAAGCCGCTGTCTATATTTCCAACGTTTCAATTTTTCCAGACGTCAAAAATAGCCTCGCCCGGTTGCAGGTCGAACTGAAGAATACGACCGGGGCAGAACAGAAAGGCACTCTGGAGGTATCTGCCGCAGCATTGAGTTCTACCGACGCTCACCCGGTCAACCCAATACAGGTCGCTTTTGCTGCCAACTCGGACACCCAATCGGTTACCCTGGAATATCCGATGGGCGATGACGTTCGATTGTGGGATGAATTCAATCCGAACGTCTACCAGCTCAATGTTAAGCTGGAATCGGGTCCGGGCCGCGACGTATGGGCAGGCAATTTTGGCATGCGTGAAATCCGTCAAGTCGGTAAAGGCATGGAGATCAACGGACGGCCGGTCTTTTTCCGAGGAACACTCGAGTGCTGCATTTTCCCAAAGACCGGCTACCCGCCGACAACGGCTGAACCGTGGGAACGGATTATCAAAATCTGCAAAGAACATGGGCTGAATCACATTCGTTTTCACTCGTGGTGCCCACCCAAAGCCGCGTTCGACGCCGCCGACAAAATGGGCTTCTACTATCAGGTTGAGGCTTCGGCGTGGGCGTCCAAACTGGGTAGCGGTGAATCGATTGATCAGTGGGTTTACGATGAAAGCCAACGGTTGGTCGCCCAGTTCGGCAATCACCCTTCGTTCTGCCTGATGGCCTATGGCAACGAACCTCATGGCGAAAATCATAAAGCGTACTTGGTCGACTTTGTAAAATTCTGGAAGGCAAAAGACGCTCGCCGACTGTACACAACCGCTGCCGGCTGGCCGTTGATTCCGGAAAATGATTTTCACAACGCCCACAACATCCGCATTCAAGCTTGGAACGCAAACCTCAACGGCATCATCAATAAAGAAGCACCCAAAAGCGATTACGACTGGGAACGCCTCATCGCGAAACAAGAAGCACCGGTGATCAGTCACGAAATTGGTCAGTGGTGTGTCTTCCCGAACTTCGAAGAAATTCCGAAGTACGATGGCGTGTTGAAAGCAACCAACTTTGAAATTTTTCGGGATAGCCTGAAGGCGAAAGGTCTACTTCATCTGGCCGATGATTATGTCAAAGCGTCCGGTAAACTGCAGGCTTTATGTTACAAGGCCGACATTGAGGCCGCGTTGAGGACCAAAGGGTTTAGCGGTTTTCAACTGCTTGATCTGCGAGATTTTCCTGGGCAAGGAACGGCATTGGTCGGTGTTCTGGATCCGTTCTGGGACGAAAAAGGCTACATCACATCGGAGGAGTTCCGGCAGTTTTCTAACGAAACGGTTCCTTTGGCGAGGTTTCCGAAAATGATCTTTGCCAGCGATGAAACTGTCGAGTGCAGCATTGAAGTTGCTCACTTTGGTGAGCATGAGATCGACTCCGTTACCCCTGTTTGGAAAGTGTTTAATGGCAAGGGGGAACTGGTTCGCAAAGGGAGCTTGAGCGAAACAAAGCTCACATGGGGCAATCAGCAGCAACTGGGAACCGTCAGCGAACGGTTCGACGTGAAGAAGGCGACGCAGTTTCAATTGCAAGTCGACGTGGCCGGTTTTATGAACAGCTGGGATTTCTGGGTGTACCCGAAAGCGCTCCCTGCGGTGAACGAAGATGTGCTGGTGGTTTCAACGTTGAACGAGCAGTCGCTGGCCTCGCTGAAAGCAGGCGGCAAAGTTCTGTTAACGGTAAAGAAAGGTAGTATCAAGAACGGCAAGGGTGGCGAAGTCGCAGTTGGTTTTTCAAGCATTTTTTGGAACACCGCTTGGACGAACGGGCAAAAGCCGCACACGCTGGGTATTCTTTGCGAACCAGAGCACCCTGCCCTGTCTGAGTTCCCCACTGAATATCACTCGAACTGGCAATGGTGGGATGCCATGCTGCATTCGAATGCTATTTCGCTGGACGATTTCAAGAACAAACCCGACCCCATCGTTCGGATCATTGATGATTGGGTTACCAATAAAAATTTGGCAATGGTTTTCGAAGCCAAGGTCGGCGGCGGAAAACTAATTGTCGCCGGGGTGGATCTGCAGTCGGATCTTGAAACGAGGCTCGAAGCGCGGCAACTTTTATTCAGCCTCAAAAGCTATATGGGCGGCGATCAATTTGATCCAAAAACAGCAATCAGCGTCGATGAAATTCTGTCAATTTTTAAGACCCCAGCGGAACTGGCTTTGAGTGAAGCGGTTGCAACTGCAGACAGTTTCGAGAAGGGTTACGAGGCAGCGAATGTGCTCGATGGAGACCCTGCCACCATGTGGCATACGTCCTGGAAGACGAAGCTTTCGGATCACCCGCATTCTCTTCAGATTCAGTTAGCCAATTCGCTTAAGCTGAAAGGGTCTACTTTGCGACCTCGGCAGGATGGAAATCGCAACGGCTTGATTGCAGAATATGAGATCTTTGTGAGTAATGATCCAGAGAAAAAAGGCGATAGGGTCGCCAAGGGGGCGTTTTCTGCAGATGCGGAGCTCAAAAAAATTGAACTCGATCAGCCTGTCGTCGGTCGATACATCACGATCACCGCGACGAAAGGTTTTGGAGACGATCAATCCGCGTCGATTGCCGAATTCGATTTGATTACGGAATAGACCTTGGTCCCGATCAATGCTCGCCTTTGACTTAAACAAGTATGAGGCGGTCGCGAAGGCTTCGTGCGAGTTTTACCAATTTCAGTTTTACCAACGTTTTTATCGAGACAGCAATGATTAAACCGTTTTTGATAACAAGTGTTTTGGCGATTCTTGCAGCCACAGTTGTCTGGCCGAACCACGTGTCGGCGGATGAGCCGTCGATGGACTGGAAGGCGCAGTGGATCTGGCAAGCTGAGGATGGCCCGGCCAATTCGTGGGTGGCGTTTCGCAAGACCGTCGATGTTGCAACGGTGCCGAAAAAAGTAATCGCGAACATTTCCGCAGACAGTAAATACTGGATGTGGATCAACGGTGACCACCGGCAGCAAGCTGACGTCAGTCTTGCAAGCCTACCCGGGCACTCCGGTTTCGCCGCACCGAGGAACTTGCAACCGTCAAGTTAACCGAGCCGCAGCCGGATGTTTATGTTTTTGACATGGGGCAGAATTTCTCGGGGTGGGTTCGGCTAAAGGCCCGTGGCGAGGCCGGTGAAAAGGTGATGATGCGGTTTGGTGAAATGCTGAATCCGGACGGCACCGTTTTCACAGATAATCTTCGCTCGGCGAGAGCGACCAATGCCTAAGTTTTCAAGGGTGAAGACGCTCAACTGGAGTTTCGAAATGTCCGTCTCGAGCCGGCGGAGCAACAAAACGCTATTTGAGCAAAAACGTTTCTTGCAAATCGCCGTCTTGTGAATTGCCGACCGTTAGTTCGAACTCACCGGGTTCGACCACTCGTTTCATGTCGATACCGGTGAACGACAAATCGTCTTTGGGCGTTAGTTCAAAAGCGATTTCTTTTGATTCGCCCGGTTCCAGAAAAACCTTTTTGAAACGAACCAGCAGTTTTGCTGGGCGCACGACCGAGGCCACTTTGTCGCGAAAATAAACCTGAACGACTTCCGCGCCGGCCATCTTGCCAGTGTTTTGAACGTTCACTGTGAACTTGACCGGTTGGTCGATGGCGATTTTCTTTTGCGCCAATTTCAGATCGGAAATCTCAAACGAGGTGTAAGACAAACCGTGACCGAAGGGGAACAGCGGCTGTGCCGTTTCTTCCCAATAGTCTTTGTAGAACGAAGTCGCCTTCTGCGAGTAGTAAACAGGCAGTTGCCCGACGGACCGTGGCACACTGACCGGTAATTTTCCGCTGGGGCTAACTTCGCCGAATAGCACCTTCGCCGCTGCGGTACCGTTGGTTTGTCCCAAATAAAACGTGTTCAGAATGGCGCAGGGTTGTTCGGCAATTTCCGGAATGGAAAACGGTTTTCCGCCCATCAGCACCACGACGGTCGGCGTTCCAGTTGCCACAACTTTCATCACCAGCTCTTTTTGGTTTCCAAGCAGCCCTAAAGTCGATCGGTCGCCGCGGACGCCCGGTCGATAAAACGCTTCCCGAGCACTCTTGGTGTTGCCTCCAACGCACACAATGGCAACATCTGACTTGGAAGCCAAGTCGACGGCTTTTTCGATCATCGGGAGTTCATCTTTCAGGCTTGGCGGGATGTAGCCTATTTTTCTATCGAACTTGCCGAGTCCACAGCCCTTGGCAAACTGGACTTTGGCTTGGTCGCCCGAGTAATCGGTGATCCCCTTGAGCAGGTTGACGACATAATCGTTTTTCATCGTGTAGGAACCGATCAGATCTGAATCCGCGTTGGGCCCAATCACAGCGATGTTTTTCAATTGATCCAGGTTCAACGGCAGAATGTTATTGGGGTTTCGCAGCAACGTCATGGACTCCAAGGCAACCTTTTCGGCCAATGCGACATGCGAAGCCTGGCCAACCGTGTTGACGGCTGTTTCGACATCCACGAACGGGTTTTCGAACAGACCCATCATGAATTTGAGTCGCAAAATACGAGCGACGCCTCGGTCCAAGTACTTTTCCAATTCAGGTTCATTCTTGATTACTTGGGTCAGCTTTTGATAGGCAACGCCGTCGGGAAGATCCATGTCCATCCCAGCGACCAACGCCATCCGCGAGGCGTCTTCGACCGTTTCGGCCACGTGGTGGAATTCTTCCAAACGTTTGATATCCATGTAATCCGAAACAACCATGCCCTTGAAGCCCCATTGGTCTCGCAGCAAGTCGGTCAACAACCACTTGTTTCCATGAGCGGGCACGCCGCCTACGTCGCAGTGCGATGCCATCATGCCTTGAGCACCAGCGGTTTGTACGGCGGCCTTGAATGGAGGCATGATGTCGTCAAACAAAGTTTTGGTTTCGATGGGCGTCGCGGCAAAGTTTCGCCCGCCGACCACTTGGCCGTAGCCAGCGAAATGTTTGGGCGCAGAAACGACGTGATCACGACCGGGATTTCCAGTCTTGCCACCTTGCAATCCCGACACGACCGCGATTGCCATCTGCGTAACCAGATAGGTGTCCTCGCCGTAGGATTCTTCAATGCGTCCCCAGCGCGGGTCGCGTCCCAGATCGAGCACCGGCGTGTGGGCTTCGTGCGAACCACGCACGCGAGACTCGCGGCCGATGACCGTGAAAGCTTGGTTGATCAGTTCCGGATTCCAGCTTGACGCCATGGCGAGCGGAGTCGGAAACACGGTTGAGTTATATCCTGCGTGACCGTGCAGACATTCGCTGCCGATCAGCGCCGGGATTTTCAGCCGAGTGATATCGATCAAGTGCTGTTGCATCTTGTTGACTTGTTCGACGCTTTTACGTGGCGGTCGAGGGTCAAAAGTGTTTTCGATCTGACCGATCCCGTACTTCAGTCGTTCCAGAATCGGTTTGTCCATCACGACAAAGCCTTCTTGAGTTGCTGCCGAACCACGTATGCTGATGGAGTTTAGTTGGGCGACTTTTTCTTCCAGCGTCATGCGTTGGAGCAAATCTTCGACGCGTTTTTCAACGGGTGCCGAAGGATCTTGATACACGGCTCTGGTTTCGGTTTGACCTGCCTGGCCGTGTGCGATCGAAGCCAAGCCGATCAGCAACATCGGGACCAAAATTAGACGTAAAAAGTTCATGAATAAAACACCACACGTTTTGATTGGAAAGGTTGTTTGTCAGAAAAAGCCCCGACGCATGCCCCAAGTATAGTGATCGCTGACGGCTTTCACACGTGCTTTCGCGAAACGACAAAGTTATCAACTTGTTTTGTGATTGATATAGTCAGTTGTTCGAAAAAGTCAACCTTGGAAGATGCGAACCTCTGGAGATGCCTTGATCGACAAACTGCGGAAAATGACTTGCTTGGTTGGAGGCACAGACGCAGATTTTTAGTTAAACTCGACGCGGCGTGAAAGATTGCTTAAGGCGATCGGCAGTTGAATTTCTACCGCTGATGTTTGCAACGATTGCGAATCTCGGGCATATTGCCC
>CAZROJ010000192.1:0-9132 GCA_964601665.1 uncultured Pirellulaceae bacterium
TAAGTTGAACCGGTCCAGTTTCGAACCGCGATCGCCTTTCGCTCGTCCGACGACTACCAAACCGGCCGGCAACCAGCCTCGCGCCAAACCAAATCCAGTCGAAATTTTCGGCATAACCACTCTGACCCGATTCGCTTGCTTACTAACAAGATTTTAACCGGGATTTTCAAAACGAGCTGGCGCGTTGACGGAAGTCGTAACCAACATTTCCTTAAAGTGGTCCGACCACCCCGAATCGACCGGCCTGCCCCCTCACCTGTTCGAGTTCGCTCGAAAACCGATTTAACCGATCAATGCTGTTACTTATTTCTAAAAACTCTCTCGCCTCTATCTAAAATACCGGCTGCAACCGCCTCGCCCAATGTCTTCTGCCAGTAACTCCAATTCCAAAAGCCTGCTCACTGCGGATTCGGGAACCACTGCGTCAAAAAACAGCCGCAAACTTGTTTCCGACTCGATCGCCACCGGCCTGATTTTCGCTTTGCTGCTGACCGTCGGCCAACGAATCATTGGCTTCGGGCGTGGTATTTTGTTCTGTCAATTCATGACCGACCAAGAACTTGGCCAGTGGTCGATGGTCTGGAGTTACCTGATGCTGCTGGCTCCGCTGGCGGTTCTGGGGTTACCGGGATGCTTTGGAAAATACAGCGAATACTATCGCCAACGCGGGCAACTCAAATCGTTCGTCGGCCGCATCGCTTTAGTCAGCGTGGTGATGACCTTGGGCCTGGCGACTGCGATTTTCATTTTCCCCGAAACGTTTTCTTGGATCTTATTTCGTGACACCGAAAACGTAACCTTGGTTCGCTGCATCGCGGTGGCGTTGGTTTTTGTTGGCGTTTCGAATTTTCTTTCGACGCTGATGGAATCACTGCGGCAAGTCCGAATCGTCACGCTGATGCGATTTGCGACGGGCGTTAGCTTCGCCGCCGCCGCGGTACTTTTTCTGTCACTCTTTGGTGGAGGCGCCGCTTCGGCGACCGCTGGTTTTACGATCGCTTCGATCATCGGTTCAATCCCGGCCCTGTGGGTGCTGTGGCACTTTCGGTCGAGCCTTGACGGTGACGGCGACCGTTTGACTCATGGTTCAATGTGGAAACGCATCGCGCCCTTTGCGGTCTGGCTGTGGGTCTCCAACATGCTCACCAATATGTTTGAAGTCTCCGATCGCTACATGTTGATTCACTGGTCGGTCACCTCAGCCGAAGCCGCTCAATCATCGGTTGGCCAGTACCACTCCGGACGCGTCGTTCCGCTGCTGTTAATTGGCGTTGCTGCGATGCTGGCCGGCGTGATTTTGCCTTACATGAGCGAAGCGTGGGAGCAGGGCCGCAAAGATCTGGCAGCTCGGCAATTGAATTGGTCAATCAAAATTACTACGATTTTGTTTACCGTTGGCGGAGTCGTCTTGTTGCTTTTGTCGCCGATTTTATTCGATTGGATTTTAGAAGGCCGCTACAACGACGGCTTGGCAATCCTGCCGCTGACGATGGTCTACTGCATCTGGTTTGGCCTGCACATGATCGGCCAGAACTATTTGTGGGTCGCCGAAAAAGGACGCTGGGCAACTCTGGCTACCGGCATCGGCTTGGCCGTCAATCTTGGCTTGAACGTCGTGTTGATTCCAACAATCGGCCTGTACGGCGCGGTGCTGGCGACGGCGGCTGGGAATTTATTGATCGTGCTAATGCTGTTCGGGCTCAACCACCGACTTGGCTGTGCGACGGACATCGGTATTTGGGCCTGTGCTTTCATACCGCTGCTGCTGTTGGCGAGCAAACCTTTGGCCTGCGGCTTGGCGATCGTGCTGTTAGCGATCTGCTTGTTCACCAGCCTATTCTTTGACGCCGACGAGAAATCGGAAATCTTGGCCATGGCAAAAAAACGCTTGTCGCGCGGCTAGTGCAAAACTAACACAGCTCGAAAACTAACGAGTCTGTTTTTCTGGGCTTTTTGCTTCGGCAACGGCTTCGGCAACGGATTCGGCTGCTTTTACGTTTTCGGCCAGTTCGGTTTCGCTTGCGTCCAGCAAATCGTCATCTTCGAGGATCGATTCGAACGCAAACGCGTCACGGTACGAAAGTGCATCATTTTCTTCGGTGGCGTCGTTGCGGATCCAGCGTCCTTTTTTATGCGTCAAACCCAAGGGCGCTTCAATCCTTCGACCGGCAAATCGGCGACCGTCGTAGATCGAACCTTTTTGGAATGGCCCGGCGCCGAGCACCCAAGTGTTCGTGCTGTCGCTTTCGGCCGTTGCGACGCCCGACTGCCACAGCGGCTCTCGCGTCTCGCGGTCGTAAGCAAAAACAATAATCTTGGCGACTCCCGACTGAGCATTCGTCTGGGCAAACGAAACTTCGGGAATTGCAGCGATCGGCGTACTTGAAATTGCCGACGCGGCCGCCGAGATGCCTCCGGTTTTGGGGATCCCGTAAATGATCTCGTGCCCGTCAGTCCCCAAGGCCCCAACTCTGGCCTCAACGATCGTGTCCGCTTGATCTTGTTTATCTTGCAGCAGGCACCCGGCCGCCGTCAATTGCTGACGCAGCGCACTGGTGACGTAATCCGCGTTGACAAAACCCGCCGAACGAATCGCTCGGAGAAACGTCGGGTCCAGATAAACTTTTTGATCGGTCAGATGGCTAAAGTCAATCTTGGCGATCGCATCATCAACCGCCGTCGACATCAGCAATTGCTCGGTGGCAACCCGTTTGGTGGTCGTACCACATCCGCCGATCGCAATCGTGACCCAACCTAAAAACAACACGCTGGCCACCCGCGCAAAGCAATGCCCATTCACGCTCGAAGCGATCGACAATACTCTGATGCCGTTGCTGGGTTTGGGATTCACGTTGCTGAAAGTTCGCGCCGAAACGAGGTTGGAAGTCACGCCGAGAGGCCGGAGACCGTGCGAAAGTAGAGATTTTTCAACACCATGGAAAGATCAAGCCCACAAATTCACGATTCGACGATCCTCAGACATAAATATCCAGTTGTGGTCTAAATCGCGAGTTGCCTTGCCGCGTTTCGTCACAAATCAATTGGCAGCAATATGGATCAAGGCAACTTTTGAAAGCTAGCACACCGCGATAGCGTTTTTATAACAGCACAACTAAATCGTCGCGATGAATCATTTCGACGCGAAAGTTTTCGCCAAGCACGGCTGCAATTTCGTCGCTCTTGAGCCCAACAATTTTGGCGGCATCGACCAGATCATACTGGACCAGCCCGCAAGCCACTTTATTGCCCTGACAAAACACTTCCACCGTGTCGCCTCGCCGGAATGTACCCGCGGCCGCTTTGACACCCGCCGGCAACAGTGAACCGCCGCCCTGCACCGCTCGCCAAGCCCCCGCATCGATTTCGATTTGCCCGCCAATCCCCAGCCCGCCCGCGATCCACTTCTTCCGCTGGCTCACCGGCCGCGGCGCTGGAGCAAACCATGTGCACTTAGCCCCTTGGTCGACAGCCGACACTGGATGGTCTTTTTTACCCGAAGTAATCAACATCGCGGCTCCACCCGTCGTCGCGATTTTGGCCGCCGCGATTTTCGTCACCATGCCGCCTCGCGAAAGATTACTGGCCGCCTCGCCCGCCATCGATTCGATTCGTTCATCGATCTCTGGAACGAACTTGATTAGCTGAGCCGACGGATCGGACGCCGGCGGGGCAGTGAACAAACCATCAATATCCGAAAGCAAAATCAAAAGATCCGCATCGACCATCGTGGCCACCCGAGCCGCCAAACGATCGTTGTCGCCGTAGCGAATTTCCTGAGTCGCCACGGTATCGTTTTCGTTGATGATAGGCACCGCTTTCCATGCCAGCAACGAATTGATGGTCGCCCGCGCATTCAAATAACGGCGACGCGTTTCGGTGTCGCCGATCGTGACCAATACTTGCCCCGTCACGACCCCGCGCTGGCTGAAAATTTCGTCGAACGTTCGGCTGAGTGCGATTTGGCCGATTGCCGCCGCCGCTTGGCTTTCCGCCAAATTCAACTTCCGATCGCCCGGCAAATCTCCCGAAGTTCGCCGACCAAGTGCGATCGCACCCGAGGAAACAATCAGCACGTCCGCCCCCTGCGAACGAAGCTGCAAAACATCATCGGCCAGCGACTGCAGCCATTTTTTTCGGACGCCCTCGGAATCGACAATCAATGACGAACCGACTTTGATAACCACACGCCGAAAACGCTGCAATCCGGTTTCAAAATTGTCTGGCATGGGCGCCCAATCGATGGAAAAACGTTGAATTTACGAACCGATAAGGTAGGCTAAACAACCGAAAGTTCGTTCAATATCGGTTATCGGCACTCTGTTTGCCGATTAACGGTGCATTGATGGCCAAAATAAAATACCCTTAGGACGTCCGAGTGCGAATAATAGCCGTGCGGGCGTCGCAGCTCAACGCCGCTAACGGTCTTGGCTTGCTTCTGCCAAAAGCCAAAAGGCTGGCGATCGCGTCGAACGTTTTTTGACGCGGTGCCGAAATTAATGACCTTGGCGATGTCCGCCTGGACTAATTGACCGCGATATCGAACACAATCATTGAACCTTGATCGAGTCCATTAAGTAACCCTATGCAAAAGCCCAACGCCCAACGCGAATCAATCATCGAAATGCTCGAACACGGCGGCGTGACCGAGCAGAACGTGCGCGAGATTTCGCAAAAGACGGGCGTCCCCGAAGCCGACATTTGGGGCACGGGTTCGTTCTACCATTTGGTCGACGACCAACAGCAAATCGACGCGGGTCCGCGAGTTCGCGTTTGCAACGGACTGACGTGTCGCATGTTCGGTGCAGACGCTCTAGCCGAACGCCTTTCAACCGAAGGCCGTACCGTCGAACGCATCAGTTGCCTTGGCCAATGCGATCTTGCTCCAGCCGCCTTGGACGAACAAACCGAACTGGTAACTTACGCGGCCAACAAAACAGCCGTCTCGCCCGACGATGAAAACTTACCGCTGAACCTCGGCGGCCCGCTTCGCGACGGCTATCAAAACTTGGCCAAAGCCAAAACCATGCCGGCCGATCAAATCATCGATTCTCTCAAAGCCTCCGGTCTGCAAGGGCGGGGCGGGGCAGGGTTTCCGGCTCATTTCAAATGGTCTTCGGTACGAAATCAAAAAGAGACCGAGCGTTACGTCATCTGCAACGCCGACGAAGCCGAACCCGGCACCTTTAAAGACCGCGAGACAATGCTGCGGCAACCGCACTTGATGTTCGAAGGCCTCGCCATCGCCGCTCACGCGATCGGCACAAGATTTATCTACATCTATATTCGCGGCGAATACGTCAACGAATACCGAGCTCTGGCCAAAGCACTCGACGATGCCAAAGATCATTTGGCCGACTTTGAAATCAAAATTGTACGCGGTCACGGCGCCTACATTTGCGGTGAAGAAACTGCCCTGCTGGAATCGCTCGAAGGCAAACGCGGGATGCCTCGGCTCAAGCCTCCCTACCCAACCGAAGCAGGTTTTCGCGGCAAACCCTCGCTAATTCACAACGTCGAAACAATCGCTTGCGTGCCCGCCATTATCGAAAAAGGCGGCGACTGGTTCCGCGAGCTAGGCAGAACCGAAGCCGGCGCTAAACTGTATTGCATCTCCGGCCACGTCAAAGCACCCGGCGTTTACGAACTCCCGCTAGGCATCTCGCTGGACGAATTGGTCCAAGCCGCCGGCGGTTACGACGGTACGCCGATTGGGTTTTCGCCAGGCGGAGCGTCGTCCGGTTTTCTGCCCATTTCAAAACGCGATATGCCGCTGGATTACAAAAACTTATCCGAAGCCGGTTCGATGATGGGAAGTGCCGGCGTTGTGGTTTTAAATGACACCGTCGACATGGCCCAAGCCGCCGCTTGGCAATCGGAATTTTTCGCTATCGAAAGCTGCGGGCAATGTGCCCCATGCCGGATCGGCACTCAATACATTCGCCGGCAAATCGATAAATTCGTCCAACTGGGCGACCCCGCAACGCTCGCCATGACCGCCGACGTCGGCTGGGAGATGGAAGAAGGCTCGATTTGCGGACTTGGCATGGTCGCCGCCAAACCTCTCGAATCCGCCATGGAACATTTCCCCGACGCTTTTAAAACTCGCTGATTTCTAACGTTACGTTTCCGACGATCCTTTGATCAAAACAAATATTTCAAAACTCGCATTCGGCTAATCACATGAACCGACCTAACCAAAAATCGATCGACGTTTTCACTATCGAAATCAACGGCCAAGCGTGCAAAGCCGCGGTCGGCGAAACCGTGTTCAACGTCGCCAAACGCAATGGCATCGACATCCCGGTTTTGTGCCACGACGATCGACTGGCCCCAGCCGGTGCTTGCCGAGTCTGTTTGGTGGAGGTCGAAGGCCAACGTCGGTTGCAGCCGGGCTGCGCGTGGGTGGTCACGCCGGACATGAAGATCACCACCGAATCCGGCCGCATCGATAAGCACCGTAAAGTCCTGTACAACCTGTACATGGCCGATCACGATTTGGACGATCACGGACTGCCCGTTGAAACGGCCAACGATAACCAGCTTCGCGAGCTTTGCAAAACCGTCCAGCCGATGAACCTGGAACCGGTTCAAGCACCACGCGTTGCCCGACCGGCCGACGACAATCCCTACATTGAATTCATTCCCGATCTGTGCATCCTGTGCGCTCGCTGCACTCGGTACTGTGACGAAGTCGAAGCCGTCAACGCGATCACGCTGGCCAACCGCGGCGGCGAAACTACGATCGCGACCGCCGGCCAACGCAGCTTGATCGAAACCAGCTGCGAGCTATGCGGCGGTTGCATCGACACCTGCCCGACCGGTGCCCTGATCGAGAAAAAAGCGCCGAAAAATCTTGTCCAATTGGAAACTCAAACCACGCGAACGACCTGCAACTTTTGCGGTGTTGGGTGCCAGATGGATTTGCATTCGCACAACGGCAAACTGGTCAAAGTCACCAGCCCCGAACCCGGCGAAACGCTCAACGACGGCAACCTGTGCGTTAAAGGCCGATTCGCTTACGACTTTGTCCATCACGAAGATCGAATTACCGAACCTCTGATTCGCGGCGAAGACGGCCAGCTTCATCCGGCAACATGGGAAGAAGCGATCGACGCGACGGCCAAAGGCTTGCTGGCTGTCAAAGAAAAGTACGGAGCCGACTCGCTGGGCTTTATTTCTTCGTCTCGCTGCACCGGCGAAGAAAACTATCTGATGCAAAAACTTTCCCGAGCCGCTTTTGGGACGAACAATATTCACCAGTGTGCCGCCACCTGACATGCCCCTACTGTCGCCGGTCTGGTGACAATGTTTGGTGCAGGTGCGATGACGAACGCGATCGACGAGATTCGCGATTCGGAGATGATGTTCGTGATCGGTTCGAACACCACCGAAGCCCATCCGATTATCGCGATGGAAATGAAGCGTGCTCGACAACGCGGCGCAAAATTGGTCGTCGCCGACCCGCGCGAAATTTGGCTGGCCGAGATGGCGGATTTGCATTTGCAGCTCAAACCCGGCACCGACGTCTGGCTGCTATCGGCGATGGCCCACGTGATCATTTCCGAAGGCCTGCACGACAAAGACTTCATCGCCGCGCACACCGAAAACTTTGAAGCCGTTGTCGAAAAAGTAAAAAGCTACCCGCCAGAAGAAGCCGAAAAAATCACCGGCGTTCCAGCCGAAGACATCCGCACGGCCGCCCGCTGGTACGCCACCACGCGTCACGCTGGAATTTATTACACCTTGGGCATCACCGAACACACCCACGGCACGGACAACGTTTATTGCTTGGCTAACTTAGTTCTAATGACGGGCCACTTGGGCGTTCGGGCCGCCGGCATGAACCCGCTGCGAGGACAAAACAACGTCCAAGGCGCCAACGACGCCGGTGCCACGCCGATCTACTATCCCGGCTACCAACCCGTGACCGACGACTCGGTTCGCGAGACCTTTGAAGCCGCTTGGGGCGTGCCGCTTTCGCCCAACGACGGCTACAACTTGAACGTGATGATGAAAAAGATGGAAGAGGGCGTCATCAAAGGCGTTTACGTGATGGGCGAAGACATTGTGATTTCCGAACCGAACGTTTCCAAAGTCGAACGCGGACTGAACCAATGTGACTTTATCGTTTGCCAAGAAATCTTCCACAACGAGACGACTCGGTTTGCCAACGTCATTTTCCCGGGCGCCTGCTTCGCCGAAAAGGACGGCGTGTTCACCAACAGCGATCGCCGAGTCCAACGAGTGCGGAAGTCGGTCGATCCGCCGGGCAACGCTCGGGCGGACTGGGAAATCATCTGCGATGTCGCTCGAGCGGTCGGCTACGATATGCCGCACTACGAATCGCCCAAAGAAGTGTTCGACGAATTCGCTTCATTGACGCCCAAAATTGCCGGCATCTCGTACGAGCGATTGGAAGACAACATTGCCGGTATCCAATGGCCTTGTCCGGATCCCGACCACCCCGGCACGCCGACCTTGCACTTGGACGGTCCGATGATCGGCACCGCCCCTTTCCAAGCGGTCGACTATCGCCCCAGCGCCGAACTTCCCGACAACGACTTCCCGCTGGTCCTTTCAACCGGTCGAACGTTGTACCACTACAACAGTGCCACGCAAACGCGGCGCGACCCCGGCCCTGTCGCCAAACAGCGATCGAACTTTATCGAGATGCATCGCTTCAACGCGAAACAGCTGGGCGTGAAACACGGCGAAACCGTCGCGGTATCTTCGCGGCGAGGAACGATCGAGGCCGAAGTTTGGATTTCGCCTCGCGTTCGCCCCAATTGCGTTTGGATGCCGATGCACTTCGCGGAATCTCGAGCGAACTTGTTGACCAACGACGCCGGCGACGCAGTAACGGGCACCGGCGAGTACAAGGTTTGCGCGGTACGAGTCGAAAAGCTGGTGGTTCAACCAACCTAAATTGACCGGTCGAAAAACTATCTTGGTTCCGGGGCGAACGTACTTTTCGAACCTGAATCCGAGCCAAAATTTGTTTGAGCTTTTTCCGCCCGAGATCGTCTTAAGCGAAAGGCGATTGAGAAACTACCGGGCAATATGCCCAAGATTCGCAATCGTTGCAAACATCAACGGTAGAAATTCAACTGCCGATCGTCTTAGGATTGGCGA
>CAZROJ010000193.1:0-9117 GCA_964601665.1 uncultured Pirellulaceae bacterium
GGCAATACGCCACTTACTAATTACTCGAGGTTCTTCTTGAGTTTCTCAGAGAACTGGGAACCAGTCAAGCAAATTTATGGATCGGTCGACATCGCAGCTTCGCGTGATGCTGCGATTTGAAAAACATTCGAGGGCCAATGCTAGACAGACCGGGGCTGGTGGCTGGAGCATTTACGATGGTTGATGAGCACGACTTATTCTCGTGATCCACGAGCGCGTCTATCCCAACGCAGTATCCCTCTGGCGTTTATATCACCAATCTTCAATCGCCATGGCGAATTTTTTTTCAATGCGGACTTGCCACTACTACGGTAATCAAAAACCCATCACTGATTCGCTCTACTTCAATAGCCAGGAGAACCGCAAAGCCCAAGCACTAGTAGGCCGGGCACGCTACGCCCAGCAGATTCGGCGTCTCGGAGATCCGCCGTCACTACCAAGAGCCGACTTTGCAATTGCCCCTCGCCAATGGTCAGTGGCTCCAGTTTTACCAACGCGAATTTGCTATACTGTTTGACCAAACCGATTCAAGCGTGCGCCGCTCTGAGCAGTTCGCGTTTCAACGATCCCGATAAGATCTCAGGGAGTCCAAGATGGGCACCGAAGAAGTTAGTCAACTCGCCTCTCATAACAAAACCGAGTTCCTCCGACATTTGCTCAGCGACATCAAAGCACTCGAGCACATGATTGACAACGATCTGATCGAAAGCGGTGTCACTCGGATCGGTGCCGAACAAGAAATCTGCCTCGTCAAAAACAGTCTGCGTCCCGGCATGGTCGGTGGCAAGATCTTGGCCGCCTCTGACGAACCTCACCTGACAAATGAACTGGCACTTTGGAATCTTGAGCTCAACCTTGACCCATGCGATGCGGGGCCCGGCTGCTTCACGACGATGGATAATCAACTTCAAGCTCTACTCAAATACACCAACGAAAAAGCGGCCGAGCACGATTGCAGCGTCGTCCTGACCGGCTTGCTGCCGACGATTCGTAAAAGCGAATTGAGCGCGAAGTTCATGACGCCCAGCCCTCGCTTCGAAGCCGTCAATCGCGTTTTGCGTGAGATTCGCGGCGAAGACTTTTCACTTTCGATCGAAGGCGTCGATGAAGTCAACCTTCGCTCGAATTCAATTTTGTTCGAAGCCTGCAATACGAGCTTTCAAATCCACCTGCAGGTCGATCCAGTACAATTTGCCGACAAGTACAACTGGGCCCAAGTCATCACCGGCCCCGTTCTCGCTGCCTGCGTCAATTCTCCTTTGCTGCTGGGAAAAGAGCTCTGGTCTGAAACGCGAATCGCATTGTTTCGTCAAAGCATCGAAACTAGGCGGACGGGCAGCTATGTCCAAGACAGACAACCGCGAGTTGCCTTCGGTAACGATTGGATCCAAGATTCAGCAGCGGAGATTTTCAAGCAGGATATCGCAACGTACAACTTGATCATTGCGACCGAACTGGAAAAAGAAAATTCAATGGATGTGCTGGCTCGAAATGGAGTCCCAAAACTAAAGGCGATGAACCTGCACAACGGGACGCTCTACAAATGGAACCGAGCGTGCTATGGCGTCGGCAACGGAAAAGCCCATTTGCGAATCGAGAATCGCTATATTCCAGCGGGCCCGACGGCTCACGATGAAATGGCCAATGTTGCTTTTTGGATTGGCTTGATGGAGGCCATGCCAGAAAAGTACTGCGGCAAATGGAACGAGCACATGCTGTTTCAAGATGTTCGCAGTAATTTCCTGAAAGCTGCTCGCAATGGTCTTTCGAATGAGATGCAGTGGTTCGGCAAATCGATCGATGCGAGCAATTTGATCATCAACCAACTTTTGCCCATGGCAGAAGAAGGCCTCGCAAAAATTGGCGTGCCCGACGAAGAGGCCAAGCCGTATCTGAACACGATCGTTCAGCGTGTCACGAGCAAACGGACGGGCGCAAACTGGATCGTCCAATCGCTGCGTGCACTGCGAAAGAACAATTCGCCTGACGAATCGCTGCTAATGATCACGCAGTACATGAAAGAAAATTGTCTATCAAGCAAGCCCGGTCACGAATGGGAAGTGCCTGCCCAAGATTCATTGCTGACCATTCCTCATCGCTACGACCGAATCGATAGCATCATGGTCACGAACTTGACCACGGTGCGCGAGGATGATGTTGTCGAGTTTGCGGAAACGTTGCTCGAGTGGAAACGGTTCCACCACCTGCCAGTTGAAAATGAAGATGGCGAGATCGTCGGTATGATTTCGTCCAAAGACATTCAACGGCTTAAGTCTGAAGACGTTCAACACGCAAACAAACTGGTCTCCGACTGCATGACCGAAGACATCATTACGGTAACGCCTGAAACAGCCCTTGAAACCGCCGACAAAATCATGCGTGCCAGCAACTTTGGCAGCTTGCCCGTCGTTCGCGACAATCGAGTCATCGGGATCGTGACGGCCAATGACCTGCGTGATTTACAAGCCAAACAACGAACCCAGTCTGGCGAGTGAATTTGTTCGTCGGTTCGGCAAAAAATTAAATTACAAATAACGCAAGTTAGCATCCACCCAAACTTTGGCGAGCCTCTCAATCATTTCTGGCTTTGGTTGATGGTTCTGCTGCCACGACCGCGTCACTTCCGGTGCGACAAGATTGCAATCGACGCCCGGTGACCACCGAACTACAATCTCGCCTCCGATCAGGGGCAGAGAAAAGCTGCTTCGTCTTGAGATCGGTCGGCCCAGTCCAGACATTTTTCGATCCCACTTCAATGAACAAGTTCCCCCAGGACAATGGCACATGCCAACCCGACATGGTTACGTTTGCGTTCAACGGGAAAACATTTCAAACCCGACGATTGATCGGCGATGCAGGAAATGGCAACGGCCCAACGATTGTTTTTACGGGCGGGATTCATGGCAATGAACCGACTGGC
This sequence comes from uncultured Pirellulaceae bacterium, assembly GCA_964601665.1. Classification (GTDB taxonomy): domain Bacteria; phylum Planctomycetota; class Planctomycetia; order Pirellulales; family Pirellulaceae; genus Mariniblastus. The sequence continues at coordinate 2,921 of CAZROJ010000193.1, forward strand.
GTTTTGGCGATCAAGCAGATTTTTGAAGAACTGGAACGCGGTGGCGTAACTCTCGACGGCAGAATGGTCGGCTTGGTCGGTAACATGGCAGCACTCGAAACTGACCAACGATGCCACCGACAAGATCTCAATCGAGTCTGGACTCAGGCGTTTTTGAAGCGATGGGCCAAACGCTCAGCGGACTCGGCCGAACCGGAGCTTACCGAAGAAGCCAAAGAACAGGCCGAACTGTTTGAACTGATCGAACCCTTTTTGTTAGACCCCAAATACAGCCGCCGCCGCAACGCACCGCCAAAGCTCTACTTTGCTGACCTGCACACGACGTCGTCCAAGTCGGCTCCGTTTATTGGCATCAATGACCAAATCGATAATCGGAGTTTCGCACTCAAATTTCCCGTGCCAAAAATCTTGGGGATCGAAGAACATCTCGAAGGCCCACTACTTGGTCTGCTGAACGACTTGGGACATGTTTCGTTGACATTCGAAGCGGGACAGCATCGCGACCCCAACTCGCTGGAACTTCATAAAGCGTTTGTTTATTCGGTACTGGTTTACGCAGGCTTGCTGAAGCGAGAACAAGCGATCGACTTGTCTAAACACCGCCAAGCCATGCAAGACGCGGGAGATTCCGTCCCGGGGATCTATGAAGTTGTCTACCGCAAACCTGTCGCAGCGGAGGATCAGTTCAAGATGGAGCCAGGGTTCGCAAACTTTTCGAAAATCGACAAAGGCCAAATTCTGGCTGCTGATAAAAACGGCACCATCAAAGCCCATCGCTCCGGCCGAATTTTCATGCCGCTCTACCAAGCAACCGGCAACGACGGATTCTTTATCGTTCGCCGAGTACCAGCTTGGGCGCTCACTTTGTCACGGTTTTTGCGACGAGTAAACTTCGAACGGCTGCTTGTGCTGCTGCCGGGAATTTCACGTTCTAAAACTCAGCCCGAGACGGTGGTCGTCAACAAACGAATTGCCAAATTTTTGGCCATCGAGCTATTTCACTTGTTGGGTTACCGCCGCAAGCAAGATACCGGTGACCGAATGATCTTTTCACGACGAGAGATTGAAAAAGACGTTTGATCCTGGTTCTGCCAATCGTCGAAAGCTCGGCCCATCAATTTTTCCGAGGCGCAAAAAAACGCAAAAAAACGCAAAACAGCGTTGCCGATGCTACTTCGACGTTAACGAAAACCCAGCTCCTCGCCAAGCATCAATCCCGCCGGGGTAACGAACAACATTTGTGTAGCCCAACTGTTTGGCAAATACAGCCCCGTTATGACTTCGCGGGCATTTGACGTAGCCGCAATAAAACACGATTTTGCGATTCTTGTCCGTACCAAGGAAGGCTTCGAATTCTTCGATGGTTCGCTCGCCCATTGAATCTTTGTTCCATTCATCGATCACGACCTTGGGAAAAGTGAAATTCACCGCCTTCGAAATGTGCCCTTGGTCGTAACTTGACGCACCAGGCATGGTGTCGACCAGCAAAATTTCTTCGTCGCCATCGAGCAACTTTTTCAGATCTTTCGTTGCAACCAATGGATAGTCGCCCGCGATCGTCTCGTTCGTAAGTTTAATCGCCACCTCTTCCACTTGAAGCTCTTGTTGAAATCGGTTGGAACCACAGCCGGTAAAACTTGGCAAAAGCATAACGGCTAGGCAGATAAGTACTCGCACAGAAAACACCTTTCGTTTTTTCACAGACAACGCTGCCGAACACTCGGTTGATTTGGTCATTCGTGCAAGACAACAGTCGATCGATTTTTTCTGCATCGTACTCCACTCCAATAAACGGCGCCGGTCAATACAACCAGGCCAACATCCAAAAACAATTGAGACTTCAAGCTAACACGAATGCCGGGACCAAAACAGCCGCAGTGAATATCGAGCCCCAGTACGATTCCATAAATCAGCACCGTAAAAAACAGCCCCAACAAAACCAGCACACCGACAAGGCTCCAGCGCCGATTCAACGCAACCGCTGACCCAATCACCAATTCAGCGACAACCACCAACACCGCGGTCTGATAGACAAACCCGTCCGGCACTAAACCAAAATCGCCAACACTCTGGACAAAATCAGCCAAGCCCAGCAGCTTAACGATCCCAGCGACCAGAAAAACCGAAGCCAACAACAATCGGAGAGTGTGATGCAGGAATATCATGAACGAGAGTTTAGTGCTTTTCTCAACACCTTGCGACCAATTGAAAATGCCTCGCTCAAAAACGTTGCGAAATGAGCGCTGAGTCCAAAGGCGATTGAGGAGTTGCCAAATCCCTTCACTAATCCCCCGGGCAAGGATTGGCCAAGATAGAACTTGGTTGGCCAATTCGTTCGCCCATTTGCAGCCGTAGCCGGTTGCTTAACCGTCGTTGGAGCAACCAACCGTGAACTCTTACACCAGCGGCGTAGGCCAAATCGAATTTTCAACCTCCATCAAGCACTGATCCACCACGAAACTTTTCCTCCAATTACAATGTCGCCCTAAACTACACCGCGTTTTGGGGAGAGACCATGAGTCGTTTATTATTGCTAACCATGTTGTTGTGCCTTTGCTTTTCAAGCGGCCAGCATGCCGTCGCCCAGTCTAAAAGCAAGGACGAAAAAAAAGACATCACGCTTGAACGACTGTTTCCCAAAGAAAGCATTTTTGGCCCTTCAGCCCGCGGCACTGAATTCTCTGCTGACGGTCGATACGCGGCCTACATGTACCGCCCCTACGACGAACGCCGCCACGGCAACGACCTTTGGATTTACGATTTTAAAACCAAAACAAATACTCGCGTCACGAACTTGGCAATGATGGCCAAGTACCAACGCAGTGCCCGAGTCGTGAAGCAAGATCGCCTAAAAAAACACAAGAAGTTGAAATCTAAAAAGAACCAAGACGCTGGCGAAGAAAAAAAATCCAAAGCAACGGAAGAAGATTCCGACGGCGATAGCGAAGCGGACCCCGACGACGATAAAAAATCCAAGGACGCCGACGACGGCAAAGAAAAAACGACTAAAGAAATCGAAGCCGAAGATAAAATCGTAAACACGGTCGGCAAAAAAGACGCCGACGACAAGTACGCGCCACGCTATGAAGGCGTCTCGGGGTTCAAATGGCACCCCGCCAACAACGCAATGCTGGTGTTTTCTCAAGGCGACGTCTACCACATCGCCGATATCGCCAAACCTGAACTCAAACGTCTGACGAAGACATCCAACAGTGAATCTCAGGTCGACTTCCTGCCCGATGGATCGGGCTACACCTACAATGTCGACAACGCCGTGTACCGCATGCGTTTCGACAGCCACTTGGTTGAACAGCTAAACCCTCGCCTTGAATCCGGCCAAAACCTTTCGAACTACTCCATCAGCCCCGACGGCAAAAAACTTGTTTTGGTCGCTCGAACGCCCGGCAGCATTTTTTCCTCCAGCAGCCGCAAAGTGGACATCATTCGTTACCGCGATCGTTTTGCCAAAGCCGACTCGATTTCGCGAACGGTTTCCGATGACGAAATTAAACCGCAAGACGTTTACGTTTACCTGTTCGATTTAGAAAAAATTGGCTGGGAGGATTCCGAGCTGCTCCAGGTTTTCCACAAAAAAATCGACGACCCGCGTGATGTAATTAGCCAGCCCAACTGGTCTTTGGATAGCAAGAAAATCACGTTCTGCTTTTTCAACCAAAAAGACGACATCGTCGAAATTCGCGTCGGCGAATTCCCGGAAGCCAAAGAGTACAAAAAACTGCTGGCTGCTGCGGAAAAGAAAGCGGGAGCGAAACGCAAAGAAAAAGCGGACAAAGCCAAAAAGGAAGACGAAAAAGAAAACCGTCGTGCTCGCCCACCACGCATCAGCCGCGCACCCTTGACGGTCAAATTTGAATCAAAAACCGTATACCAATTCAAACATGACGGCGGTCCCAATACACCCCGCATGGTTTCGCCCGACTGGGCCGCTGACAGCAAACACGTCGTTTTTGTCAGTGAAATGTCCGGCTTTCGTCACCTTCATGTTCTCGACACGCTCTACCAAAGCGTCCGTCAACTCACATCGGGGCACTTCGAAGTTTACCCGTTTGACTATTCTGAAGACCACAAAACAATCTACGTCACGGCCACCAAAGATTCGCCTGCCCGGACGATGGTCTATTCCGTCGACATCGAATCTGGCAACATGGAACGCCTGTCCGACGAAACGGGCGTCTACCGCTCGGCGGCTGTCAGCGATGACGGCGAACGCCTTTTGACCAACTATGCGACCTACGGCAAACTGACGGAATTGGTCGCTCAGGATGGAAAAAAGTCTTCCACGATTACCGATTCGCACCCACCTGAAGCTGTCGAACTAACCCAATGGAAGCCTGATTTCTTCGAGTACAAAAACCGCGAGGGCCACACCATCCACGGCATGATGATGAAGCCCGAAGGCTGGACCGAAGATTCCAAAAAGAAGTACCCGCTGTTGATTTACGTTTACGGCGGTCCGCTAGGAACTTCGAAGAGCGTGGTTGATGCGAGCTATCGATCGGAGAGTTATTTCTTCGGTGGCTACATGGCCAAGAAGCATGGCTATTTGTCGGTCGTGATCGACCCGCGAGGCCAATCAGGTTACGGAGGTCTTTTCGAGAAATCGAATTACGATCAAGTTGGTAAGCCGCAGGTAGAAGATTTGGTCGATGGCGTCAAACACTTGACCGAAAACTTCAACGCGGACGACAAGCGAGTTGGAATTCACGGCTGGAGCTTCGGTGGCTTTCAAACTCAAATGTGCCTGTACACTCAGCCCGACGTTTTCCACGTCGGCATGGCGGGTGCCGGCCCGACCGAGTGGGAAAACTACAACGCTTGGTACACGACCGGGACGGTTGGCCCGTCCAAGAAGGGGGCGCCCGACCAGAAAAAGTATTCGCTCCGTCCGCTCGCCAAAAACCTCAAAGGAAAACTGTTGCTCGTGCACGGCATGGAGGACACCAATGTGCTTTTCCAAGACACCGTTGCGATCTACCGCGAGCTTTTGAAAGCCGGCAAGGAAGCCCATGTTGAACTCTTCCTCGATCCAACTGGCGGCCATGGCCTCGGCGGCGACGTCAAAACCTTAAACAAAATGCGTAAGTACGAGGAGTTCCTGCTGCGAACGCTCGGGACGAACGTGAAAGAAAAAGACGAAGACTAGCCGATTTGTTGTCGCCAAATCTTTATCAATCACTCGCCGCTTCAGCCGGGAAATTCTTCGCAAAAATCGCCGCTGCTTCGCGATAAGGCATCTTCCAATCAAGCTCGGCTAAAATGTCGCGACGTTTTTTTTGGTACCACTTTGGCAAAATGGTCCCGCCATACTTTTCCAGTAAAACCAATGCCCGGCCGGGCTGGCCGGATCGTCTTAACATGCGAATTTCAAGCAGCACAAATTCCGTCCGGCCGCGTCCCGCCTCCGCAACCAGATCGTCGAATGCCGCTTTGATTTGTCGGTCGAGCTTTTCTGGATTCGCTATCGGACGCTTGGCAACGACGGCGGGCAATTCGCGATAAGCCAACGCTCGAGCCCGACGGTAGCGCGTAAATTCTAAAACCAACTTGCACTCGGCCTTAGGGCAACACTCAATCGAGCGTTCCAACAGCCTGGCAAGCCTGACGGTTGCCTTTTCGACTTGATCTAAAAACTGTTTTCGCCGCGTCGGATCGTTGTCCAGCCAATGAAGCAACGTTTGCTGCACCGCGGCATCGTTTGGATATTGGCTGGCCAGGCAATTTAGTTTTTCAAAAACACAATTATCTGGGCCATCCTGCCACGGGTTCGCGATCGCGTTGTCCATCGCCATGGAGGCCGCTGATACTAAATGTGGCTCGATTCGTTTGCCCGGAACGTCCGTCACCGACGACATGGGCTTCACCTGCATCTCGCCCGGCCCCCAACTCAACAGCCACTTTTTACGCGACTTTAGTTCATCAATTTCACTCGCCACCGCAACGGCAATCTGTTGATCCAATTCAACCAGCGTTTGCTGCTGCCACGATTTGGACGCGTTCGATTGTGCGTGCCCAAATGAGCTGCAAGCTGACGCTAAAAACAAAAAGATCGCTGCCGTCAAACATTGATTGCGCCGGCGAAATGGAAAAGAAAATGTCATCATTCGATCGCCAGTTTTAAACTTCATGTAAACTGCAGGTACGGCAAACCACTTGCCAAAAGCCTCTTATCACCTAGT
>CAZROJ010000194.1:0-9105 GCA_964601665.1 uncultured Pirellulaceae bacterium
TTAGTGAGGCATCAAAAATCGATGCTACACATGTCAAACGCTCCCCTGACAACAAAAACCAAACCCTCCTTTGGAATCACCATGAGAAAATCTTTTCTACCGCTGATCGTCATTGTTGCCCTGATCCCTACTGCGGGATTCGCTCAAGGCGTTTTCCAGCAACCAGTAGCCGGCTCACACTTGTCATTTCCACAACCAACTTCTATTCAGCAGCCAACTTCTATTCAGCAGCCAACTTCTATTCAGCAGCCAACTTCTATTCCACAACCAACTTCTATTCAGCAGGCGATTCCCAGCCAGACGCCAATCTTGCAAAACGGAGACTTTTTGAGCGGGAATTTTTCGAACGGCACGATAACGCCAAACAACTCAACAACTTTCGCTACTCAACCTTGGATCGGTTCACCACATCCAATGACGTCGGCCAATCAAATCAATCCGACACATCAGGCCACTCCGCGATCGCGTTCTCAGTGGTCAAACAGCCGTTCGGGTGGGCGTCGCCAGACTCTGCCGCCGATGGTAACTCGAGCCCCCATCATCGCATCGCCGGTGCTCGCCGCGCCGATGATCATGTCGGTCAAGAGTCCCGAGCGTTACAACTACGCTTCGCCAACGGGCTACTCGCCGGCCCGTGGCGGTTTCATTTTTGGGCGCCGTGGTCGTCGGTAGTTATTCACTGCGCCAAACCAGCCGTTGGCGAGCGAAATATCGCGAATTTTGAACTTTTATCGCGTTTGCACCCTAACAAACAAAGACGGGATCCGTGTTCAATGTCAAACACCCGTTGAAATTGGCGAACCGAAATTGCGATGTCGCAGGGCGCCGATTTTTTCGCCGCTTCCTGCAATTCGAAAGTTCTCCATGTCGACAAGATCGCTGAACCCAATCGCTTGGTCCGTTGTTTGCGTTGGCTTCACCGCAATCACCTTTCTTGGTTGCGGCTCCGAGCGCTACGCCGACGTCAGCAGCAAAGCTCCTTCTTCGGCGTCAGCGAATGAAAGCGAAGGAGACTTCGGCGCGATCTACTCGGCCGAAAACGACTTCGTAGCCGGCCAGGCGAGTCTAGCAGGCCGCATGGACACCACGATCTCACCGGCCAAAAGCGGCGGAACCGCCGGCGAAAGCAAACGCTCCAGCGCATCATTGAATCGAAAAATCATCTACAAATCGCAGCTGCGCATTAACGTTGAAAATTTTAACGGCATCGATACAAAGCTGAATCGTCTGATCAATCAAACCGGCGGTTTTGTTGCCAACGCCAACGTTGATCACATGCAAGGCAGGCGGCGACACGGCCATTGGCAGATTCGTGTTCCGGTTGCCAACTACCAGAGCTTTATGAACTCGGTGGGCGATATTGGTGCGGTGACCAGTCGCAAGGAAGACGCCAATGACGTGACGGCGGAATTCTATGACTTGGAGGCTCGCATCAAGAATAAGCAACGTTTGGAAGAACGAATTGCAGCGTTATTGGAGCAAGCCAAGGGCGAGCTGAAACGTCTGATCGAAGTCGAAAAAGAACTCGCCAGAGTCCGCGAAGAGATTGAACGGATGGAAGGTCGAAAACGATACCTTTCCGATGTAACGGCTTTGACGACGATCGACGTCTACGTGACGGAAGTTAAAAATTATGTACCCGCGCAAGCGGCTTCTTTTTCGGATCGAATTGGCAACGCGTGGAGTTCGGCAGTCGATCAATCCACAGAAACGGCTCAAGACATGACGGTGGGTTTGGTTCGAAATGCGATCAATATCGTGGCGTTTTTCTTATTGGCCACGGTCGCGTGGTTAATCTATCGCATTTTCATCAAGGGCCGTCGTCGAACCACGACCGGCTAACAATCGATTCTGGCGGCGTTTAATTACTTTCAGGGCTTGTAAAGATTGACTTGGCCGCCCGGAGCGAGCAAACTTGTGGTTGATCTCTGCAAGACTCATCCGTCGCATCAAAGGAATTAGATGACCGTCTATCCGTTCGATTCATTGGGGCGTCGTCACACGACTCAATCGACTCTCGCCCAAATTTTGCTCGGCTGGCCGCTGGCGGTTGCCTTTGTTTTGTTGGCGAGCACAATTTTTTCCAGCTCGTTTTGTGCTGCAAAGGCTTGTCCTCAGGACGGGAAGGCCCGCGCAAGCGATCGGCCCAACATCGTCTTGATCATGGCCGACGACATGGGCTACGGCGATCTATCTTGCTATGGAGCGACGGAGTTAAACACGCCTAACATCGACCAACTGGCCAAGGAAGGCCAACGTTTTACCAGCGGATATTGTTCGGCGTCGACATGTACGCCAACGCGTTTTTCGTTGCTCACCGGCACCTATGCTTTCCGCCAAGCAAGAACCGGTATCGCTCCACCCAATGCGCCCGCGATTATTAAACCGGGAACCGAAACGGTTGCTTCGATCCTCAAACGTGCCGGCTATGCGACTGCTGTGATCGGCAAGTGGCACCTTGGTTTGGGTGCAGAAGGCACTGGCCCGGATTGGAATGGGAAATTAAATCCTGGCCCGCTGGAAATTGGATTCGATCATTGTTTTTTGCTACCAACCACCAACGACCGCGTCCCGCAAGTCTACGTCCAAGATCACAAAGTTTTGAACCTTGACCCCAGCGATCCGCTATGGGTCGGCCGGAAGAAGCCGAGCCCCGATCATCCGACGGGCTTGACGCATCGCGATACTTTGAAAATGGACTGGTCGCACGGTCACAACTCGACCATCCACAATGGTATTAGTCGAATCGGATTTTACACCGGCGGCAATTCAGCTCGATTCCGCGACGAAGACCTCGCCGACAAATGGGTTGAAAAGTCGAACCAGTTCATCAAAGCCAACAAAGACAAGCCATTCTTTTTATTCTTTAGCTCGCATGACCTGCACGTTCCTCGGATGCCCCACGAACGATTCCAAGGCAAAACCAAATTGGGTTTGCGCGGAGATTCCATTATCCAGCTGGACTGGTGCGTGGGTGAGCTAATGAAAACCTTAAAGCGACACGACATCGACAAAAACACGTTGGTCATTTTTTGTTCGGACAACGGACCCGTGTTGGACGACGGCTATCAAGACGAGGCCATCGAAAAACTGGGTTCGCATCGAGCCGCTGGCATCTACGCGGGTGGAAAATACAGCGTCTACGAAGGCGGCACGCGGACACCGTTTATTACTCGCTGGCCCGGCCGGATTCCCGCTGGCGAAAATGATCAAATGGTCTGCACGATCGACATCGCCGGGAGTTTGGCGGCGTTGACGGGGCAGTCAATTCCTGAATCAGCGTGCTTGGACAGCCTGGACATGCTGGGAGTGCTGATGGGCCAGTCGGACGCCAAGGGCCGCACAAATTTGGTTCAGCAGGACAACGGAACGCGTGGAACGTTTGGGTTTCGATCCGGTGAATGGAAGTTGCACCGTTACGACAAAAAGGTGGCTCGAAATGTAGTCGTCGAAAAAACTTTGGCAAACAAGAAAGTGGCCAAGTTTCAACTCTTCAATCTGGCCGCAGATCCAAGCGAAAAGAAAAGCGTGATTGCCGATCATCCCGAACTTGCCAAAAAATTAATCGCTCAGCTACAGCAAATTTTGGATGCCGGACGCACGCGTGTTCCCGAGTCTGCGCCAGCAAAGTAAAATATAGATCTAGCTTTTCCAGCATTCGATTCTTTTCATTCTCTTCGGACTGTCGTTTTATGGATTCTACTTGCACCGGCTTTGGGCTCGACGGCGATAACGTCGACTTTCATTTGCCGGACCACCATGACCTCGATCTTCTCAACGTCAGCAATCGTTATGCGATCATCGAAGAGATTGGACGTGGCGGAGCTGGCATCGTCTATCAAGCTCGTGATCTGAATCTGAACCGGGATGTCGCTGTCAAAATTTTGCATGCGCGCTTTGTCAAACGCGATGACGTTTTCCATCGATTCACCAATGAATCAAGAATCATGGGGCACCTGCAGCACCCCAACATCGCTAATGTTTATGAGTGTGGATTGACCGAGACCGGTCGACCGTTCCACATCATGCAATTGGTCGAAGGTCAAACGTTGGGCCAAATTATTTCGGACGTTCACGGCAGTGGCGCTAGCAATGGACCTCTTTTGAATCACCTTGCGAGAGTTTGCGAGGCAATGGCTTACACGCACTCACAAAAGATTTTGCATTTGGATTTGAAGCCTGAAAACATCATGGTCGGGGCTTTTGGCGAAGTCCACATTATGGACTGGGGTTTGGCAGTTTCAATGGACGACGTGCCGGTCCAGTTTGTTCGTGCCGATGACTTTCACGAATTAGGAGCCCAGCGTATTCACGGTACGCTGCATTACATGGCTCCTGAACAAGCCAAGGGCGAGACGGTTGACGAACGCTCGGATGTGTTTTGTTTGGGCGGAATCATCTACAACATTCTGACTGGCCAAAAACTGTATTGTGGCGACGATCGTGTCGAAGTCTGGAATTTGGCGACGGCTGCCGACCTGAGCGAAATTCACGACCGTCTTGACCAATGTGTCGAAAACATCCCGCTGGCTCGCTTGGCCAAAAAGTGCCTGCAAGCCAAACCCGACGATCGTCTCGAAAACGCTTCCGTTGTTGCCGCCGGGATCGCTCGTCTCTGTGCATCCAACATGGAACTAGCCCAACAAGACATGACTCGGTTTTTCGAGTTGTCCTTGGATCTGTTTTGCATTTGTGGTTTCGATGGATTTTTCCGTCGTATCAACTGCAACTTCGCTCGAGTCCTGGGCTACGACGAAGAGCAATTGCTCGCCCATCCATTTCTTGAATTCGTGATCGAAGAAGATAAAGCAGAAACGACTCGCATGATGAGCCGATTGCTCGATGGCGAGCACGTGGTTCGATTTCGAAACCGTTACCGAAATATCCAAGGCGTTTTGGTCGAATTCGAGTGGACCGCAAAATCGATCTTCGACGAAAACGTGATTTTCGCCGTCGCGCGAAACGTGACCGAAAAATCGTAGAACGCACCGACCCGACAAACGCTCGGCCGCTACCTGAACCGAAACGCTAAAACTTGCTCTTCGGTCTCTCGAAAAAGTAACGCAAAATTTGGTAAACCGCCGCACAGGTTGTCGGCAAGGTAGAGATGAATTATCAGCCCAAGCTGAAAGACCGCCAGCGCGGTGGCGATCAATGTTGCGTATCGATATCCATAGCGATACATGCCGAGCAATGCACCCACAACGAAGGTCGACGAAAGACCTTTGGCGACGAAAAAGTAAATTTTGCTTTGAGGTTCCATTGCGATTAAAAATGCGCAAATTGGATTTTGTTCGGCGTACTGAATTTCAGCATTGGCTTCGACCAACCAAGCATCCCAAGCGGAAACCGTCCCGATGAATGCCAAGCACAACAAAAAATAAACTCGTGCAGCAATCAATCGCATGCGAAACTTCGAGCATTCTTTTTCGCGGCGTGTGACTCGAGTCGATCGTGTAATATCTGGTAATAAAATCGTAGACATCTTGTCCTCCCAATGTCTTCGCAACCCAACTTCTTCATCTCCAAACTTGCGTTCAACGAACTCAAAAAAATGAATCGAGATAAAGCAGGCCCTTGCATCAATGACCTTTGGCACGAGCGACCAAAGCAAGGACCGTGCCAACTCTATGGAATTTTAACAGCCCTTTTGGCATCAAATAACCCGCTTAACGGATAAATAAACACCACTGAAGAACAAGAAGACTTGTTGAAAACGAGCAATTTAAAGATTGCTGAGTAATCGAACAAAGGGTGCCAATTATCCGATCACGGTCGTGTTCCCTTAGTGCGTTTTTAAGGGCGAGAATCGAATTGAAGTGACTCTTGCCGGAGTGCAAGCATTAAGAATTTTACGAATGTGTGCTCGCTATTTAGGCAGAAGCGAAATCTCGTCGGCGGCGTCGTTACCAACGCACTGATCGCGCAAACTTGGACGCGTTGACGAGCGACTGGATTTAATTTGTTTGTTGACCAAACTGGCCAAACATTATTTAAATCTTTCAGCCACCGGAATCGCAAGCGACCTCTTCGGCTTCAGCCGGCTTCTGAGTTTGGGGGGGTTTTTCCGTTGGCTTTGGCTTTGCAGCATTCGGCTTGCTTTGGTTCCAAGGCATCATGGCCAGCATCGAACCCATCGCGCAGGTGTCGGTTAAGCCCGAGAACACCAACCCCGCTCCAATGAACGCCGACAGCCCCAGCCACCCAACATGTAGAAAGCTCAAACCAATTCCAAGCAACACCAATGACCCGGCGATCATTTGCACCTGTCGCATGATCGTGACTGGTTTTTTACCGGCTTTGATCGCGGGCAAATTGTCCGCAACCCATTTGTCGGTCCCACCGGTTACATTAACGACGTTCGCCAGCCCGGCGGCCTCGAGCAGGTTGCAAGCCTGCTGCGATCGACCGCCCATTTTGCAAATCAAATACACCGGCTGGTCGGAACTGAGACCAAACTGGCGAATGACTGTATCTGCCTCAAACTGATCCAAGGGAACATTGATCGCCTTTTCGGCGCGTTGGTGGTTAAATTCAGCCGGCGTTCGCACGTCAATTAATTTCAGCGACAGATCGGCATCAAGTTTTGGCTGAAGTTCGGTCGGGTTGATCGTGGCTGTCATGCTTTTAAATACCTTTTACGATTCTCTGGCCAAACGGCTGTTTGGCCAAGCGGCTGTGTTTATATAGCGGAGGCGGCTGTCTGGCCAAGCGGCTTAAAAAAACATAAAACCAACTTGATTCCCAACTTGATGATTTTCGGTATTATTCGCTGGAAATTGAATAAGTCGAGCGTTCAAGCTGGCCGTTTTCCGAGAAATTCTTTCTACCCGTCTTAAAAAATCCCCATCGATGATCAACCAATCCACTATTTCTATCATCGCAGCCGAACTGAATTTGCCAACCGGACAAGTCAATTCGGCGGTTTCCTTGCTGCAAGAGGGAAACACGATTCCCTTTATCGCGCGCTACCGAAAAGAAGCGACCAAGGCGTTAAACGAGATTCAACTCCGGCAAATCGAAGACGCGGTGGAACGAGTCAACACGCTGGCCGCGCGACGATCGACCGTTTTGAAATCGATGGAAGAACAAGGCGTGCTGACCGGCGATCTGAAGGACTCGATCTTGAACTGCCAAGACCTGCGAACCCTGGAAGCCATTTATCTCCCCTTCAAACCCAAACGCAGAACCCGGGCCACGATCGCTCGCGAACGCGGTCTCCAGCCGCTGGCCGATCTTTTAACCGCTCAACAACGCCAAGGCCAAACCAAAAAATTGATTCTTCAACCCTACGTTGACCCGTCCAACGACTTGCCCGACACCAACGCGGTGCTTGCTGGGGCTTTGGATATTGTGGCCGAACAATGGTCTGAAGAGGCCGAAATTCGAAAGTGGCTTTTTGACAAGGCATTGAAATTTGGCAAAGTCTACTCAAAAGTAAAACGCGGAAAAAAGACGGCCGACGGAGCTGCAAAATTCGAACAGTATTTCGACCGCCAAGAATCAATCGCTCGGCTACCCGGCCATCGGCTGTTGGCGATGATGCGTGGGGCGAGCGAAAACGTTTTAAACGTTGGTTTGATGTTCGAAGGCGATCGTGAAATTTCCGATCTAAAACGACGTTTGGTCTTCAACCGTGAATTCGAGTTCTTTCATGACTTGCTGACCTGTGTCGAAGATTGTTTTGACCGCTTATTGATGTCGGCCACCGAGTCCGCGGTGTTGCAGCAGCTGAAGGAAAATGCGGATGCCGGCGCGATCGATGTGTTTGGACAAAACCTTGAGAAGCTTTTGATGGCTGCCCCGGCCGGCCCCAAAGTCACACTGGGCATCGACCCCGGTTTTCGAACCGGCTGCAAAGTAGCGGTCGTCGACGGGACAGGAAAATTTCTAAAGTCAGCCACGATCTATCCTACGGCTCCTAAAAACGACACCGACGGCGCTGGCAAGGTCCTGTTGAAACTCATCAAAGACCATGGCGTCGAACTCATCGCGATCGGCAACGGTACGGCTTCGCGAGAGACCGATGCCTTCGTGGGCAAAGTCATCAAACAACACGAATTGAACATCACCAAGGCGATGGTCAGCGAAGCCGGTGCATCAATCTATTCGGCCAGCGACATCGCCGTCAAAGAATTCCCCGATTTGGACATTACGATTCGCGGCGCCATCAGCATCGCTCGTCGCCTGCAAGACCCACTGGCCGAACTGGTCAAATCTGACCCGAAATCGATTGGCGTGGGCCAATACCAGCACGATGTGAATCAGCCGAAACTGAAAAAATGTCTGGACCGAGTTGTCGAATCTTGCGTCAACCAGGTCGGGGTCGACTTGAACATGGCCAGCGCACCTTTGCTGTCTTACGTCGCCGGCATCGGTCCCAAGCTGGCCGAAAACATCGTGCTGCACCGCGACTCGAACGGAAAATTTAGCAAACGCAAGGACTTGCTGGCCGTCGCCAAGCTTGGAAAAAAAGCGTTTGAACAGGCGGCGGGATTTTTGCGAATCCCAGGCGGCAGCGAACCGCTGGATAACTCGGCCGTGCATCCGGAATGCTACTCCGTCGCCCAAACGATGGCCAAACAGCTCAAATCGGACTTGAAAACGCTCGTCGGCAACCCAACGCTCAGCAGCAAACTCAACCCGGCTGATTTTGTCACGCAACAATTTGGCGAACCCACGGTCAAGGACATCATCGCCGAACTCGCCAAGCCCGGCCGAGACCCACGCAGCGAGTTCAAGGCGGTCAAGTTCAACGATCAAGTCAATTCAGTTTCGGATTTGAAAACCGGCATGGTTCTGGAAGGCGTGATCACCAACGTCACCCATTTCGGTGCCTTCGTCGACATCGGTGTTCACCAAGACGCTCTGATTCACATTTCGCAACTGGCGGATCAATTCGTCAAAGACCCGAACGAAGTTGTGGCGGTAGGCGACGTGGTCAAAGTCAAAATTTTGGAGGTCGACCAGGGCGGCAAGCGAATCGGTGCCACGCGTAAGTTTTGACGTCACCTAGAAATTCAACTGCCGATCGCCTTATCCCACCACCAGTGAGCCGACGGCGCTAGTGCCGGAAACCGGAATTGTGTACGAATTTAAGATGCC
>CAZROJ010000195.1:0-6581 GCA_964601665.1 uncultured Pirellulaceae bacterium
GAATCGTTGCTGCTCTAGATCAGCTCTGTAACCGTTGCGTCGCTGTCGGCAAAACTTTCGGTTTCGACGCCCAGCTGTTGAAGTACGGTGGCGAAGACGTTGGACAGTGGTTTGTCGTCTTGCGAAATTTCTTTTTGCCATGGCTCGCGACCGCCTTTCCATGCGCCGCCCTGCGGATTGGCTCCGGCATGGTTGATGTACTGGCCGTGCTTGAAGCCCATGTTTTTTCCGCCCGTCATGACGATCGGATAATTCCGCGAAAGATGGAATGCACTGGACGCTGAACCGTAAATCAAAAGCGTATTGTCCAACATGCAGCCCGGTCCGGCAGGTTCCGGAGTGTCTTTGAGCTTCTGAGCAAACCGGCCGTATTCTTCATTCAAAAACTGACAGTAGATGCCGAAGTTTTTCCAGCCGCCCGGGTTTTTGGTTTCATGCGAAAGTTGATGCGACAAATTGAAGCCAACCGCACGCGCCAGGTGATCGCTAATACCAACGCCGTTTTCGCGGCCGAGTTGATAGGTTGCAACGCGGGTCGAATCCGTTTTGAAGGCAAGGAAAATTAGCTCGAACATGACCTGCACGTATTCACGTGGCTGGTCCGGAGTCAGGTTTAAATTCAAACGCTCGCCGTCCACTTTTGGCAGCGGCGTATGGATCCACTGTTTGGCTTTTTCGACACGTTTTTCGGCTTCGCGAACCGACTCCAAGTACTCGTCCAGGCTCGCTTGGTCTCGATTGGAAAGCGATCGTCGCAGCGATAACGCGTCGTCGAGTAAATCGTCGAGCGCACTTTTGCTCAGCGCCAGCCGGCGAGCTGCGTCTTGGTCGCTCTTGACGAACAGCATGTCAAACACGTTTTTCGGCCGGTGTTCAGCCGGGATCGCTCGACCACTTCGGTTGAACGAAAGCGTTTGGGCTCCACGCGGCGTGCCGACGCCGCCATCGGTTGACATCACCAGCGATGAAAATCGAGTCTGATTGCCAACGTGTTCGGCGTAAACTTGGTCCAGCGAAATCGTGTTTTTATAGGGGCCGGTCTGGCCAAGGTTGGCGGCGGTCAAAAATTGATCGGCGTTGCAGTGCCCGTGAATATTTCGGCCATTGGGGTGAGAGAATCCAGACAGCACGGTTAATTCGTCGCGGAGGCCTTTGAGTGGTTCCAGGCATTTTGAAAGTTCAAAGTCTCGACCGCTGCCCTTGGGAAACCAAAACCAATCTTGATGAGCGGGATCTTCGGGCAGCGGCATCGGCACGCCGTCCGGGAAATAGAAACACGCCAGTCGTTTGGGAGTTTCTTCTTCGGGCCGCAGCAACTTGCCGGCTCCTAAAGCCATCGGCGCGGCAACCGATTCGAAAAGTGGCAGGGCGAGTGCGAGGCCAGCGCCGCGAAGAAATCGGCGTCGGTCGAGTGTGTTCAGACAAAACTTCATGTTGTTTTCCTGTTTTAAAGTTGCACTGAATTCGCTGTTTTTCACAGCATGCCACTGCCGATTTTTGCCGCAGATGGCCGTTGGGTTTGACTGCGTGATCTAGTCTGACAGAAACAGTTCGCTGGCGATCAAGGCGTGTACCATGGTAGCCAACCCGTCGCCATTTTGCCGAACATGGGCCGTGATATCGTTAATGCTGGACCGGTCCGCGAACGTGAGTGGTCTGCCTAAAGCGTAAGTCGCCATTTTGTGGACCAGGGCTTGAACAAATTGGTCTTGCCGATTTTTCAATAGAAATCGTTTGAGACCGTCCATGCCGTCGAGCTTTTGTTGGTTAAACAACAGGCTGCTGGCATCCACCGCTTTGCCATCGACTGCCGTCCTCCAGCGTCCCACGGCGTCAAAATTTTCGAATGCGATTCCCCAAGGGTCAATTTTGGAATGGCAAGACATGCAGGCGGCGTGATTGCGATGATCTTCAATTCGCTCTTTTAATGTCATTTTGGCAATTTCAGGATCCGCCAAATCGATTTCCGGAACGTTGGGTGGCGGAGGCGGAGGCGGATCGTTCAACAGGCTCTCGAGCATCCAGATTCCTCGTTTGAGCGGGTGCGAATCCGTGCCGTCAGAATTCATGGCCAACAGTCCGGCTTGAGTTAGCAGACCGCCACGACGATTTTCAGCCGACAGTTCTAAGCGTTGGAAGTGATTGCCTTTGACGTCCGCCAAGCCGTAATGTTTGGCCAGTCGCTCGTTGACCATCGTGAAGTCAGCATGAATGAAATTTAGTACGCTTTGGTTTGATGAGAGTAATTCGCGGAAGAACGCAATCGGTTCGCTTTGCATCGCCGATTTTAGTTCCGCCGGGAAGTTGGGGAATTTCTTTTTGTCGACCGTCAGGAACTCAAGCAAATCCATGCCCAGCCATTGTTGAACAAAATGTTTGGACATCCTGTCAGCTCGCGGGTCCGTCAGCATGCGTTCCACTTGCGTTTTCAAAACATCAGGCTGGGCCAGTTGGCCGCTGTCGGCAAGTTGCAATAGTTCCGCATCGGGAACGCTGGACCACAAAAACATAGAAAGCCGAGTGGCCAAATCGCTGGTCGAAATTTTGGGTCGACCAGCGGTAGCAGGCGATTGGGCTGGCGAGTGGCTGGGGCCAGTTTGGTCGTTACTGTTGGCAGTAGCCAGATAAATCATGTTGGGGGATGAAAGGACGGCGGCTAAGACTTCGATCATGGCCTCTTCCATGGAATCGCAGTTTGGGCGGACGGCATGAAAGAGTTTGATCTTGCGATCGATTTCTTTCTGGGTGGCCTGCCGCCGCCACGCGCGAGCCATAAAGGGTTCCAGCACTTCGCGTGCGTAAACGGCATCGTCTGATTGGTTGGGACTGTCGAAAAAGATCTGGCGATGCGAGGCCGGTGGCCATTGATCAAAAACGGGGCCGGACACTTCCACGAAATCAATTTTTATCGGGCCCTGAGAAACAGAGCTGTTGACGATTTGGAGAAATTCTGATGGGCTCGGAAGGTCGCCCAGCTTTTTTACGTTGCGTAGTGAGTTGCGTGGGTAAACCTCGCCCATGGGGATATCGAATTGGTAAATTTCCGGATTGTCAGAGTCGGCGGTGACGGGCGTGTCATGTTCGAAGACGCGAACGATCGCGCGGCCTTCATTGCTCGCCCGCCAACCAAAGTCAACTCGCATGCTTGGCGTTTGGACTTGGTCGGTTGAAACTTTTGAGGCACGAATTTTGACGCGTAGTAAGCCTTCGTTGGGAAGCTGGTCTCCCAGTTCAACGACCAAACGCTGGTTGCGGCCGCGAGGAAGAATCGCGACGGTGTCAAACGAATCAGGCATTTCCGGCAGCGTATCGCCGGGTTTGAATGCGTACCTGGCATTGTGGTAAACCCAGTTGGCCGCGGCGACTCGGCCGGTTGAGCGTTCTTCGAAATGGGCTCCCTGGATCGGTTTCTTGGATTGGGCGGCAAGTTGTTCGAGTCGTTTTTTGAGCTTTTCCGGTTGGTCTTTCAGGTTCTTTTTGGCTTGTTTTATTTTTGCGTCTTGTTGCACCCATTCCTTTTCGGCCGCCATTTTCATTGGCACGCTCCAGTATCGCGTTTGAGGTTGTTCGCCCACGCCGGTTGCTCGCTGCAGAGCCTTGCGAGCGATGCGGCGATAAGTTTCAAGCTGAGCTACTGATATCTGGAGAAGTTCGGAACTGTTTTTAAAGCCGTTTTCGGAACTTGGTTCCGGTGGTAGGTCTCGAGCAAAGTCAAACGGCAGTCCGAGAATATCCTGCAGCGCGTAATTGTATTCGTACTTCGTCATGCGGCGGAAAGACGAGTGCCCGCCTTCGGAACGCCGGACGATCGACGCGGTTAGGATTTCATTCGACAGCCAATCGATGACTTTGCTGCGATCAGCCGCTGGCAATTCCACTTCGTCCGGTGGCGGCATCTCGCCATTGCTAACCACTGCCAAAACTTCGGTCCACCAAGCCACGTCTTTGCCGCGAAGTAGATCTGGGTCGAGCGTATCGATGCGAACGTTGCCCTCTTGTTCGAATTCGCCGTGGCAATCGGCACAGCTGCGAATCAAAATTGGTTTGATAGAGGATTGAAAGGTGTCCAAGTCTGGCTTGGGTGCCTCGCCGACAACGCGTCGCTTTTCGGGCTTCAAAAAAGCCGATCGTTTCGCACCGTCTATCTTCAGTTCGTTGAAAGTCCGCTCGGTTTTGTTTGATTCGTCTTGGCCGAGCGTGGTGGCTGTTCCAAGAAAAACAGTGCAGCCGGCCAGCGCGAGAATGACCCAGCTTTGGCAGTTGTTGGTTGATGCAATCATTCCCCAACTTTAGCAGATCGGCGGGTCCGATTCCATTTTGACCGAGCGAGATTGCTCAAAGCGTTGGAAGAATTTCTAAACGAGCATTGTTGAGTGTCAAAGCGGGGCAATTGACTGCACGAAGCCGCGCGATAACCTTTCAGGACCGCAAGCGAAGGCACGAGCATTCTGTCTGTTTTCGTCGGTAATTTTCTTGCAAGAAACACTGATGCATCCCACCGCCGCAGCACACGATAAAAATAAGACATCGTCGATCTCTCGATTTTTTGGCGTCTTTCGTTTTAGCAGAGAAGCCCTAACGTTGGTCTGGACAACGGATAAGCGTCTGACGTTCGTGTTGTTTGCCTTGACGGTTTTCGCCGGAGTCCTGCCAGGCGGCATTGCCTACATCGGCAAATTGATTGTTGATGCGGTTGTGTTGGCGGTTGAAACCGATCAGCAGGCCGACCGCTGGGTGGTTTTGCAGTGGATCGGCGTTGAAGCGATTTTGATCGTGCTGATGGCTGCGGCTCAACGAGGTCTGATGGTCGCTCAGTCGTTGCTGCGGGCGTTGTTGGGCCAGCGCGTTAACATCATGATTCTGGAGAAGGCTCAGACGCTGGAGCTATCGCATTTTGAGGATTCAGAATTCTATGACAAGATGACTCGTGCCCGACGCGAAGCATCGTCGCGACCGTTGAGCCTTGTGACGAAGACATTCGGTTTGGTGCAGAACTGTATTACGCTTTTGACTTACGGCTGGTTGCTGATCAGTTTTTCTTGGCTGGCGGTCGTGGGCTTATTGGTTGCGGCGTTACCGGCGTTCCTTGTCGAAACGCATTTTTCAGGGGCAGCTTTTCGGCTCTTTCGCTGGCAGGTTCCTGAGACGAGGAAGCGGAACTATCTGGAATGGCTATTGGCACGTGAAGATTACGTTAAAGAAGTCAAGCTGTTTGGCACTGGCGATTTGTTTTTGGCACGCTATCGCGAGATCTTCGAAACGTTGTACGCTGAAGATCGAGCGTTAACGCTCAAGCGAGGGCTGTGGGGGTTCCTGCTGGGAGTGCTCAGTACGATCGCGTTTTATGGAGCTTACGCTTGGATTGGGTGGTCGGCGGCGATGGGCTGGATCACGTTGGGCGGGATGACGATGTACTTGTTGATTTTCAAGCAAGGCCAATCGTCGATCGCGGCTAGTCTATCGTCGATCGGGAAAATGTACGAAGACAATTTGTACCTGTCCAACTTGTACGAATTTCTTGACGAAAAAATTGAGAGCCGTGACGGAACGGTGACCTCGGGGCCATTGCCTGGCGATGGGGTTCGATTCGAAGGAGTTTCGTTTACCTATCCGGACCAAACGGCGCCGGCTTTGAATCGAATTAGTTTGCATCTTCGGCCGGGGCAAAAGCTGGCGTTGGTCGGCGAAAATGGCTCGGGAAAAACGACGTTAATCAAGTTGCTAACGCGGTTGTACGTGCCCACCGAAGGCCGGATTTTGCTGGACGGTCAAGACCTAAACGATTGGCACTTGGATACTCTGCGTGATCGCATCGGTGTGATTTTTCAAGATTTTGTACGCTACCAACTGAAGGTCGGCGAAAACATTGGTGTCGGCGACGTTGCTAATTTTGACGCTCGTGACCAGCAGCAAACCGCCGCCGAAAAAGGGATGGCTGATCCCTTCATTGACGAAATGGAAAACGGCTACGACACGCAGCTGGGCCGTTGGTTTAAAGACGGCCGCGAACTGTCGGGCGGGCAGTGGCAAAAGATTGCGTTGTCACGAGCGTTCATGCGCAAGCAGGCTGACATTTTAGTGTTGGACGAACCGACGTCGGCGATGGATGCCGAAGCCGAAGCAAAAATCTTTGATCACTTCCGCGAAGCGACGGCAAAACAGATGGCGATTTTGATCTCGCACCGTTTTTCAACCGTCCGCATGGCCGACCAAATTGTCGTCTTGGATCGCGGCAAGGTGGTCGAACGCGGTTCGCACGAAGAACTGATGCAACAGAATGGTCATTACGCTCATCTGTTTACGATTCAAGCCAAAGGCTACCAGTAAAAATTAGTTGTTGTAAATGTCGCACGGCTGATGCGGCGTTGGCGTTGGTATCTGTATCTGTATCGGCGTTGGTATTGGTGTTGGTGTTGGTGTTGGTGTTGGTGTTGGGTAGGTTGTGAAATTTTTTTGAAGATGAATTCCAGTGCCGCTTGGTCGACATCAGTGGCTCCGCCGTCGACAATCCAACCAATGAGCCGTGAACGCGTAAGCGGCCGGGCCTCCCCAATGAACCGTGACGCGTAAGCGGCCGGGTG
>CAZROJ010000195.1:6681-9095 GCA_964601665.1 uncultured Pirellulaceae bacterium
AACGCGTAAGCGGCCGGGCCTCCCCAATGAACCGTGACGCGTAAGCGGCCGGGTGACACGGATGCTCGCGAACAAAACGGACCGCCGCCACGGAGTGAACGGCTGCACTAACGCTGCGCTCCAAAGGGCTGGAGCCGTGATCGGCCAATGAGCCGTGAACGCGTAAGCGGCCGGGCCTCCCCAATGAGCCGTGAACGCGTAAGCGGCCGGGCCTCCCCAATGAACCGTGACGCGTAAGCGGCCGGGTGGCACGGATGCTGGTGAACAAAACGGACCGCCGCCACGGAGCTAGTACAGAAAACGGGAATTGCGTGTGCGTTTAAGATGACAACATGATTTCTCGAGATCGATGACGAATCATCTCGCTATTTTAATCGCCCCTCTCGCCGCGAATTCGGAGAAAGCTTGATGGAGTGTTAAGCCGACTGATCCGAATACATTGGAGCAGGGAACAAGACATAAATAGAAAACGCTCGCGGCCCACTGGCCAGTAAAAGGCTCCAGCAACAGTTCCTTAATTCTTGATACCGATCAAAACCGGGTCGTGATCAGAACTTCGAAACGGGTCGGGCTTGAAGAGTTCTTTTGGTTTGAACTCTTGGTTGTAGTCCATTGATCGAGGTTCGTCGGCGTTGATGTTCCAGACCGCTACACCCGTGACATCTTTCGCCAGCGACTTGGTGCCAAAGGCGTGGTCCAGGCTGCCGGCTTGTCCGCGGTAAACGTAAGAATAAGACTTGGGAGCTTGGGCCTGGTTATCGTTTTTGCCAACCAGTTCGTGCAAGTCAACCAAGCCGTTGGCTCGCAAAGCATCGATTGGATCTTCTTGTTCGTAAGCATTCAAGTCGCCAATCACTAGGACACGGGGTTGCTGATTGCCGCGCGAATTTTCTTCAATAAAATTGCAAATGGCCAGTGCTTGACCGCGGCGTTTGGCATTGTAGGCCCCCTGCCCGTCACCCTTGTTTTTGTCCGCCTTCTCGGCTCGGTTGGCTCCGCCTTTGGATTTGAAGTGATTGACGATAACCGAGAAAGGCTTGCCCGTGCCCTTGGGTTTGAAAGATTGCACGATCGGAGTCCGCGCGCCAAAAAATGCCTCGTCCTGAATCATCGCAACGGAACCAACCGGCTCAACGCGGTCGCTGCGGTAAATGATCCCCACGCGAATGTCGTCTTTTCCGCCGGGGGCGTCTTGGAAATTTTTGGGAAGCCCACTGCCTGTAAAGACTCGCTTGCCAAACTTTTGGTTGAGCGCTTCGACTAAACGTTTTTCGGCTTCCAAGCCGTTTTCCAGTTCCATCAGACCGGTTACGTCGGCGTCCAAGGCAATGATCGCGGCGACAATTTTTGCCTCTTGGCGAGCGAATTCGGCTTTGTTGTCGGCGCCTCGAGCGTTGTTTTTGCCGTTGTCGATCGTGGTGAAATAGTTCAGCACGTTAAAGCTGGCCACGGTCGTGTCCGCCTTGCCCACGTCAGGCCGGTCAGGGCGTTGGTCGGGAGTCCAGCGAAGCTTGTTGTCGGGCACCAGCAAAAGGTTGCGTCCAGCTTTGATGATTTTCCCAGAGACGCCGTTGATGACTGAGCCAGTGCGAACCGACGGCAGTTTTTTGCCTAGCTCGGGGAAAAGCAGCGGCGGGAAAATGTTTTGTTTGGCTCGCCCGTCGTCGATGATCAGCGTTGCTTTGTCGTTGAATTTCTGAGCCGCGACAACTTCGGCAACATTGTTTCCACCTTGGAAGGATGTTCCATTTGGGTTTTTGTCGTTGGGGTCAATTCGGCTGGTCGGAACGTAGAGTCGTTCGCGAGCGACCTTGACTTGGCCATAACGAAGTAAATCGTAAGTGTCCACGATAACCAAGTCGCCCTTGATAATGACTTTGCGTCCGACCATCGAATTCCAATCGATGATGCTCAGGTCGCCATCGATGCGAATCGGTTTATCTCGTTGCTGATTGACGGCAGTCGCGGAAGTTGTAGCACTCTTTTTAATCGGCAGTTTATTACCATTACCAACGGTCGAAACGGGGCCGTCCAAGTTGGGCGTGTCCGCTTGTACGCTTGGAGCATGGAAGCAGCAAATGCACCATGCCAAAGCGAGGGCTAAAAGCGTCAGTGTGGTCGGCGTTTTTTGGGTGCGGAACATGTGTAACGTTTTTCAATCATTCGAAAGGGCGAGTCGTCTATCAGAAATCGAAGCGAATTCTACGCATTTAAACCGCGGGCGGTAAGTGCTCGGTAGGCTGCTTTTCGAGGCGTCCGGCGGTCGGTTTGTTGATCGGTAGCCGTTCACGGCAATTGTCGCTCGATTCTCCGAATCGTAAGCGCGAAGTGTCAGCAGGCACGCCATTCTTGAAGATGGCCTTTGAGGTGAAACGATTCCGTGGTTCACGCTAACAACTTGGAAAGTTGAGCGA
>CAZROJ010000196.1:0-6348 GCA_964601665.1 uncultured Pirellulaceae bacterium
CTTCAAAGTCGAAACTCACAACCGACCGTCGGCGCTCGAACCCTACGGTGGAGCCAACACGGGAATCGGCGGGGTGATTCGCGATACGCTGGGCACGGGGCTGGGAGCTAAACCGGTTTGCAATACCGACGTGTTTTGTTTTGCCTCGCCGGATACGCCCTACGATGAACTTCCGCCGGGCGTAATGCACCCGCGTCAAATCATGAAGGGTGTTGTCTCGGGCGTTCGCGATTATGGCAATCGGATGGGGATTCCGACGGTCAATGGGGCGGTATATTTTGACGACCGCTATGTCGGCAACCCGTTGGTCTTCTGTGGCAACGTGGGGATCCTCCCGCATGACATGTCATTCGGTGATCCAAAGCCTGGCGATTTGATTGTTTCCATTGGTGGCAAAACGGGACGCGATGGAATTCACGGAGCGACCTTTAGCAGCGCTGAATTGACTGAGGACAGCGATATTACGTCCGGCGGGGCGGTTCAGATTGGCGATGCCGTGACCGAAAAAATGGCGATGGATGTGCTGCTGCAGGCTCGCGATCGCCGACTTTATTCGGCCGTGACCGACTGCGGTGCGGGCGGTTACTCGAGTGCCGTTGGCGAAATGGGCGAAGAAATTGGAGCCGAAGTTTGGCTGGACAAGGTGCCGCTGAAGTACGACGGTTTGTCGTACACCGAGATTTGGATCTCCGAGGCCCAGGAACGAATGGTGTTTTCGGTGCCCGAAGAAAACTGGAAAGAATTCGAGGCGCTGTGCGCGGCGGAATCGGTCGTGGCGACGGCGATCGGACGCTTCGAGCCGACGGGCCGGCTGGTTTTGAAATATGGCGAAACGGTTGTCGGCGATGTGTCGATGGAGTTTTTGCACGACGGTCGGCCGCCGATTGTTCGCGAGGCAAACTTCGAACCGTTGCCGGTGAAACGAATCGAAAACATTCCTGAAAAAACGCCAGCGGACTGGACGGACGACCTGCAGAAAATTCTGGGCAGCCTGAACGTGGCCAGTAAGCATTGGATCATTCGCCAGTACGATCATGAAGTTCAAGGCGGCAGCGTTGTGAAGCCATTGGTCGGCATCCAAAACGACGGGCCGGGCGACGCTGCGGTGGTGCGACCTTTGCTGGATTCGCGACGCGGGTTGGCGATTTCTTGCGGCATGAATCCGTTGTATGGCGATTTGGATCCTTATCACATGGCGACCAGTGGCATCGACGAAGCGATTCGAAACTGCGTGGCCGTGGGTGCCGATCCGGCTCGGATTGCGGTGCTGGATAATTTCTGCTGGGGATTCACTGACCGCCCCGAAACGCTGGGTTCGTTGGTGCGGGCGGCGATCGCTTGCCAAGACCTTTCGGTTGTTTTGCAAACGCCATTCATCAGTGGCAAAGACAGTTTGCACAACGAATTTAGTTACACCGATGACCAGGGCGATCGCCAGACCATTTCGATCCCCTCGACGCTGCTGATCAGTGCGTTGGGGCAGGTGCCGGACGTTGCGAATTGCACGACGATGGATTTAAAGTCCGCGGGTAACCTTTTGTACCAAGTTGGAATCACCAAAGATCAGCTCGGTGGCTCGCACTGGGCTCTGGTCAATAACATTGATGGCGGCTTGGTCCCCAATGTCGACCCGCAATTGGCCAAAACGACTTTCGCTCAAATGCACGCGGCCATCTCGGCCGGTTGGGTGCGAAGTTGCCATGACCTGAGCGAAGGTGGTTTGGCGGCGGCGGTCGCTGAGATGGCTTTTGCGGGTGGCTTGGGAGCGTCGATCAATGCGAGCGAAATTGGTTTGGATGTTCACGCGTATGACGAGGAAGAGGCGGTCGACCTGAGCTACGCGATTGCTTCGATTTTGTTTTCGGAATCCAACACGCGGTTTATCTGCGAGGTGGAACCCGAGAACGCGACTAGTTTTGAAGCGGCGTTTGATGGCGTCGAAGTGGTCAAACTGGGATCAGTCGTCGCAGATCCTGTTCTGACCATCGAGCTGGCTCATGAGGAAGTGATCAAGTCGGACATCGCAACGCTGAAAGCCGCTTGGCAAAATCCTTTGGATTGGTAGCGGGCGGCAGAGGCAGCGATTTTTATTGCGGTCGGCTAAATTAAAAATTCAACAGCCGGCATCGGTCGGCTCAACTTTCGAATTAGATTTTCATGTCAAAACCAAACGTCTTAGTTCTTCGTGCTCCAGGTACGAACTGTGACCAAGAAACTGGCTACGCTTTTGAACAAGCAGGTGCCAAGGCCAGCTATGTACACATCAATCAATGGCTCGAACAACCTCAACTGGCCGCGCAGAATCAGATTCTCTGTTTGCCGGGCGGTTTTAGTTACGGCGACGACATCGCGGCGGGGCGAATTTTGGCCAGCCAAATGCAGTCGCGGTTGGCAGAAACGCTGCATGAGTTCCGCGAGGCGGGAAAGCTGGTGCTGGGGATTTGCAACGGCTTTCAAATCCTAATCAAGTCAGGCTTTTTGCTGCCGATGGATGATCAGGGCATGCAGGCGACTTTGACTTGGAACGATTCCGGGCGGTATCTGGCTCGATGGGTCGACGTCAAAGCCAACGATAAAAAATGTGTTTTTTTGAAGGGCGTTGAGCACATGTATTTGCCGATCGCGCACGCCGAGGGCAAATTTGTGGCTCGGTCGCCAGAGATTCTGGCGTCGCTGCGGGCTAACGATCAACTGGCGGTCAGCTATTGTGCTTCGCCGACCGGTCACGATTCGGGGCCGGTCAATCCGAACGGTTCGACGGCGGACGTCGCGGGTGTGTGCGATGAAACGGGTCGAATTTTTGGTTTGATGCCCCACCCGGAACGCAATATCGACCGAACGCATCACCCTCGTTGGACTCGAGAAGAAGTCGGCGAACGAGGCGCCGGCTTTGCGATTTTCAAAAATGCAGTGGCCTATTTTGCTTAACGATTCGGCAATCGGTATTTCACGCCCGTGTGGCTGTTAAAGATTAACAGCAATCCTGATTGGCTAAAATCGTTCAGGGCCTGCATAAAATGGTAACTTAGACAGTCTGTACGGTGATGACTGCCGTTTTCGTCTTCGGTTGCCCGCCCGCTACTTGCGTGGCTGTTGTCAAGTGGTAGCCTATGTAGCCGTCAATTGCAATTTATCGCAGCGCATTCTGGATCGCGCCTGCCGATTGCCGCGTACTTGTCTCGCGAGATTTTATCAGAAGGATTCGACAATGTTGGTGTTAAGCCGAAAAGTTGGCGAGCGAATATGGATCGGCGACGAGATTTCGATTACCGTTGTCCGGTTGACCGGCGGCGGGGTTCGAATTGGAATCGATGCCCCGGACGAATTGCCGGTCGTGCGTGAAGAACTGAAAAATAAGATCGAAGCCGAACGCAAAAGGCTTGAAAACGAGTCATCGAATTCTGTTTCCGATTCGGGCGAGTGATTGACGGTCGTTTGATTCGTTTGTATTTCTGTTGGTTTTATTGCGGCACCGAGCGAGATCGTGAATCGGCCGATGGAAAGAAAGAGATATCCACCAAAGCAAGAGATGTCCACTTATCCGCTGCCTGCCGCCCACCAATAAGCCAGCCCAATCGTGATTGCCACGTGCACCAGCATCGCCAAGGCGGTGAGAATCTTGAAGCTAAGCTTCTGTGATTTGTGTCGAACCCATTTCTGCCCGACGATCGCTCCGGCCCAACCTCCGATGGCAGCCAGCAGGTGCAGTCGTCTTTCAGGGATTCGCCAGCCGTTTTTTTTCGCTTGTCTTTTATCCCAAACGTAAGACGCAAACGTAACCAAGCCAGCGATTACTTGCCAAGTCAAATGGCCGAGCAGAAGTAACTGAGCCAACATGCTAAACCTCTTTCAGGCCAGCCACCGTGTGGCGAGCACGATCGAGAAATTGGTTTTTGGTTTCACCTGCTTCGAGCCAAATCGGGGCACCGATCGTAATGCAACTGAGCAGCGGCACCGGCAAGAATTCGCCCTTGGGCATGACTCGGTTCAGGTTGTCAATGAAGACGGGAACCAATTCGAGGTCGGGGCGTTTTTTGGCCAAGTAAAACAAACCGCTTTTGAAGTCACGCATCTGGCCAGTCACGTTTCGACCGCCTTCGGGGAAAACAATCAGCGAGCCCGTGTTGCCGATCTCGCGTAGCATCATGTCGATCGGGCTGTTGTGGACTTTGACTTTTTTTCGATCGATCATCAACACGTTGAAAATTGAAGCCATGTATCGACGCACGGGTCCGCCTTGCCAATAGTCCGCCGCGGCGACCGGACGAGTCAAGCTTCGAATTGATCGGGGCAACGAAGCCCAAAGAACAAGCGCGTCCAAGTGGCTGGTGTGGTTGGCAAAATAAATGCGCTGACAGGTACATGGTTCGCAATCAACCCATCGAACGGTTGCACCGCTGAGCACCTTTGCGAGTCCCGTAAGGAATGGAACAGCAACTTGTTTCATGGGTGGCGATAGGGGTGATCGGTGGAGGAACGGCGGGCGTATTATTTTCACTACGTCACTCAAATTCAAGGCACCATTGGACAAGCTGGTGCATTTGGGACGAGTTTGACGGTTAAGCGGTCGCAGTTTTTTTAAAAAAAGTCAGCAGCTGAAACGTTTTCGAGATTCGTCGATGGTGTTTTTGAAATGCAAGATTATAGTGAAGGCGAAGCTCGTCTCTCAATCACTAAAACAAATTAAAGGTATTTCCATGTCTGGATTATTGCCACGAATCAGTATCGCTTTACTGATGTTGGCCTGCGTTTGCCCTACCGTTTCCGCTCAAGAAGAAGACAACGCGAAGGAGGGTCTGCTTTACATCAAAGTGACCGGCAATCGTGAAATTTTCGGCACGCCCGTCGAACTGGATACGCTTAAAGTAACGACCAGTTTTGGGGAAGTTTCGATCCCAACTGAAAAAATTGCCGGAATTAAATTGCACGTCGGAGACGACGACTCGGCAGTAATCGCGTTTAAAAACGGAGACCTGATCACGGGCCTCGTTAAGCTCGAATCAGTCTCCCTGAAGACTTCTTGGGGAAAGGCACATGTCAACCTAAAACAGATTCAAACCATGACCACTAACCGCAATGCCAGATTCATCAAGAGCGACGGCACGGGTTCAAAAGGCTGGCGGTTTTCTAACGGAATCCCCACCGAACTTCCGTAACCGCCGAGTCGTGCTTCCTGATCGGGAAACGATCGTACTGGCGGAGCAAATCGTTGTTTTTTTCGACCGAGCAACGACTGTAAAACGTTCGATACGATTTGAATCAGGTTGCTGAGATTGCCGTTTTTTTCTTTCCGAAAAATCTTTGGCGTGTGTTGTTATGACTAACTTTGGCTTCCAACTTTTCGCAAAGACACTGCTGACATTAGTGGCTTGCTGCTTGTTGCCGCATAGCAATGTTGGAGCCCAAGGCTTGCCGATAGCCCAACAATTGCCAACGGGTGAGGAAACAAAGCGGTCTCCTGTAACGATGACGATTGAACTTGGTGAAATGGAAATCGCAGCCCTGCGCAAGTCGGGATTGTTACGGACGAATGTTCCGGCAAACTTTCAAGGCCGAGTCGATGCGATCGAAGTCAAACGCGCCGTGAGCTTTAAAGTCGATCATTACTTGTTGACCAATGCGATCGATAAAGTTCGTGATTCGCTAAGCTTTACGATCAGCGAATCCGATTTGGATCGACTCGACTACCAACCGATCAAAGCCAAGGTTTATTACGAGGGGTTTTCCGACGTCGTTTTGGCTTTGGATCGCGACCGCAAGGTGAAAACAAATGACACCCAACCTGAAACGCGACCAACAAAAAACGACAGCCCCAAGTTCTTTGTCCGAATCGATAACAAACGAGGATTTACTGGTTTTGTGAAAGATTTGGCTGAGCTCAAATTGAAAACGGATTTTGGCAAACTGACGGTTCGAGCCAAAGAAATCGCTGGGATTCGATTCAACGTCGATTCTATCGGTGGTGTTGCGGTCGAACTCAAGTCCGGCGAAACTTTTTTGGGCAAGCCAGACTTTGATTCGATTGCCATGAAATGTTCTTGGGGAATCGAAGAATTGGGTTTGTCGGACATCGAGTCGGTAACGGTTGATCGCCGAGTTCGATTTTTCAAGACCGCGCTTCCGCAAGGCGAGTGGCGGTTAGGAGTAAACTCGGCCACCGAGAACAAAAACGTCATCAAGTCGATTGGTGGAATTGAAGTGATTAACTAATTTTTGATAAGACTGACAGTCAAAATGAATGCTGAGCAATTCCCTAATTGCCATTCGCTTGTAGAGCTTGGCCCACAACAAATGAGCCGACGGCCCTAGCAGTGGGCATTTTGAGTTATGAGATTAGCACATGGTCTG
>CAZROJ010000196.1:6448-8962 GCA_964601665.1 uncultured Pirellulaceae bacterium
CTGCTGACCAGCCTTTTTACAGAAAATGACTCGTCGTCGAAGTTGACTCAAACAGACTATTAACTGGCATCGCGACAAAGGTTGCCAAAAAACAACTTTATACGGAGGAACAAATGTTACTTTTGAAATCTAAAACCGCTATTTTCGCCTTGGCATTCGTGTTGAGTTTTACCGCGTCTGCGGCAGCTCAGGAACAAACTCGATTCGTACTTCGGCTGACTGACGAACTGGTCGGACAGCTTCGTGAGGTAGGCAGTTTGGCATCAAACGTTGAAGCCGAATTTCGTGAGAAGATTAGCTTGATTGACATCCAGTTTGGCGACGCGACCGGCAAGCAAGCTCAGGTGATGGAAGTCGACATGGATGTAACTGCCGGCCTAGCGAATGTGATTGTCGACGATCGGTTGCTTGAACAGATTCAAAAGAATCCCATTCGAATCCAAGTGCCTGCTGACAAGCGAAACTTTTCCCGCGTCAGTCTCGTTTACGCACGAGGTGCCGATGAAGACCTTGCTACAGTGCCCGTTGAGCCGATTTTGAATAGCGATGGCGAGCCGATCGATATGTTCTACATCCGCTTAAAAGACGCTCGACCAATGGCGGGCGGGATCGATGGTTTTGATAAATTTGAAATTCAAACGAAGTTCGGAAAGGTCTCGATGCCAATGGATCAAGTCGCTGGAATTAAGTTCCACATTGATGCGAATGACTCCGCTGTGGTCGTTCTAGAAAACGGTGACACCATCACGGGCGTGCCAACGATTCCATCAGTAAACCTTACGACTGATTGGGGAAAAGCTGATATTGAGCCAGAATTCATGAAGGCTTTGACAACAAATCCCAACGCACGTTTTATCCAAGAAAGCACGGACTTTGGTACTCGATGGCAGCTTCGAACTGCCAACGTCGCGTCCCCGGCCGACTAAGGCGGTCGGTTCACAAACGAGTCTTTAAAGTGAGCCGACGGCGCTGGCCGCGGGCCTTGAACGTGTCGTCCGCCTTACCGCAACGACAATACGCTTCAGAGCCTGCACCTGGCCAACCCTATTCTTAGATACTTCCAAAAACGCTGGCTTTCGCTGGCGTTTTTTTTGTTTCATTGCTGCGTGAAAACAACAATTTCTTTTCGGCCGCAAGCCAAAACGACGCAGCCAACCGTTCAGAGTTTCCCGAACGGTTGTCAATTTGACTAAAAAGCGGTACGGTTTCTGAACAGTCAACTAACGCCAAGCATCGACTTCCGCGATGCCTCGGCGCTCCCTTGGTTTTACCTCTACCAGCAAATGATTTCTTACCCGAAGCCCGATGAAATGCCGGACGACCAGCGTGTCGTTATTACTGGTTTAGGGCTGACGTCGCCCAATGGAAACAACGTGACCGAATTCCGCGAATCGTTGTTAGCCGGTCGCAGCGGAGTTCAGGATTATGAGATCCGTTATTTTGGCAAGACGGTCGCCGGCATCTGTAATTTCGATGTCAAGCGACATCAAAATCGCCGTGATGCTCGCCGCGGTACTCGCGCGGGAAGCGTTGGCTGCTACTGTGCCCGTGAAGCCGTGATGGCTTCGGGGCTGGACTGGGAAAATATCGACAAATCACGAGTCGGAATTTACGTCGGTATTACCGAACACGGCAACGTCGAAACCGAGACCGAGATTCACGAGATCAAGCAGTACGACTACGATGTCAATGTTTGGACGCATCATCACAACCCGCGAACCGTCGCCAATAATCCGGCAGGTGAAATTGCCTTGAACATGGGCATCACGGGTCCGCATTACACGATCGGCGCTGCCTGTGCTGCCGGGAATACGGGAATCATTCAAGGCCTGCAGATGTTGCGATTGGGCGAATGTGACGTAGCGATTGCGGGAGGGGTATCGGAGAGCATTCACACGTTCGGGATTTTTGCGGGGTTCAACAGCCAGAACGCTTTAGCCACCCACGAAGACCCAACACTTGCGTCGCGACCTTTCGATAAAAACCGAAATGGAATTGTCGTTGCCGAAGGCGGTTGCCTGTACGTTTTGGAGCGGCTCTCCGACGCCAAAGCCAGAAACGCGGAAATTATCGGTGAGATTATTGGTTACGCGATCAACACCGATGCGACTGACTTTGTCTTGCCCAACCCTGAACGTCAGGCCCAGTGCATGAACATGGCACTCGCCCGAGCCCATTTATCTGCCGACCAAATTGGGATCGTCAGCACTCACGCGACAGGAACCGGAATGGGCGATGCGTTGGAATGTGACGCCGTACGCCGAGTTTTCGGCAAGTCGGACAAAACGGCTATAAATAATACAAAAAGCTTCATCGGGCATACGATGGGGGCGGCGGGTGCGATAGAATTGGCCGGAAATCTAGGCAGCTTTGACGACGGAATGGCCCACGCGACAATCAATGTCGACGATTTGGATCCCGAGTGCGACGTGCCGGGCTTGGTGATTAACCAACCACGCGAAGTCGGCAAAATCGACTATATTTTGAACAATTCTTTCGGTATGCTGGGCATTA
>CAZROJ010000197.1:0-8943 GCA_964601665.1 uncultured Pirellulaceae bacterium
CGAACCATGGGTTTCCAGCGAATTCATACTCGAATCCAAAGCACTCATCCTCGCCTGCGGTTGGACTCGACTTTCAGGCCCGCGAAACAACGCCGCCGGGTCAACGATTTCAATCGATGTTGCAGCGACGGAATCTTGCCCCAACGATGGCAGCGGCACCAAGCCAGCGGATGAACCTTGCGACAACACCGACTGACCCAGTGAACCACTGCGAGCCATTTGGTTGGCAAACTCAGCCGGTTGTTTTTGCAGTGATCGCGGCGCTGCCACAAACGATTCCGGCCGACGAGTCTCGATCGGAGCGAGATTTTTGGCGGATGGCTTGATTCCCCATCGTGACCCCGAATTACCGGTCGTCGAGCTACGATTACTTGTTCCAGTCGATTCGTTATTTCCAGCCAGACTTTCCACCGGCTGACCAAATAAAGGCGCGTTTTCAACGATCGCTGCGGTCGCCGGTGCGCCGCCAAACGGAGTATCTTTCTCGTTGAACGAGTCGACCAGATTCGGGCTCCGCGTCGAACGTCGATCGCCCACAACAGGCATCGACGACACGGCACTCAAACCGCCTGAAAAATCAGGAGCCGCTTCAATCACAGGCCCATCAATAACGACCTTCGCAACCCTGTTTCGCACTCGCCCGGTGAGGTCGCTGGGCGGCGGGATGTCGCCACTTCCAGACGCGATTCCAGATTGATTGCCATCTAAAAAATGATCGCTCCCGAACGCTAGGTCGTCGATCATCGGCTGACGCTGGCTGTCCAGATCCGTCGCGGCCGGCAAGCTTGGCATGGGCAGACGAGCGGCCAGCTTAGGTTTCATCCAAGGTGTTTTGGCAGGTCGTTTTTCAGCCACCAGATCAGGCTCGATCAGCGACCGCAAGCCTTGATCTGCCTCACCCGCCATTTGCGTTGGCAACAGAGCGTCGACCGGCGGCCGGTTGATAAAGCTTCCGAACGCGAACGCAGCGCCCAAACAGACGGCACCCATCGTGACTTGTTGAATTGTCCCCATTGTAACTCTCCATGAATCAGCGAATCCGTTTCGAATTCACGCGAA
This sequence comes from uncultured Pirellulaceae bacterium, assembly GCA_964601665.1. Classification (GTDB taxonomy): domain Bacteria; phylum Planctomycetota; class Planctomycetia; order Pirellulales; family Pirellulaceae; genus Mariniblastus. Next base: position 1,060 of record CAZROJ010000197.1, read on the forward strand.
CCTGCTGCGTGACGAACGCCAATCCATGGCAAATGTTTTCTGTGACTGCTACCCGCCCGAACCAAAACGGCAACGCGGTTAGCGGCCAGCGACCAAGGTCATCATCGACCTTGGGCTCACACCGAACTATTGCACAAACATGAGCCCAAATACGCAAAAAGCGGCAGAATGGGTCACCATTGTTCGCGCAAAATTCCGAAAATAGGGCCTAGCGAAACCCTGCGGTCGCCCAGCATCCCCTATTCGACAACTTCGAAGCCCAATGATTTGATCAAATTGACCAGCTCCGCTCTTTCGACTTCGCCTTGCACGGTGACGCGATCGATATCCAAAGACACCAGCACCTTTTTGACACCGTCTAGACGACCGACAGCTGCCTCGATTCGATTCGCACAACTACCGCAGTGCATGCCTTTCACCGAGAGCTCGATTTCCGCGGCACCAACCATTGGCCGGCCAAAGCGACGCTTTATATTTTTGATCGCAATTTGCAAAATCAAGGCGGCGACGATAATCGCACTGCCAACCGACCACCACGATCCGTGATCGTGTACGTGAACTCCGGTTCCGTTGACGTTGGCAGACAAAACCCAGTCAAACAGGAAGGCCGCCAAAAAACTACCCAACACCAGCGTCGATAAATAGATCGCCAAAACGCGAAACCCAAATCGACTGCGAATCGCTCCCATCGTTGTCAAATTTGTCGCCGGACCGGCCATTAAAAAAACTAGCGCCACCGCAGGAGGCAACCCTGCCTGCACCAACGCCGCCGCGATCGGTACCGACGCGGTCGCACAGACATACAACGGTATCGAAATCGCCAGCATCAAAATCATGCTGGCCAACAAACCGGCTTCGTTAACTCGATTCAGTACCGATTCAAAACCCAACGTTTCGATCAACGCCGAAATAGCGATCCCGATTAACAACCACAGCCAAATCGAATGCAAAATTTCGATCGAGTGAGGAATCAACTCGCCCCAGCTTGGTCGCGAATCAGACGACTGCGATGCCTTCCCTACCGCCGCCGCTCCGTCGGAACTTTGCTCCCCAGACAAATTCTTGCCAGCCTCATAATTCGTAGCGTCGGTTATCCAACCACCAATCAGACCGGTAATCCCAGCCGTCACCATCTTAAAAATCGCAAACGGCCAGCCAAAGAACGAAGCGCTGACCAATATCGAATCGACACCCGTTTGCGGCGTGCTGATCAAAAAACCAATCGACGCCCCATCACTGGCCCCATCATTCTTCAAGCCGATGCCCGCTGGAATCACGCCGCAAGAACACAGCGGTAGCGGCACGCCCAACAGCACCGACTGCACGACCCCGCGGAATCCTTGAAAACGAGTTCGCACAAAATCTTTCGGGAGCAGCACGTGTAGCAGCCCCGAAATAAACATTCCCAGCAACAACCAAGGCGACAATTCGCAAAGTATCGTCCAACAACGATATGAAAACCCAACGAAATCAATAACAGCCATCAACATAATCATCGATTTTAACTCACCTGCAACTCGAGCGAAAACTCTCCACGCCAATGCTCCAAAACAAAAAAAGACCGGATCGCTCCGGCCTTTTTTTCGTTTCAAATTTTATCGTTGCAAAAAATTCATTGCCACGACTTTGCGAAGTTCAACCTAGCTGGCCTTGGCCACTTCTGGGTCGATCTCGCCAGGGTTCAACCCAACCGTGTTCATCAACCACAGCAGAGCAGGGGAGGCGACGAAGATCGAACTGTAAGTACCAACGATCACGCCGATAACCAAGGCAAACGCAAATCCGTGAATCGCGTCGCCACCGAACCAGTACAGAATGAAGACCACGATGAACGTCGTCACCGATGTCAAAATCGTCCGGCTCAACGTCTGCGAGATACTCGTATTGATCATGTCCGCCGTGATTTCAGTTCGCTTGCCGCGTACTTCACGAATTCGGTCAAACACAACAATCGTATCGTTCAGCGAATAACCGATCACCGTCAGCAACGCCGCAATGATCTCCAAACTGATCTTGAATTCCTCGATTTTCAAAAACCACAAGAAACCGCCCAGCCAATGACTAATGGCGATCGCTCCCAAAACAATCAGCACGTCGTGGATCAACGCGACAACCGCCGCCAAGCCAAAGGCAAGGTTTTGGAATCGAATCCAGACGTAAGCGATAATCCCAATCAAACTGGCGACAATCGCTAGAATCGCCTGCTGGCTGGTTTGACCCGCGATTTGACCACCAACCGAACTACTGGTGGGGAAGTAAGGCGTTGAATTAAAACGCTGCTGCCACTCTCCCAAAATCTTGTCCGCTTCTTCTTCGTTGCGAACTTCCATCGTGATCGACCAGTTTTTGGAAATCGTCGTCAGCGGCGATTCATCATCGACCACATCAGGCGTGTTCAGCTTGACCTGATCCTTGTCCAATTTCACATCCACACGCTTGGCCGCTTCCACGATAAACGATGCCAACGTCTTGCCCATCGTCTCGGGGTCAACCGTGACGTTTCGAGTGACATTGACGACTTGCTTATCAGCCGCCGCAGCAGCACCAGCATCTTGAGCTGCATCAGCTGCGACAGGTGTCTGCGGATCACTTTCAGCACCTTCAGCACTTTCGGCCGTTTCACCAGCCGGTACTGTTTCTTGATCGGCCTCTTGATCGGCTTCTTGGACAGCAACGCCCGCTTCTTGGGTCGTCGATTCGGCGGCGGCACCTTCTTGATACGTCAGCAAACCGGATGTCAATGAAACCGAACCGCCAATTGTCGGCACACCATTCCAAAACGATGCTGCCGTTCCTTGTTCGATCGAACGATTGCTCGACTGTTCCGGTGCGTCGCCAGCACCGCTTTCGGCATTCGCCGTCTGCCCCTCGATTTCAACACTGTGCAGCTGCAACTTACCCGCAAACGTTTCGGCCAGAATCTCGTCCAACTCCTTAAACTTCGCAACACCCGAGCCTTCGCCTTCCCAAGCGGGCAGGTTGCTGTCGAATTTGAATTTCTTCGCGTTCGCCGTATCGTCTTCACCGTAGGTCGTCACGTTGAATTCAACCTTTTCTTGGGTCGGTTCGTAGACGATATCCAGAGCGTCCATGGTCGACTGGATGTCTTCCAAAGCCTGCCCATCCTTGAAGATCGCTCGAGCAGTCGAACCACCGCGAAGGTCTTGATCAAGAATTCGAGCCCCCAAGCTGAAAGTACCGACGAGCCCAGCAATAATCAGAGCAACAGAAATCACTCCTGTGATGGCCGTCTTGTTCAAAAATTGGTAGTTACCCTTTTCCAGAATCTGAGCCATCGTCAGCTCCTTCAACCAGCGCTTCCGCTCCCAGATATCAAACACCAGCCGCGACACGTAGATCGCAGTGAACATCGACATCAAAATACCCAGCACCAACGTGACGGCAAAACCTTTAATCTGTTCGGTACCAATCGCGTACAACACCAACGCCGTAATCAGCGTTGTCACGTTCGCATCGACGATCGTCGTTCGAGCCTTATCAAAACCGTTTCTGATCGCCATTCGCAGCGCCGCCCCACGAGACAACTCTTCACGAATTCTTTCGAAAATCAGCACGTTCGCGTCAACCGACATACCGACGGTCAAAACCAAACCAGCCAGCCCGGTCAGCGTGAACTTGACACCCACCGCCATCACCAGTGCCAAGATCAACACGAAGTTCAACAGCAACGCCAGCGCCGCCACGATTCCGGCGAACCGGTAATAGAACATCATGAAAACCAGAACCAGCCCCATCGAAATTCCGATCGCCCAAAAACCTTTCTGCTTCAATTCGTTCCCCAGCGTCGATTCGACAAAGTCACTACTGATCGGCTGTTTGTTCAACGCAACGTCCAGCTTACCGCTATTCAAGTTACCAATAAGGTCATTGATTTCGACTCGGGAAAAGTCGCCCGTGATCGTTCCTTGCTTGGTAATTCGAGATTGAATCACCGGAGCCGAGTGGATCTGGTTGTCCAACACGATCCCCATCGGCTTTTCGATGTTGCGGCTGGTCAGCCGCCCCATTTTCATACTGCCTTCGGAAGTCAGCTTGAACGCGACACTGTTACGGCCTTTTTCATCCGGCTGCAAACTCACGCCCGACAAGTGCTTGCCTTGAACGTCAAAACGTTCTTCCGGCATCGAAACCAAAACTTGGATATCGCGAATTTTTTGATCCGCAGCCCACCGCGCCAGCTGAACTTTTTGACGATCCAAATCACCCGTCAACGGCACAGACCGCATGTCAATCGGTTGGCCAGTCTGGCCATTGCGGACCGATGCACCCGGCGAAGGGATGTACTTAAACGGAGCATCTTTTTCGATGCGGCCAAGTTTTTCGTTAAACACACGAGCAATATCGACCCAGCGGCCAATCGCCCGGACGGTGCCGTCGCTTTCGGTGATCGTAATCAAATCGCTACGATCCCCAGCAGCTCGCAACTGTTCGGCCGCGTCGAAAACATCCGCATGATCGCTTGGATTGGCAATGATGCGGAATTCCAGCAGACCGACTTTGACCAAGTTGTCCCAGATATCCATCGCCTGCTGCAAATCGACCGTCGGCATCGTGACTTCGATTTTGTCCGTCCCCAGCGGGCGAATCATGATCTCTTCCGTACCTGACGGATTCACTCGCTGCATCAAAACCGGAATGATATCCTTGGCCGTCGGCTTCTCCTGAGTCATCTGATTCTCGACATCGCCAAGATTCAGCGAGCCGATCATATTGATACCGCCACTCAAGTCGACACCGAACTTCGGCGGCCACTTGGAATAGATCATCAGAGCGGCCACAAGGACGCTGACCAAAACGACTGCCGCTCGCCCTGAGTACTCAGAAACCTTCAGCGACGACGTCACAAAACGTGCCAAAAAGATTCCACCGACGACAGCCGCAATCAACAAAAGGAATAAAAACATTCCGCTTTGAAAAAAGGGTACAGCCGCAACCATTAAAAACTCGGGCGTAGAAATTGCCTCAACCATCGAGCGATTCCTGAACTATTTAAAAGATGTTCCGCGTTGCCCCGACTTCTTTTTTTGCTCGACCCAAATCTACCGGTCGGCAAAGCCTAAAAAGCCAGGCGTAAATTATTTCAAATCTGATTCTCGAAAACGAACCGCTGACCCAACGCCAGCTTGATCGACAATCAGTCTTGTTTCTTGTCGTCGTCTGACACAACACGCACAATGGACGAAGCCAAAACCTGCATTCGACTGCCGCTAGAATCGTCGACGCGTAACGTCACGTATTCTGCGTCGGATCGGTAGTTGACCACGGTTCCCAGAATTCCTCCGGCCGTGACCACTTGATCGTTCTTTTTCAGGTTCGCCAATAACTCGGTCTTGTTTGCCGCCGACTGCCCTTGAGGCTTCGCGGACATCAACATGTACAACACCATCACCGCCAACATCGCTGGCAAGAAATAACCAAGGCCAAACAGCCCGCCTTGTCCTGCATCCGCCGCCGCATCAGCAGCGTCCTTCGCAGCCCCTTCGGTCGGTACCGTCTGAGACTGAGCAAGCAGGAAGAAACAAAAGTTATAAAGGTGATCCATTGAAATGTCCGCTAATCGCTAGACCAGCAAGTCGAGTTTCCAATCGCATGTATCAAACTGGCCACACTGGCCAACTCGTCCGGAAAATTCACCAACACCAGCGACAACAATTGCCGCCAAAATTAGCCGATTTTTCCGTTATTTAAGCCGCAAATGATAAATCGTCCCCATCAAAGCAACAAGGCCAACCCTTGACTCTTTTTGACAGAACGCCCAAGGAATCGCAACATATTGCCACGACACCTGCCAAGCCACCTCCGATCGCTGCCGGAAAACACCCAAACGCGGTGTTACACCAGACAATAGGCAAATGACAGAGCTGGCGCAAACCTCCGTTGTATCGACTTTGCCACAACGATTAACCGCCAAATAATCAACTGCCAAATAATTAACTGCCGACTACATAACCTGCTTTAGAAGGCGACAACCCTTGGCCGGCCGACCCTAACCGAACCGCCATCACGATGCCGGACTTCGCTCGCCTGCCAAAGTCGATATTTTTGAGCTGTCGCTTTCAATCACCCGTACAATGACACGACCTCCCATTCATTCCATTCATTCCGCAACAGATATTCCGCAACAGATCCCACAACAACAAATCACCGAACCATGCTCACTCCAACTCCAGCAACTGCCTCCCGATTCATCATCACTGCAATCAGCTTGTCCTTGCTACCGTGGACTGCGATTGCACTGCAGGCTCAATCTCCACCGTCCGTCTCAAACGACCAACCCAACGCTCAACAAGTCGTGGCCAAAATCGAAACAGCCGCCAAAGCGTTAATTAACGCAATCGACAAACCTCAACAAAAATCGCTGTTGTTCGAGTTCACCGACATCCGGCAACGCGAACGCTGGTCGAACCTTCCCACCGGAATTTTCGAGCGAAAGGGCCTACGAATGGGCGACCTGACCCAGCCGCAAAAGAAAGCGGTCTTTGAACTGATCCGAGCGACGCTCAGTGAAGCCGGCTACCAGCAAATTATCGACAACATCAACGGCGAAGAATTCTTGGCTCAGAACAGTCGACGTGGCGGACGAGTGATCTTTGGCCAAGATGAATTCTACGTTTCGATTTTGGGCAATCCAAACAGCGGCCAGCCTTGGATGTGGCAGTTTGGCGGTCATCACTTGGCCATCAACGCCACCATCGTCGGCGACCAAGTCACGATCGCTCCGTCGCTGACCGGCGGCCAGCCTGCCGACTACACGTGGCAAGGCAAACCCATCCGCCAAGTTGCCGCCGAAGAAGACACGGCTTACGAGTTCATCAATTCACTGTCAGCCGAACAAAAACAAATGGCCATCCAAGCCAACACGTTCACCGATTTGAAATTCGGACCAACCGCCAAGTCAACCAAAATCTCACCGACCGGCATCGCGATCTCACAGCTATCCCCCACCCAACAAACAACAGCGACGAAACTGATTCAAGCAAGAGTCGGAATTCTGAACCCCGTTCACGCCAAGCTAGCAATGAAACAGATCGCCAGCGACTTCGACAAAACCTACTTCGCTTGGTACGGATCGACCGAACCGGGCAAACCCGCGACCTTTCGAATCCAAGGCCCCACGGTCATTATCGAGTACGCTCCGCAACGCATGCGAGGCTCGGGCGACCCGACGAGCCACATCCATGCGATGTATCGTGACCCAACGAACGATTACGGCGTCAAACTGATTAAGGAAAATGCGAAGTGAAATTGAGACATTAACAATCGATTCTGACTCAAAAGGTGTTATCGTACACGTACCCCAACCGCGTCTCTCCCGCTGCGTACGCCTTTCTTTTTGCCATCGCTGCGGCAACCCCTGAAACGGATTGATTCAACTTGCACCGGCCGCCAGCGAACCTGAGCTACTTCCTTTTGTCACCATTGATATGACGAACCCTGAAACAACTCTGCCATCGATTTCGGCATGCCGCAGCGTCCACACCGAAGACCTCCAAGTCGGCGATTACGTGACCGTTCTGCAACGCACTTTTCCCGTTGGAACGTTCGCGTGGTACGGGCTGGACACTCATCAGTACCCACCCGAAAAACCTATCGAGGTGACCTACCGCGAAGACTTCATGCTATTAAAGATCAAAGACGTCTGCCTCCCGTTTGTGCTCTGCACCAACCACGACGGCAACGTGCAGACCTTCGATGCTCGCGCGACTGAATTCGGCCGCGTCGCCAAAGGCTTCGCCGATAACTTTTTAAAACTGGTCAAAGAAGAAAAACGTCGGCTCGAAAAACCAAACGACAAAAAGAAGAAATCGAAAAGCAAGCGGAAAAGCAAAAAACGCAAATAACTCCTGTTCGCAAAACGGGTTA
>CAZROJ010000198.1:0-1208 GCA_964601665.1 uncultured Pirellulaceae bacterium
GCGGGCCCCCCCCCCCACGGAAGCGGCAAAACACCCCAAAAGTGGCGCTGTCCAATTAGCGTTCACTCTTTTTAATGCTTAAAACCGTTTTTGATGGCTTGTAGATATGACCGGAAATCCGTTACTCATCCATGAGAAAGCCACGGACATTGGCAACGTTTTGCCTTCGGTTGCCGAACTTGTTCAGGATCGCGAAGAAACCCTGCAGGCCTACCGAAACCTTGACGGCGAAATCCAACAGTTCGACTACCGCCAAGTCGCCGCCCAAGACACTTACGCGATGCCAATGCCGGTCGATCGAGAGGGCTATGGCACCGTGGCATCGACCCCGAATTTTTGGGCGACCGGCCACTGCGACTGGATGAATGTCAACGAAGCAATTGGGCGTTACTTGAAAGTATCCAAAGCATCGCGGCCGTTACGGTTACTTGACTTTGGTTGTGCGAGTTGCCGTTTTTTGCGTCACGTAGCGGTGTTCGGTGGCGAAAATTTTGACCCTTGGGGCTGTGATTTCGCGGTTGAAAATGTCAACTGGAACAAGCGACACCTGCCGCCGTCGATCAAAACGTTTTTGAATAACGCGAATCCTCACTTGCCCTTCCCGGATGGTTACTTTGACGTCATCACGGCCTTTTCGGTGTTCACACATATCGATCATTTCGAGGACGCGTGGCTTCTTGAGCTGCGACGAATCACTCGCCCCGGCGGACTGCTTTATTTGACCGTTCAAAACGATTCCATGTGGGCAAATTCAAGCAGTGACGAAGGCTACATCAACCATTTGTCACGAGCCAACAAAATTGAAGGCAACCCGATTCACGTGACACCCGAAATTTTTGACGCTCCGATGCCGCAAGACCGACTTGTGTTTCGGATGTCTAAGTCCAGCGTTTACAACTGCAACGTCTGGCATCAGGACGAGTATTTGCAAAACAATTGGGGACGCTATTTCAAAATCCACGCGATCGCCAATCAAGGCCACAACAATCGTCAATCGCCAGTCATGATGAGCCCCCGATAGCCGCGGTTGTCAAAATTGTGGAGCAAATTGTTTTTTCCAAATCAACTGTTCAACAAAACAGCTTTCTCACGTTAGTTCGATCCGCAGTCGAAGTTCGACGCTGGTATTGGCAATGATTGCGAATCTTGGACTTGGGGTCAGTAGTTTCCCAATCGCTTTTGGCCCAATCGCTTTTGGCCCAATCGCT
>CAZROJ010000198.1:1308-8926 GCA_964601665.1 uncultured Pirellulaceae bacterium
TCGACACTGTTCGATACGCAAAAGACTTCGCTTTGACGCCGCTTGAATTGCACCCTGAATACGCTCAAACTTCTTGATTTACCATGGACGGACCAGCAAGCCGCATTCCGCATTCGTCGACGCTGTTTTCGATTGTTTACCTGAGCTTGCTCGCGTTCTTGGTTTCCGCCGCAGTCTGGGGGATTTGGAGCTGGATTTTTGCCGACGGATCAGCAAACGACGGAAGTCCAACGTTCGGCAATCTAGAACTCCGCGATGCGCCAACGACCGTCAGAGCCTCCATCGATGTCCAGCGTCAACTTCGCCGCGACATGACACCTGCCCAGGCGGCCGAGCTGGTGATCGAAAGACAGCTAAAAGATCTCGAGCGATTTGTACGAGACAAAACGACTGGCATTCCGACCATCATTCCAACTTGGGCGACGCAGTCTTTCTCAGGCGTTGGAGTCGATCCCCAAAAAATTAGCGAGCGTATGAACGACGCGGGCACGCAAGTGAGCCGCTACATTCAATCTGATTCAGCACCAGTTTTTAAAAACAAACGCGCTTTCGAACAGTTCTTCGTCAATGCGATGGTGCCTTTGGCCGATTGCAAAGACATCAAGGTTAACTTGCGTCTGGAAAACCTTAACATTGTCGGCAACAAAGTTCAGACAACCGTGCTCGCCGTCGCCGCGGGTACAAGACCGCAGACCAAAGAAGGCCGGGATTCGTCGGGAAAACGACAGCTCGCAATCCAGTCGACCGCTATTTGGCAGATGACTTGGACCAATGTATCTAGCGGCAATGATAAATTTCGTTTGGATAAAATTACCACTTCAGCCGCTGAAATCGTTTCGTTAAATCTTAATAGCCCTCGGCTATTCGTTGATTGCTCGGCATCCATTTTGGCGGATTGCAAAAGTCTCAACGATCAACTTGCGTTCGGCTTGGATCAATGGGCGAGTAAACTTCCGGGTATTGACGTTAGCGGCAAACAAGGAATCGCGATTGGCGATGTTAACGGTGACCGACTGGATGACATTTACGTTTGCCAACCTCGGGGTTTGCCAAATTTATTGCTGGTGCAAAATAAAGACGCCACAGCAAAAGACAACAGCGCTGATTCTCATACCGATTTGCTGGATGAATCGAGAGCGGCATTGTTTATCGACATTGACAACGATGGTGACCAAGATCTTGCGGTGGCGACCACCGAAGCGTTGGTGCTGTTTTCCAATGATGGTAAAGGAAGATTTCAGCTTGAAAACGAACTGCCGATCGCCCGGCGAGGCGTGTCCTTGTCAGCCGCTGACTTTGATAGCGATGGAGATTTGGATCTATTCGTATGCCGAACGATTGAGCAAGAATTCGGCAATCGATTGGCCGATCGAGTCGGCGGCTCAAGCATTTTGCTTCGCAATAATGAAGCGTTCCAATTTTCGCGAGTTGACTTGGATACGGGATTGCCCGAAGGTGCCAAATTCTGCAGCCGCGCCGCCGTCTGGCATGACCGCGATCTTGACGGAGATCAGGACTTGGATGTCGCGTCCGAAGAATGGGGAGCCTTGGCGTTTGACAACGTCGATGGCAAGCTCTTGCGAGTGCCGTCGGATTCGTCCGAGACTTTAGGCTCCGTTATTGGGAGTTTGTCGATTGGTGATTTCAACGGCGATGGCCGCAGCGATTTGTTCGTCGCCAACCGATCAAAAGGGTCGGAGAGTTTCGTGCGTTTTGGCAGTCAAGACAACGGCATAAGCCCCTTTTATTTACGCAAACCATTTTTTTCCAATCAGTTCGCGACCGCTTCGGCTGTGCTGGATGTTAACAACGATGGTCGAGACGATTTGTTTATTGGCAACGGTAATTACACTCGAATTGCCAGAGATGATTCCGCGAATTTGATTTCGAACGAGGCGGAAATGCGTCAAGCGGTTGCCAGTCGTTTGTCAATCGATTCGCGGCAAGCCAACCGTTGCTTGCTGAGCATCGGTAGTAGCGGATTTGCCGAAATGTCGTCGGTGTCTGGCTTGAACTTGCCCGCAGCCGACGACGCTCGCGCGGCGGCAACAACCGATTGGGACCACGACGGCGATATGGATTTGGTCGTGCTATGTCGTTCTAGCCCGCAAATTCGAATCTTCATCAATGCACTTGGCAATCGAAATTCAATTTCGTTTCGATTGACTGGTAAACAATCAAACCGCGATGCGGTCGGGGCTCGCGTCGAACTTTATTTAAAGGATCAATCATCGCCGTTGATTCGATCAGTCCAAGCTGGAAATGGTGCTCGTAGCCAGTCGACGAGCGTTTTGCATTTTGGTGTGGGATCGGAAAAACGCGTTATCGAATCCGCCGTTGTTTATTGGCCGTCGGGCCTGACACAGACTTTCACAAATCTTTCGGTCGGTTCCGTCTACGAACTGGTCGAGGGAAACGCGTCGCTCAATGAACGGATTAGCAAGCGGCGCGACTTAAAATACCGCGCCGCGCCGCTGGCCGGGAGTTCTTTAATCCCCAAAGCAAAAAGCAGGGTCATGGTGAGCCCGCGACAACCCTTGCCTGGTTGGGAAGTGCAGGCTGCGGCTGCACAATGGGGCTCGCTTCGATTGTCTGACCAGCGATCAACCGTTGTAATGCTGTGGGACAACAATTCCGAATCAGACCAGGCTCTTTTTCGGCTCGATAGGATCGCTGAAAAACTTCAGGCAAACAACGTGGACTTGGTCACAATTTTTTTAGGCAATGCAGATCTCCGCCCCGATGAAATCTGGAATTATGTGTCGACGTTTGGCGAGGATTTTCCACGAATCAAAAATTGGTTATCACTTTCGGATGCGGGACGCGAGCAGCTTAAAATTACTTGTGGACATCTTTTTGCTAAATTGGAATTGCCACAAACGCCGGTGATATTTTTAGTTGACCGCGAACAAAAATTGGCGGCCATCTACCCAGCGGGAGCTCTAAAAGACGGAATTTTGACCGACGACATTGGTCTCCTGAACCGAGAATTGTCTGCCGTCGCCAGCGATACAGTTTTGGGCGGATTCTGGGTTGGTAAAAACCATCCAGACAATTCACATTCGCTCCACGATCAATTGGTGGCAGCCGACTTTCAAACCGCGGCATCGATTCTTGAACCGGCGTTGTCGGAACAAACTTCGATACTGCTGGCACAACAAGCACGCGACTTGATGGCGATCAAGCAATTTAGCAACGCAAAACGTCTATGCGATCGAGCGTTAAAGCTCGCGCCGGCGAATGTGGAAGCTTTGCTGGCCAATGCCGATTGGGTCTCCATGAAAACGATCAACGACACGGCCAAGTTTCCAGTTCCAGGGTCGGCTCTGCTCAGTAAAGCGAAGGAGCAATACGAACGTGTGTTAGAACTGGATCCATCGCGATGGCAGGCGGCAACTGGAATTGCAAAGCTTGATTTGATGGAGGATAAGGTGGCCGGGGCAAAGGCGACGCTCGAGAGATTTTTAGAACGCGACTCCGAGCAACCGGAAGTGCAGGCAATGCTGGGCCGCATTTGTTTTCAGTTGAAAAATTATGATCTGGCCAAACGCCATTTGAACCTCGCCAAAAACCAACGGCCTAACCTGCCCTATTTAAAAGGTGACCTTGGATACCTTTACCTTGTCACTAACGAAAAAAATACAGCGGCGTTAAGACTATTGCGGGAAGCCCACCAGCAACAACCTTCGGATGAACACTTTTTTGTTTTGCTGGCTCAGGCCGAATTCATGAAAGGGAATTTTATGCGAGCGGTTGATCTTTATCGCGAAGTCACAGAACTCGTTCCCCACCAAACCAAATCTAAAAACGTCCTCGCCTGGCTGCTGGCAACTTGTCCTTTCGAAGCCAAGCGAGACGGCGCGGCTGCTTTAGAATTACTCGAGCCCGGTGCCGAAGACTTGCAAGACAAACCGCCGGCAACATTGGAAATTTATGCGGCCTGTTTCGCCGAGCTCGGCGAATTTGATCGCGCGATTAAGTTCCAACAACAGGCCGTGGATCGCAGTGACGATTTTGACCGCTCAAGTTACTCGGCTGAACAACGCAGCGGCATGATGGCTCGGCTTGAAATGTATCGTGCTCAAAAACCCTACCGCATGGGCACTGATGCATCAGGCACCCCTGTCGCCGGAAATCCTTTTGCTGGCACGGAATTTAATGCTTTGCGATTTTAAAAAATGGCCTGACTGGTTTTTGGATTCTGAATGCGAAACTCAAGTACTCTGCGGGACAAAGCATCGTTAGTTTAGATCGAGTTGAATTCTTTTTGCCCTAACACGCAACCCAAGCCGGGATTGGATATGCTTCGCCCCGATCGTTTTTTTCAATCGCCGTTCGTTTAACTGGCACGCTAGGATAATGATTCAAAAATCACCTTGGAAAAGCCTTGTTTATGTCGTGTCTGCGTATGCGGCGGTGGTGTTTGTCACTTCGTTATTGATCGAACCGACATTCGGTGTCGCATTTATTTTTGCTTATGCCGTTTTCTATCCGATCGTCATGTTATCGGGAGCTTGGGCTGTTTTGGGACCGGGGTCTTATGTTGCCCGGACGCTCACTTCGGTCGGCGCCGTGCTGGTAATTTTTTTCGCAGGGATGTTCGCTGTCCTTCTCACCTCACTCCCGCGTCGTCCTTTCTTTGATATGGAAATGAGCCTTTGGGAATTATTGATTGTCATTGGGTGTTTTGGAATTCCATTGATTGTTGCCGCGCAAGTTCCCTATTGGCTGGGCCGATTCATTTTTGGCTGGCAGTTGATAGCCGAATCAGATACACCAAAAGCAAAACGATTGGACATCAAAGAAATGCTGGGAATTACCGCGGTGATCGCCGTCGTGCTGGTCGCGCCGTCGCAAGCGGTTTCCATTCTGACCCAAAATTTTGTGCAACAAATCGTGGAAATCGGTGACACAGAAGTCGAAACTCAGACCGATCCGAACACGGGCGAAACCACGTTTGAAGAGGTTGTTGTGGATTCCAGAAACATCGCCAAGTTTCAAGCGGAGCGTTCGGCCAGTATTGCAGAAGGCCAACGATTTGGCTTCGGATTCGTACTGGGATACGCGATCGTGATCGCCATCACCACGCTGATCAATCTTCCTTGTTTCTATCTTGGAATGATGGTCGACAAAAAAGGTGATGCCTTCAGTTGGGCGATGTTTTATTGGTTTGGAATTTATTTTGTGCTGTTCGTTGGAATGACGGTGATGACCCAACCACCCGGAAACGTCTTGGCTCCGATGATAATCTACTTTATTTTTCTGAGCCTCATTTTTGCCGCGGCCGCTTCACTGCCAATGTACGTTGCCAGATTCAATGGAGCGAAACTTATTGGGCGTAGCGATTTTCGCAATGCAATTCCTAGCGAGCCAACAGAGAAGCCAGCTGAAGTAACGGATCCTTTTGGCGATTAAATCTGACACCGATCAGATCACCCAGCCCTTCAGGCTGAACTCGGAAATCGGCTGGGCTAGGAAATCGGCTGGACCTTTGGTCCGAAGAGATACGTCAGACCGCAACCTTGCAGCGACGTCGGACAAGCCCCAAGGCCACAAAAAAAGCCAAGCGAACCGTTCGATTCACTTGGCTTTGAATTTTCCAGCTCGGCAATGCCGTTATCTGCTCTTCTTGCGTTCTTTCAAGCGAACGGCCTTACCAACGCGGTCGCGCAAGTAGTAAAGCTTTGCTCGGTGAACGTAAGACGATCGAGTGACTTCGATCTTCTCAACGCGAGGCGAGTGAACCGGAAACTTTCGTTCGACACCTTCACCGGCCACGATGCGACGTACCGTGAACATTTCTCGAACGCCATTGCCACTGCGGGCAATCACGGTTCCGGAGAACACTTGAGTACGTGACTTTTGGCCTTCCAGAATTTTGCAGTGGACGTTGACCGTGTCACCGATTTCAAATTCGGTAACATCGTCTTTCATGCTGGACTTTTCGACCAGCTCCATAATTTTATGACTCATCCCAAACTCCTCTATATTCGCTTTTACTTATTGTTTTGTTTATTCAAAGCTTTCGACGCCGAACGTTTATTTTTGATCGGCTGCTGGGTCCGTATCGGAATCCAACAAATCGCTTCGTTTTAGTTTTGTGTTTTCCAGGCTCTTTTGCTTTCGCCACGACTCGATTGCCGGGTGGTTTCCACCCAACAAAACGTCTGGAACGGCATGGTCTTCAAATTCACGTGGCCGAGTGTACTGAGGATACTCGAGCATCCGGTTTCCTCGCGAAAACGAGTCATCCCAGCTACTCAATTCATCTCCAAGCACTCCCGGAACCATGCGGACCAAACTATCCACCAACACCATCGCCGCGACTTCGCCGCCGTTGAGGATGTAATCGCCAATCGAGAGCTCGGTGGGTTTCAGGATATCGATCACGCGTTGATCAAATCCTTCGTACCGACCGCACAGCACGATCATTCGCGGTTCACCTGCCAGTTCCTCGACCAACGGTTGATTCAACCGTTTACCCTGAGGCGTCAACATGATGACCTGACCTGGTTTGTCAGCCATCTTTTGCACATCGCGAACACAATTGACCACCGGTTCGACCATCAAGACCATTCCGGGTCCGCCTCCGTAAGGAGTGTCGTCGATCTTTTTGTGTTTTCCGGTCGCCCAGTCTCGGATGTTGTGAACGTGGATTTCAACCAATCCGCGTTCAATTGATTTGTTCAAAATGCTTTGGCTCAAGTAGCCCGGAAACATGTCCGGGAACAAAGTCAAAACATCGAAACGCATCACCGATTACTCAGCTTTTTCTTCAGCAGGCTTGTCGTCTGCTTTGGCTTCAGCCGGTGCGGCAGTGTCATCCGCTTTGGCTTCTTCGGCTGGAGCGTCAGCACTCGCTTCCGCGGGAGCTGCTTCGCCTTCGGGCTTGGCTTCCGCTTCGGGAGCAGGAGCGGCTTCAGGCTTCGGCATTTCAACCTTAGCGGCAGCAGCACGAGCTGACTCGATTGCGTTGGCTCGTCGGCCGGACAATTTGGCAATGGCTTCTTTTTGAGCGTCTAGGTGAGTGCCTTCGGCGCCGTATTTTTTGATCAGCGTTGAAACTTTTGGCGTCGGCTGAGCACCAACACTCATCCAATACGCGATTCGTTCCCCATTGAGGATCGCGCGGGCATCGGTATCTGGAACGCTGGTGTCGTAGGTTCCAAGTTGTTCGATAACGCGGCCATCACGTGGTGAGCGTGAGTCCATTGCACAAACTCGGTAGAACGGACGATGCGCCCGGCCCATTTTCTTAAGTCGAATTTTTACTGCCACTTTTTCCTCTTCAATTGGGGTTGATGAATCGTCTTGACCAATCAAACCGGGGCGAAAATCGTTCGTCGAAGTTTGAAATGGCCTCTTCGCTGGGAAGATGAACCAAGATGGTTGGACTGTTCGCCAGATTCACGCAGCGCGTAGATCAGTCGACCGTCCATTTTTGGAAGCCTCACATTGTATTGCCAGATCGGCAGTTTGGCGATACGGATTGCCCAATTCTGAGAAAAAAGAGTTAATGGCTAGAAATTGACTCCGGAACCCGCCGGCGAGTCGATTCCAAACCAAGCAACGCCAGCCAAAATGAGCCGTGACGCGTAAGCGGCCGGGCAACCACACC
>CAZROJ010000199.1:0-8863 GCA_964601665.1 uncultured Pirellulaceae bacterium
ACCACACGGAATTGAGATTCACAGCACTAGCCGCGGGCATTTTGAGTTTTGGGATTAGCACTTAGCGTCGACCCGCCAAAGCTGAATTAACCGCTGTCGGCAGTCCGCCGATTTCAACCTCAACGTCTAATAAACGATGGTCTCGGTCCAGTAGAGCCAGCCGCCATTTTTTCTTTGACGGAATTTGGTCAAACAATGGATGAGTTCCGTCGGCATTGATCGAACAAAAATCCCAAGTCCGATGCTGTTTGGCCAATCGCCGAGCGAGAGGATTTGGATACTGATCTTTATTCTTTTCATATTGAACGGTGATTACTTTGACCGCGCCCCGCCGCCATCGACCGCTTGCCTTTTCCACTTCGCTAAGTTTTCTCACAATGCCACTATCCTCGCTGCTCCAATAAACAATCAAAACCGGCAGGCCTTCGAATGATGCGGGATCAATCTTCTCTCCCGCCAAAGTTGTTGCTGCCGCTAATGAAAATGGCTTGCCGACCGCATCACATCGCTTGATACCGTTTGTGCCGTTCCGCCGAACAATCTTCGCAATTCGTTTGTCGACAATCGCAGGGGAATTTTTGAGATAGCTCGAATAAATTTTACGAGCCAAATCGTAATGATCATTTTGCTCAAACCATGCGGCCGCTATTTCGACTTGGCCCACGGCTTCTTCACCGACCGTCGGCAGTTCGATGAGATCCGTGCAAATTGCTGTCAATTCCTCCAGCCCTGACTTCCCCGCAAGTGCTCGCTTGGAGAAGGCATCAAAAAACCCTCGCTCGCACAATTCCGACAAATCTGTAATTCGCGACCAAGCGGACGCCTTCTCGGCAGCATCGGCGGACTGAATAGGTTTTTGCTGCAGAATGTTGCGAGCGAGATCCTCCGCCACCCAAATAGTTTCAGGATTGGCGATCTGCTGACTGAGACAATTAAAAACAACCTCGGATGCTTTTTCGTCGTTTTGGAAATCCCTCAAAAGCTCGTACAGCTCCAAAGAATGATCGACGACGTTCCGATTAGCCGTCAAAGAATTTAAAGCCGCTTTTTCCAAACGAGCAATTCGCGAAAGTACCTTATCTTGGTCGTTCGCAAATTTGTTTGTCGCATCTCGCAACCGGACTTCCAGATGGGCGACCTCTAAAGGATTTTTAGCTCGGTTCACCCAAAACATCGTCGCCAATGTTTGCAACTTCGTTGTTGCTGCCAGTCGGCGTTGTTCGTCGTTGAGTGCTCGAGTCATCATCTGATCGGCGACCAAAATACGCCGCCGCGACACTCTGACAAACTTGGGCAAATCCTTTTCCGGCCGCACCGGATTCAACCCGCCCAACGTCTTAACCAGCTCTTCGGTGGAAGCGTTTTCCACGAGAGCCTTGAAGTCGTTCGTTTTAACCACGGCGGCGACTTTGCCGATATTCGCCTCGTCACCCGCAAGAATTTCAGCGTTGATCGATGGTTTTTTGAAGATACCAATGATCAGCAAGACCAGGGTCGCGCCGACCGTCAGGCCAAGCACCAACGCAAAAAAGTTCACGCCATCATTGGTCAACGTCGCCGTCGCATAATCTTTTTTGGTGGCCTGCGAACGACTGCCCGACTTGCGACGTTTTGAAGATGCGGATGAAGACATGGCACGACCAGATAAAAAACAAACGCGTGGGCTTTGACTACGGCAACTCGATCGACGATCCAGTTTCCGGCGCAGCACCATCGGGTTGCTGTCCCTCGGTTTGGACGTAAACCATTCGCAATTGGTGCAGCGCATCGCGAAGATGCCCGGCTTCATCTTCGGTCAAATTGCCTTCGGTTTTTTCCTGCAAGACACCCAACAGATCGATAAAGTGCTTGGCCATCGGGCGGCTCACGTGCCCTTGGCCAGTTTCTGGATCGACCAGCAATCCAAGAGCCGCCATTGATTGCGTTGCAAACATCGACACCAACCCAAGGATCGACGCCGGCGGAAGCTCACCTTCGCCCTGCTCCGCCTCCGCATTTGCGTCGGGAGCATTGGTCAATTCTTCTTTTTCTCGTTCGACCTGTGACTTCCAATCTTCGTCGACAATTATTTTTGGTTCTTCGTTATTTTGGTTTTCAGACATGATTAATTCTTTGTTCTCTGGAGTGCTTCGTTTCAGATTTTTAAAAGTTAACTATCGCGAATGAGAGCTAAAATACCACCGAATAATGTTTGCCTCGGCTGCAAATTTTCGTTTTTATTTAGTCCACTAAGCTAAACAAGCTAAACCGTCCAAGCTAAGCCTCTTGAGCCTGACGACTGTTGTTGGTTGATTTTTCGATGGCCGCTTTGACAAATCCCGCAAACAACGGATGCGACTGAGTCGGCTTGGACTTAAATTCCGGGTGATATTGAACCGCCACAAACCATGGATGATCGGCGACCTCGACCACCTCGACCAATTTGCCATTGCGACTGGCCGCGGCAATCACCAAGCCATGAGCCTCCAGCTGTTGGCGGTACGCGTTATTAAATTCGTAACGATGCCGATGTCGCTCCAAAATTTCCGTCGACTGGTAACTATCAAAAGTTTGCGTCCCTTCGGCAACCGTTGACGCTTGAGCTCCCAGCCGCATCGTCCCGCCCATGTCGGTTACGTTGTGTTGATCGTCCAGCAAACAAATCACCGGGTGCTTCGAATCCTTGTTGAACTCCGTCGAATTCGCGTCCTCCAAGCCCGCAACATTTCGCGCAAACTCAATCACGGCACATTGCATTCCCAAGCAGATTCCCAAAAACGGAATCTTACGTTCCCGAGCCCAGCGAATCGCCTGCACCTTCCCCTCGACGCCCCGTTCGCCAAAACCACCGGGCACCAAAATTCCGTCGTAACCGGTCAACAGCCGCTCCGGCCCCTCGCGTTCAATCTCTTCGCTTTGAATTCGCCCGATCCGAATCTGAGACAGGTTCGAAATTCCAGCATGGTCAATCGATTCATAAATCGATTTGTAAGCGTCTTTGTGTTCGGCGTATTTTCCGACCACGGCGATGCTAATTTCGCTCGTCGGATTGCGAAGCCGATGCAAAATGTCATGCCATTGGCTTAAATCCGCCGAGCCCTTGGGCAGATTCAGTTTGTCAACGATCAACTGCCCCAACCCATGCTCAACCAGGCTTAACGGAACCTCGTAAATCGAAAAATCTTTGTCCTTTTCTTCGATGACCGCTTTTAATGGCACGTTACAGAACAGCGCAATCTTTTCCCGGTCTTCGGTCGAAATTTCGCGTTCGGTTCGGCAGATCAAAATATCCGGCTGAATCCCGATCTCACGTAGCTGGCCAACCGAATGCTGCGTCGGTTTTGTTTTCAGTTCGCCAGCTGCTTTTAGATACGGCACCAATGTCAGGTGAATGTAGCAGCAGTTTTCTTTGCCAGCCTGCAACGAAAATTGACGAATCGCCTCCAAGAAGGGCTGGCTTTCGATATCGCCGACCGTGCCGCCAATTTCGGTGATGACAACATCGACGTCTTCGGTCGCCAAACCCGCGATGCAATCTTTGATTTCGTTGGTGATGTGCGGGATCACCTGAACCGTTTTGCCAAGAAAATCGCCGCGGCGTTCTTTTTCGATCACCTTTTGGTAGATTTGCCCGGTCGTGTAGTTCGACTTGCGAGTCAACGGGCAGTGCGTGAATCTTTCGTAATGCCCAAGATCCAGATCGGTCTCGCTGCCGTCGTCCAGCACATAAACTTCACCATGCTGATAGGGACTCATCGTACCCGGATCGACGTTAATGTACGGATCCAGTTTCTGCATGCGAACTCGCAGCCCGCGTTGTTCGAGCACCATGCCGATGGAGGCGCTGGTGAGTCCTTTGCCAAGCGAACTGACCACGCCGCCAGTCACAAAAATATGTTTGGTCATTTGAAGCCCAAAAACAAAACAACGTGACCTCAAATTTTATTTTGAGTCACGTGTCGCATAATAAATAGCAATTGAAGCCATTTGTCCGTCGTCAGCGGGAACGCAACGGCGCTCCTGAAAAACGATTTTTGTTCGTTTTCGTTTTTATTTTCGCAAAAATTTGGCGATAACAAATCCCACTGGGCGAGTCCGGCACCGACGCCTGACGGGACGTTATGCTAACCTTTTTTCTGTCTGCTGACAAACGCCGAGTAATCATCAGCTGTGTCGATTCCCGCCGCCGCGTGTTCCACAATGCCGACCGCGATCGGGTAACCGGCGTGCAAAATCCGCAGCTGCTCCAGCGATTCAATTTTTTCAATTGCGACGGGCGGCATCGCGGAAATTTTAGCCAAAAAATCTCGGCGGTACGCGTACAGTCCAATGTGTTGCAAAAACGCGGGGCCGCCGACGCCAAGCACGGCTTCGGGCTCGCTTATTAACCGGTCGTTCCAGTTTCGTGGATGCGGGATCGGGCTGCGGCTGAAATACATCGCCTTGGCCGATCCGTCGATCACGACTTTGACGCACGCGGGATCCTCCAGCTGCGTTCGGTTTCGAATTGGCGTCGCCAACGTCGCCACTTGAGTCGCGTCGTCGGCCTGCATTAACTCGATCGCCAAATCAATCGCCGCCGGTTCGATCTCGGGCTCGTCGCCTTGCACGTTCACAACCACTTCCGCATCCGTCTGCTCAGCCGCCTCGGCAACTCGATCCGTCCCGCAGACATGGTCGGCTCGCGTCATTAAAACCGCACCGCCAAAGCGTTCGACTTCATCCGCAATTTCTTGGCTATCGGTTGCGACGATAATTTCTTGTGCCAAACGACTGCGGCTGGCCGCAACATAAGTATGCTCGATGACGCTGCGCCCCGATTCGCGCAGGAGCAGTTTTCGCGGAAGCCGAGTCGAAGCCAGACGAGCGGGGATGATGATGGTGGTTTTCACAGCGAATGCAGTTTGGGGTTTTGTGTTGAGAGCCAAAATTGACGACGAACTTGTTTTGACGAAGAGCTTTTCCCTGTTTTTTCCCCGTTCAAAAGCGAGCGGGTCTCCAAAAATTGTCTTGAAAAAGCCTTCTGCGTTTGATTTTCGAAACGCTGACAATCGCTTGCGTCTTTTCCCGGCCGTTATTTCGCCGCTAAATGCAAACGCGTGACAATCGGCCAAAAACGTTCATTGACCAACTTAAATTAACTCAACCGTGCGTCCGAACGTCGCGGCGAGTTGAATTTGAGCCACCCATTGCGGATTTACGCTGGGGATCTTTTTACAGTTATCAAGGATGTAGTCAAAACCGATATCTGCCTATAATGTAATTTATCTCTCGCGGGTCCAACCCGCATTCCAATTCAAACCGTTAGCTTCCAATCCACAATGAATCGCCTAACAGCAATTTATACTAGTAACCTCGGCAAAAAAGTGATCGCAGCGGTCACGGGGTTGATCTTGTTTGGCTTTATCGCCGGTCACGTCGCGGGTAACTTAAAAGTTTTCACGGGATCGACGCCCGATGGCGTTCCTCACATCGATGAATACGCTCATCACCTAAAAGTTCTGGGCGTGCCGATGGTGCCCAAAGAGTCCGTGATCTGGACAGCTAGGTCCGTTTTGCTGATTAGCGTCCTGTTGCACATCACGGTGGTGATCCAGTTGGCGATGCACAGCGCCGAAGCCAGACCGGTCGGCTACGTCAAAACAAAACGCAAGCTCGCTTCGCCGGCGGCGTTGTACATGATGTTCTCCGGCGGGCTGATCGCATTTTTTGTCGTGTTCCATATTTTGCACTTCACTACGGGCACGATCCAATTCGGCGAATTCGTTCACGGTGAAGTCTATCGAAACATCTACAATTCGTTTTCTGCTCAGTACTGGTACATCCCCGTTTTCTACGCGGTAACGATGGTAGTGATTGGAACGCACCTGAACCACGGTATTTGGAGCATGTTCCAGACACTCGGCCTCGATAATCCAGATCGAAACAAAATTCTGCGTTTTGGAACGACGGCCGTAACGGTACTTATTATGGCAGGATTTATCGCCATCCCACTCGGTTTCCTTTCGGGGGCCATGCCGTCCCCGACCGATGCCTACTCGGCGATTGAATCGGTCAAGTAATTTCAACTCGACGATTCGGTAAGACTTTAGCGAATACAATACTTTACGGTAAAACTTTTAGCCAAAGAAAAAAAATGCTGACGCTCGATCCAAAACTACCGCCCGGCCCAATCGAAGAGGCCTGGACAAACCACAAAAACGACTTGCGGCTCGTGGGCCCAAAAAATCGCCCCAACTACAAGGTTATTGTGATCGGCAGTGGCCTGGCAGGGGCGGCAGCGGCATCCTCGATGGGCGCGATGGGTTACAACGTTGAATGTTTCTGCTTCCAAGACAGTGCCCGACGTGCTCACAGTATCGCGGCTCAAGGCGGCATTAATGCTTCGAAAAACTATCGCAACGATGGCGATTCGACATGGCGTTTGTTCTACGATACGCAAAAGGGCGGCGACTACCGAGCTCGCGAAAAGAATGTCTATCGCTTGGCCGAACTCAGCACGGCGATCATCGATCAAGCCGTTTCCCAAGGCGTCCCGTTCGCTCGTGAATACGGGGGCAAACTGGCCAACCGCTCCTTCGGCGGCGTGCTGGTCGAACGCACGTTCTACTGCCGTGGCGAAACGGGCCAGCAGCTTTTGCTCGGTGCTTATTCGGCTCTGCAAGAGCAGGTGGCTGCCAAGAACGTAAAGATGCACACGCGGTCTGAAATGTTGGATTTGGTTGTCCACGATGGCCGCACCCGAGGCATCATCGTGCGGGATTTGGTCACAGGCGAGATCACTCGTCATGCTGCCGATGCCGTGGTCTTGGCTTCGGGCGGTTACGGCAACGTCTATTACCTTTCAACCAACGCCAAAGGCTGCAACGTGACAGCGAATTGGCGAGCCTACAAACGGGGCGCTGGTTTTGCGAATCCTTCGTTCGTGCAGATTCACCCAACTTCGATTCCCGCTTCCGGCGATTATCAGTCGAAGCTGACGTTGATGAGCGAATCGCTGCGAAACGACGGGCGGATTTGGGTACCTCGCGATCCCGATGAAAAGCGAAAACCAAAGGACATTCCCGAAGAGGAACGTTACTACTACCTTGAAGAACGCTACCCAAGATTCGGTAACCTCGTCCCGCGTGACGTCGCGGCCCGCAACGCAAAAGACGTTTGCGATAGCGGATTGGGCGTGGGCCCGACCGGGTACGGCGTTTACTTGGACTTTGCCAGTGCAATGGAAAAACAAGGGGCCGACGCGGTCAAAGCCAAGTACGCGAACCTGTTCGAAATGTACGAGCGGATAACCGACGACGACCCGACGGAAACGCCAATGCGTATTTACCCCGCGGTCCATTACACGATGGGCGGGCTTTGGGTCGATTACAACCTGATGACGAATGTGCCGGGTTTGTATTCGATCGGCGAATCGAACTTTGCCGACCACGGTGCAAACCGTCTGGGGGCCAGTTCGCTGATGCAGTGCCTGGCGGACGGCTACTTTGTCGTCCCGGTAACAATCGGCGATTACTTGAGCCGTTACGATGCGTCGGAAGTTGACACGACCCACGAATCGTTTGAACGCGTCGAGACAGAAGTGCGCGAGAAAACCAATAAGTTGGTCAACATCAACGGCGAACGAACCGCTCAATCGATTCATCGCGAATTGGGAAAGATCATGTGGGAGCACTGCGGTATCTCGCGAAACAAAGAGTCGCTGGAAGAAGGCTTGGAAAAAATACCTGCCCTCCGCAAAGAGTTTTGGAATAACCTCAAATTACCCGGTAGTGCCGCCGAACTCAATCAATCACTGGAACACGCCGGCCGTTTGGCTGATTTCCTCGAATTTGGCGAATTGATGTGTCGCGACGCGTTGCTTCGTGATGAATCGTGCGGCTGTCACTTGCGTGAAGAACACCAGACGCCCGAAGGCGAAGCCAAACGCAACGATGAAAAATACGCTCACGTTTCAGTTTTCGAATACAAAGGCGAAGACGCCGAACCCGAATTGACCAAAGAACCGTTGGCCTTTGAGGCCCTTCCACTAGCCGACAGGAACTACAAATCATGAAAATTAACCTCCACGTTTGGCGTCAAAAAGATTCTAAAGACAAAGGCGAGATGAAGTCCTACAAACTGGACAACGTCACGCCGGACGCATCGTTTTTAGAAATGATGGACCTGCTGAACGAACAGCTCATTGCCGATGGTGAAGAAGCCGTCGCGTTTGACCACGACTGCCGCGAGGGCGTCTGCGGGGCTTGCTCGATGGTGATCAACGGCGAAGCTCACGGCCCAAAATCTGCCACGACCACGTGCCAGCTTTACATGCGGAGCTTCGAAGACAACGCCGACATCTACATCGAACCTTGGCGAGCCAAAGCGTTTCCCGTTCTGCGAGACTTAGTTGTCGATCGCTCGGCTTTCGACCGGATCATCCAAGCCGGTGGTTACATTAGCAATCACTCCGGCCCGAAACCCGAGCCGAACTCGATTCCGATTGCGCCCGAAGTCGCAGCAACTTCGCTCGACGCGGCCAGTTGCATCGGTTGCGGTGCTTGTGTTGCTGCCTGCCCGAACGGTTCGGCGATGTTGTTCACAGCGGCCAAATCGGCTCACCTTGGCATGCTCCCGCAAGGCCAAACCGAACGATTTGATCGAGCCAAAGACATGGTCGACCAGATGGAGTCCGAGGGTTTTGGATCTTGCCGTAACTACGCCGAATGCGAAGCCCAATGCCCGAAAGAAATTAGCATTGCCTTCATCGGCCGACTGAACGCAGACTACATGAAAGCCGCTTTGGTCGAACCGCTTGATCGGCGAGGCAAAATGTCGGCTCAGTAAGTCCACTGGCGAATCTGGATTTGCCCAGAAGTTCGAGTTGAATCCAGCGGCGGGC
>CAZROJ010000200.1:0-8858 GCA_964601665.1 uncultured Pirellulaceae bacterium
TCAAAAACAAAAAAGGGCATCGCGAATTTCGAAGTCAAAGAAGCGACCGAAGGTGGTCGTGTTGTTTGAGGGACGTGACGCGGCGGGCAAGGGCGGATCGATTAAACGGTTTATGGAGCATTTAAACCCACGCGGCGCACGCGTGGTGGCGCTCGAGAAACCCACCGAAACCGAACTCGGACAGTGGTATTTCCAAAGGTACGTAAAACACCTACCCACCGCCGGCGAGATCGTGATGTTCGATCGGTCTTGGTACAACCGTGCCGGCGTCGAACGGGTGATGGGGTTTTGCTCGGACGCACAATACGACGAATTTATGCATCAAACGCCCGAGTTCGAACGGAGCTTGATCCGGAGCGGCGTCCATTTGGTTAAGTTTTGGTTTTCTGTCAGCCAAAAAGAGCAACAGCGACGATTTGACAACCGAAAAGTCCACCCTTTAAAGCAGTGGAAACTGTCGCCCATCGACTTGGCATCGCTCGACAAATGGGACGACTACACCAAGGCCAAAGAAGCGATGTTTCATTACACCGACTTCCCAGAATCGCCGTGGATCGTTGTCAAGTCGGACTGCAAAAAACGAGCCCGACTGAATTCGATGCGTTTTGTTTTAAATCACCTGCCGTACCAAGGCAAAAATCTCAAGACCATTGGCAGTACGGATCCATTATTAGTAGGCAGAGCCAGTTCGGCTTACGAATTGGCCGGCAAACCGTAACAGCGATTTAACAAAACGACTCTCGCCAACCAACCAGCAACCGGCGAATTGGTTAAGGCGGAAATTGCCGATTCTCTTTTTCGCGGTGCCCAAATCCCCTACCCGACATTTAAACTTTTCACCGACGTCCGTTAACCAGCAGAAACGTGGACGGTTTCCACCAGCGATTCGTTTTATTTGTCGGTATTTGGAGAGTCGCGTGTTTGGATTTGGCAAGAGTAAGCTGGAAAAGCTGCAAGAAAAGTACAACCGCCTGCTTAAGGAAGCTTACGAGCTTTCGCACGAGGACCGATCCAGAAGCGATGCGAAAAACGCAGAAGCCGACAAGGTTTTGAAAGAAATCGAGCAGCTAGAACAGAAGTAATCGCTGCTGTTTCGAATTTCAGCTAGTTAATTCCAGCTTGTTAATCCCAGCTCGTTGAAAATAAAATCTCGACCAAATCAGATGATTTGATCGAGTTTTTTCTTGCGCTAATTTGAGTTGCTTCGGCTGAAGACGCCGGGATCAACGACATGTCTTTTTTAAATTTCGCGATCGGCTCGTCGTGTGACTCGAAGTAAACCGTTGCTTAATCCGACGGGAGCATCGTCCAAAGTTCGGGCCGACCGACATTGCAGTGAACACAGCGCGACAAAAATCCAAAGCAGATCCACGACTGAAGCAGAGCCATTCGAGCTACGTTCCAAGCGGCTAAACTCTCCGAGCCGGACGTTGTCCCGCGGCTGGTAACGTTGGGGATTGGATGAAAAATGGTCTCGATCAATTTAGGACGATCTGGCTCGGCATCCTGCAGCTTATCCATTTCGTAGGCGGTCGACTTAATCACGGCAGCCGCCGCGCCATTTTTATTCAGCACATCGTCGACTTGCAACGAAGCCCCTCGACTGACGCTCGGCAAAGTCAACAGTCCTAGAAACGACCAAATTGCAAAACCACACGCGACCGTCACCAGCCCAGCAACCGACACCACATCAGCCCCGGGCAGCAGAGTGCACAGCATGAAGCCGACCACATTCCACGTGCACGCAAACGCAAGACCGTAAAAGTAGCTGCCTCGATTGATGGCTGTTGCTCGGCGAGCGATCACGACTGCAAGCTTGTCTGCCGAAAACGTGTCAAGCCAAAGCTTTGGAATCACGATGGTCGTGTAATTGCCCAGCCCGATGATGCCACCGGTGAACCCTTCGTCTTTGTGGTCGACGACGATCGTTCGCGGAACGAAAATTTGCCAAGACTGAATGGCCTCGATCGCGTCCTGCAGTTTTGCCTTCACGTCCGGATTTTCTATTTTTCTCCGGTGCAACATAAGGTCACGAATCATGGCCCAGCCTAATGTCGCAACCAAGATAACCAACAGCACACCTACGAGGCCCGCCGTCCTTCCCGAGAGCAGAATCAAGCACGCGGTTGAAAAATAAACCAAAGCTTGCAGGCCAACTCCGCGGCCATACTGCCCCAACCACTGGGCGAAACCTTGAGTTGTTCGCTCAAACCGACGAGGCAAAATGTATCCGCCCAGCAAGTCAAACGGGAGCAACCAAATCGACAACAGTGCAAAAACCCAAAGCAATCCCCAGCCGTCAGACGTCGGCGCGAAGGTATCGCTGGGCAAAAACGAACCGGGCAACTGCATTGTCAGTGCAATTGACGAAAGCACGACAAGCGAACCGACTCCGGAGATTCCCAACCAAAGTCGAGAGCGGGCGTAAGACATAATTTGAGATTCAAAAAGGCTGTTTTGGTATCCACGGCTAACCGTTTTCTTGCTGGATTGACAACCAACACCGCGTCTTGCTTCAACAGTTTCTTCGTTTGTTGCTTGTTGTGCCCGACTGAACGTTTCGGTCTGCATAGTCGCTAGACGCAGGCCGGAATTGGCTTAATCCAGTCGTTTCCGCGTTGAGGCGGTGTTGGTTACCTGTTCCAATGGACATCCGTGGCGTTTATCGTGCAAATTTGACGAAAGTTGTTGACAACATTTTGAGCAAAATCCTACTTACTGGAGCGACGGGCTACGTTGGAGGCCGTTTGCTCAGAATTTTTCGCCAGCGAAAACTGCCCGTCCGCTGCTTGACCCGCAGACCTGCCGGCGCCGATTCTCTAGCCGACCAAACAACGGAAGCAGCCATCGGAAACGCGTTGGATTTCGATTCGTTGGTCGCGGCTTTGAAAGGCATCGAAACAGCCTACTATTTAGTCCACTCGATGGGCGACAACGAAGACTTCGAAGAAACCGATCGACGGGCTGCTCAAAATTTTGCCAACGCTTGCTCGCAACAAGGCGTAAAACGCATCATCTACTTGGGCGGACTTGGAGATTCAAAAAACAAACTTTCAAAACACTTGCGAAGTCGGCAAGAGGTCGGAGAAATTCTGCGGACGTCGTCGTCGATCGTGCTCGAATTTCGCGCTTCGATCGTGATCGGCTCGGGCAGCCTGTCCTTTGAAATGATCCGCGCACTCGTCCAACGTTTGCCGATTATGATCTGCCCAAAATGGGTCCGCGTCTTGGCTCAACCGATCGCAATCGAAGACGTGTTAGCCTATCTAACGCAAGGCTTGGACGTACCGGTCACCGAGTCGACGATTTTTGAAATCGGCGGGCCGGATCAGATCTCGTACGGTGAAATCATGCGTCGTTACGCCAACAAACGGGGCCTCAAACGCATCATGATCCCGGTGCCGCTTCTAACGCCTTACCTGTCAAGTCTTTGGCTGGGATTGGTCACGCCGCTATACTCTCGCGTGGGTCGTAAACTGGTCGACAGTTTGCGAAACCCAACTCTCGTTGCTCAACCAGTTCCCGAAGGGCTATTCTCGGTGGTTCCGCGGACAACCGACGAAGCGATTGATCGAGCACTGGTCAACGAAGACGAAGAATTCGCGGCCACTCGTTGGTCGGACGCTTTCTCGGCAGGCGGCGAGCAACGAAACTGGGGCGGGGTGCGGTTTGGTTCTCGCTTGGTTGATTCTCGCAAACGCGTCGTCAACGTTGACGCCAAGACTGCTTTTGTTCCAATTCGACGCATCGGTGGAGATACCGGTTGGTACTACGGAAACTGGCTTTGGAAGATTCGCGGTTTCATGGATCTGTTGGTCGGCGGCGTCGGTGTACGGCGAGGACGACGCGATCCGGAACAGCTGCATGCCGGCGAGACGGTTGATTTCTGGCGAGTCGAAGAGATCGTGCCTGACAAGCTTTTACGCTTAGCGGCCGAGATGAAAGTGCCGGGCCGAGCATGGTTAGAGTTTGAAGTGAGCACCGAAGACGGAGAAACCGTTGTCCGGCAAACCGCCATTTTCGATCCGCACGGGCTCTTCGGAATCGTCTATTGGTATTCCCTCTTCATTCTGCATCAATTCGTTTTCGAAGGGATGCTTAGAAACATTTGCCGAGCGGCCGAAGAGCGAACTGGCCAAGGCACAGAAACGTCGCCTAGCTGACTGCCAATCGAGCGACGAAGTGCAGGCCGCGGCCGAAACACCAATTCGCCCAAGCAGGATATAATTTGATGCGATTCCGGTATGCTTCTTTTTTCAAATTCAATTCGTCGAACGCCGATTCCCACTGATCCGAACGCCAGTAGTTGTACGGCAATCTCACTCCGAACCGTCGATTTCCAACTCCGTCCATAAACCGCAGCGTCGGCAAGGCCAAAAAACCATCAGCCAAGTGATCCTTGATCAAAACCGCTTTCCGCGCGACGCGTTCGGCCTCGCGTATCATCACCATCGGATCATCGGTGTGGTGCAAAACATCCGAGAACATCACGAAGTCAGTCGAGTTATCGTCTGCGGGAATAACTTGTCCATCGAACAAGTCGACGGGGATCTGAATCTCGTCTCTGATCAGCGTGTCGATTCCTCTAATTTCCAAATTCGGCTTGCGAGTTTTGATCGCCACGGCCAATCCGCCATCGCCTGAACCGACATCCATCACGGCTGCCTTATCGGGCAGCAATTTCGAAAAATGATCCGCCAACACATTGAGCCGACATGACTTGACGAAGCTCTCGTGGATTTTTTCGATCGGCATTGAGTACACCTGAACATTCAAATAAGTGCCAAACCCACTTAAGCGTTGACATGGAGACGTTTCCAAAAGCTTGGCGGCGGCGACAATCAAAAAGAAAAAAAGTTGCTCGAGGCGACTTTTTGCCTCAAAATGAATCGAGCGTCATTCACAGAAACAAAATGATTAAACGATTCTTGACACCACCAAGCCTAGTAAAATCAGCCATTCTCGGTCCAGACCGAAATCGGTTAAAAAACCAGCAACTGGGGAACGCGGCCGCGGCGATGCAAAATCGTGAAGACCGCTGACTAGCAGGAATTACGGCTTACGCTTTGGAGCAAACATCCAGATTCGAGAAATTCAAATCTGCGAAACTATTGGAATCAATCACCGCATCGAATTACTTGATAGGTCGCGGTGACAGAACGGTGGCTCGACCTGTACAGATTCTCGATTTATTGACTCGTACGAACGTGAGGAACCCGGCCGCTTACGCGATCACGGCTCAGCCAAGCCTGGGAACCAAACGTGATTTCTCGCCATGAACCATGAACCAAAATCGCTTGCTGCGGCACTCGACGCAAGCATCGAATTCCCATCCGATGGCCAGCACGCCTACGACTCGTTCATCTACCGTTTTAACGATTCGCGACTACGGTACGAAATGCATTTGCACCCCACAACCGGATCGGCTTTCCTCTCGCTCGATCCAGATGAGCCGATGCAAGGATGTCCGATGCTGGAATTTTCCTTTCGCTTCACGCACGTACTAATCGGCCGCAGCCACCATGACGTTCATGGAAAAGAAATCGCGATCAGGTTTTATGAAGGCGAGGTCTCTGATTCCGGGCAGCGACTTACACTGTCCTGGGTCCCGGAAGGATATTGGTATATTTGGGCCGACGCGTTAGGTGGACCGGCCAAAAACTAAGTGCTTATCCCAAAACTCAACCTGCTCGCGGATAGCGCCGTCGGCTCACCAGTTGTGAATAAAGCTCTTACTAAAAGCCCCTAACAAAACCTGTTAACAAAAAAAAACCGCTGGGCGTCAACCTAGCGGGTTAATGTTTTTAAAGATCGTAGCAAGAACCGGTCGAGCAAATCAATCCTCGAGGACTTCAGCTTCGCGAACTTTTGCGATTTCGACGACCTGAGCCTCGAACTTTTTCAGCAGTTCTTGGACCTGATCCTTGACGTCATCGCGTTGATCTTCAGAAATCACCTTATCTTTTTCGGCCTGTTCAGCCGCCTTATTGCCGTCGCGGCGGACATTTCGAATCGAAATTTTCGCCTCTTCAGAAAGATCCTTGATCCGGCTAACCATTTTCTTACGAACGTCGGTCGAAAGAGCCGGGATATTGATCCGAACGACTCGACCATCGCTCTGCGGATTAAAACCAAGATCGCTCGATACGATCGCCTTTTCAATTTCTTTGATGATTGAGGCGTCGTAAGGGCGAATCACAATCTGAGTCGGCTCAGGAGCGCCGACTTGAGCGACCTGTTTGATCGGAGTCGGGCTGCCGTAGACGTCCACTCGCAGCGAATCCACCAACCCAGGGTTGGCTCGGCCCGTTCGAATTCCACTCAAGTTCTTTTTTAAGATTTCAATTGCTTTATCCATTCGCAATTCTGAGTCTTCAAGAATTTCAGCTGGTTCCATTTTTAGACCTCGTTAAGGTTTTAGTTGTCGATTGAATTGAATTGTTGTACGACGATTCTAACAAAATTTTTAACTGCGTGTGATTGGCATTCCATCGGCCTCTTCAACAATCGTTGACAAGTATTGTCGGCAAAAATGCAACCGACCACTACTAAGAGTAGACAACACGGCGCAAGCAGTAATGACCTGCGCCCCATTCCCGCGAATAATCAATTAATCGTTCGTCACCAGAGTTCCCACTTTTTCGCCCATCACCGCCTTCACGATATTCCCATCTTTTCGGAAATTAAAAACCATCAGCGGCATATTGTGCTCCATGCAATGCGATATCGCGGTCGAATCCATGACCCGAAGTTTCTTTTCGATCACGGTTTGGAAATCTAGCTCCGAGTACATCACCGCGTGCGGGTTCTTCTCTGGATCCTCACTGTAAACGCCATCCACTCGGGTCGCTTTCATCAAAATGTCCGCCCCAAGTTCCATCGATCGCAGAGCAGCCGCGGTGTCGGTGGTAACAAACGGGCCGCCGGTGCCGGCGCCCAAAATAACAATTCGCCCCTTTTCCAAATGCCGATCGGCCCGGCGCCGAATGTAGGGTTCACACACCCCATCCATCTTAATAGCACTCATCAGTCGCGTTTTGCAACCAACACTCTCCAGCGCGTCCTGCAATGCCAACCCGTTGATGATCGTGGCCATCATGCCCATGTAGTGAGCGGTTGATTCTTCGATGATTTGGTTGTTCGCCTTGAACTGACTTCCTCGCAAAATATTCCCACCGCCGATGACGACCGCAATTTCGCATCCCAACTGCTGCGCCTCGTGAACCTGCCGCGAGATGTGGACAACCTCTTCCATGCTGATGCCGCGTTCACCAGACGGACTAAAACTCTCGCCAGAAAGTTTCAGTAGGATGCGTTTGTACTTGGCAGGATTGCTCATTCTTGGACTCGACTAAATTCGTTTTGGGTTGGCGGTTGCTGACGGACGGTCTCTATGTCTCACAGAATATCACGAACAAAAAAGGATGCTAGACGGTGCCGCAGCGAAGCGTTGCAAGTTGGCTTGAAGCATAAAAAAAGCCCTGCACGAGGCAGGGCTTTTTTGTTTCATCTAACGATCGTAGCGATTATCCAACGGCAACGCGTCGGAACTCGACCAATTCAACACCTTCGCCCATATCGGCAACCGCTTGTTCAACAGTTTTGGAATCATCCAAAGCGTAGACTTGGCTGAGCAAACAGTAGGTTTGATCCAACTGCGAGTTATCGCTGATGAACCTTTCCAGCTTACCGGGAACGATACGATCCCAGATCTTTTCCGGTTTTCCTTCAGCGGCCAACTCTTCTTTGATCTTGGCTTCGGCGGCGTCTAAAACTTCCTGCGTCAATTGCAGTCGACTGCCGAACTCAGGAATCAGCTTCATCGCCTTGCCCAAGTTTTCAGCTTCATTCAGCTCGTTTTCCGCTTTGATCTGAGCCTGCAAAGCTTCCGTTTCTTTTTGGACCAACTCCACATCCAATTCCTCCGGACGCATGATCGTTGGAGCCATCGCGGCGATATGCATGGCCACGCTGCGGAAGAAGTTAGGGGCCTCGTCCTTGCCACCGTCCTTGTAAGAAACCAAAACACCGATCTTGCTACCGGCGTGAATATACGACGCGATATTGTCGCCGACCACTTTATGGAAACCAGAAATTTCTAGTTTCTCGCCCAGCGTACCGGTTTTTTCGACCAACTTTTCGGCAACCGTGCCACCTTCGAATTCCAGAGCCAAATACTCTTCCTTGGTTTCAGGAAGTTTCGCCATGGCAAGGTCCGCCAAGCTGTTGGCGAATTCGATGAAGCCGTCGTTTTTGGCGACAAAGTCAGTTTCACAACTGACAGCCATCACGATTCCCGTCTTGCCCGCTTCGTCGGTTTTGGCGACCACAACGCCTTCGTTGGCGTCGCGGTCAGCTCGTTTGGCAGCAACTTTCTGGCCTTTTTTGCGGAGCCAATCCAACGCACCATCAATGTCGCCGCCCGATTCTTTCAGAGCTTCTTTGCAGTCCATCATACCGGCGCCAGTGGCCTTACGAAGTTCACTTACTGCCTTTGCGGAAATTGACATCTGTTAATCCTTATCAACTTTTTATTTTGCTTGATTCGTTACGAAATCGTTTAGAAAGACCGCTTGAAACTGACAAGGTTCAAGCGGTTTGAAAATTTACTCTGGACGGCGGGCATCGAGTCCAAACCGAGAAAGAAACGATCTGCTCGTCCAACAAAAATCGAACTGATTCGATTTCCGTCACCAAACGCTGGTCGTTGATCGCCCCAGAAAGCCTCGGCCCGCAAATACAATTCGACCGGCCCGCAAACTTGAAGCCTGTGGGCCGAGCCGATTTCAAAAGACTTTAGTCTTCAGCGGGCTTCGTTTCTTCGGTCGCTACTGGAGCCGACGCCGCTGCGGCGGGAG
>CAZROJ010000201.1:0-1659 GCA_964601665.1 uncultured Pirellulaceae bacterium
TGACCCCTACGGGACTCGAACCCGTGTTGCCGCCGTGAAAGGGCGGAGTCCTAGACCGCTAGACGAAGGGGCCGCGGTTGCACGCAACTAATCTGCGAGCGGCACAAGATAGCTTTTCGACCGGAATATCGTCAAGAGCCTATTTCAATTTTTCGGGCGTTAAAATCGTCAACTTCCAAACCGGCGATTGCTTTGAAAGACTTACCCGTTTTTCGATGATTTTGAAAAACGCTAAACCGACTTCAGAGCCCCCGCGTTCATGGGCTGGACCTAGGACCTAAGTGGCTTCAGTCTGCTGGGCACGCAGAATGGCCTCGTAGACTTCGCGACGATGCACGGGAATCTCCGGCGGGGCCTCCACGCCCAAACGGACCTTGTCCCCGCGGATTTCAACGACGACAATTTCAATGTTGTCGTTGATCACGATTCTTTCATTTTTCTTTCTAGATAGAACTAACATTCTTTCCATTCCTTTGCGACAATCGGTTTCATTCGGAAACCGTCCGAAATGCTCGTTGGGCCAAGTTAAGGCTTGACAGCGAAAAGCGAGACATTTTTCTTATCTATAATGTACGCTTGGATGCCTGTGAAAGTCTACGAATTGCGGTTTTTCTTGATCTTTTTAGGAAATTCGACCGCCAACTTGAGCCTTTTTGGCATTTTCCCGGGAAAAAAGCCGATTTTGGATCCGCGAGAAAACTAGAAAACGGGCTGCTCGCACTGAAATGGTGCCAGCTTTTGAGCTGGACAGCTTACTTTTGGGGGCTGGCAATGAGCCCAAGTCAGAAAATTTTTGGCCGAATAAAATTATTCTCGTGACCTTTTGATAAATAATTTGAACGTGCTGATGCGGTATTTCAACTCGGAAACCTAACCTCGGCGTCCGAGCAACTTTACAACTGACGACCACCAACTTGTTGGATCTGATTCCCGATTTCGGTTTCTGTCTTACAATCGGGTGTCGTCGCCGTTCTAGCAACGGGAGTTCGGCGAGAGTGAATAGCCCGATCGGCCCCGCTACAACCCAGCATTTGCTATTTCCTTACAAAAACTATCGGCGACTTGCGTTGCCCTATTGCAGCACGAACTAGCTTTAATCAGCCGAAATTACCTTTTTGCCGTCCCGTTAAGAGTCACAAATGTCATTCATCGAGTGCAAAAAAGATTTTACAATTGAGAGTGCAAATTCGACGCTTCCGCTAGTCCGAATGATTGCCGAAGATGTCGTCGCGCTGAACACGGAAATTTCGGAAACTCGCGAAAGACTGGCTTATCTGTCAAGCGATCCCAGTGATAAGTCGGAATACTCCAAAGAAGTTCGTTCGATTGAAACTCAGACTGAAATCAAGTCTCAAAAACTAGCGAGCTGTATCGATGAACTATTGAGGTTAAACGTTTTGCCTGCGAATGCCTCCGACGGCTACATTGATTTCCCGGCGATGAGAGCTGGAAAGGAAGTTTGTCTCTGCTGGAGGGTCGGCGAGCCCGAAGTCATGCACTGGCACGACACCGCTGAAGACTGTTGCAACCGGCGGTTGGTGGACCTGCCGCTTGTCCATGCTTCAGTCTCACGAGCGTTTTCGATGTCCGCTCTCAAACCTTGATTCAATCAAAATTCGCAATGC
Organism: uncultured Pirellulaceae bacterium; assembly: GCA_964601665.1. Classification (GTDB taxonomy): domain Bacteria; phylum Planctomycetota; class Planctomycetia; order Pirellulales; family Pirellulaceae; genus Mariniblastus. Next base: position 1,626 of record CAZROJ010000201.1, read on the forward strand.
TGCTTGTTAACGCAGCATACATCAACGCAGCATA
>CAZROJ010000201.1:1759-8790 GCA_964601665.1 uncultured Pirellulaceae bacterium
CCTGTCTCGGTGGCGAGGCAGAATTGGTTTGAGAATCTGACGGAATTCCGCGGGAATGGGGCAGATACCAAATTTCAGATTTCGATGAATTTTTCTCCGTACATCTGCGAAAAGAAACGTAGAGTAAAGATGGTTGACGCGGTTCTGTGACGGGACTGACTGACTTCGGAAGATCGGCAGTTGTCGATGAACTCAAACTTGTTCTTACTAATCCAAAGCCATGCAAGACCGCAGTTCGGACTCCAAAAATTCGTCGAAGCCTTTGGGCAAGGATACACGCCAAAGCCAATCAACCGACACGGTTTTAGTGGTTGACGACAATGGTCGATACGCGATCGAAGTTTCTGACGCCTTTCGATCGGCCGGCTTTAACACGCTGATTGCCAATGACGGCAACGCTGCCATCGCGATCGCCCTGACCAAACGACCTGACTTTATGGTCCTAGACAGCCGCATGCCCGGTCGCAGCGGCTACTTGGTGCTTGAGTACCTTGCCTCACAAATGGACACCGTCATTCCATCGGTCATGCTCAGCGACAACGAAGGTGTACGGCATCGAGATTACTCGAGGCTGCTGGGTGCCTTAGAGTTTTTGCCGAAACCTATTGGAGCTTCCGAAGTTGTGGCGGTCGCCTGCAAGCATATGCGAAAAACACACGCGATCGGGCACTAAAAAAGACCCGCGACGAATCACGGGCCCTTTTAGGTTCGACGTCAAAACCGACAGGCACTGTCGTGTGCCGGTTTCAATTGTTTCTCAGTTGCGTTTTGCAAAGTGGCACGCAGCAAGTTCGCAGTGGTTTACTGGAACAGCGTGTTATTCCCTTCGAAGTCAATCAACAGGTCGGTGCCGAGTCCGCCGGCAAGCAGGTCATCGCCAAGTCCGCCACGTAGCTCGTCATCGTCATCACCGCCAAACAATTGGTCGTTGCCAGCCCCCGAGAACAAGTAGTCTCGTCCCGCATTACCGACCAAGAGGTCGTCGCCATCGCCGCCAACCAATCGATCGTCACCGGCGTCGCCGAAGATTTGGTCATCGCCCGCGTCACCTCGCAAGAAGTCGTCGCCATCGCCGCCTTGGATCAGGTCGTTTCCAAGACCGCCAAATACGATGTCGTAGGCACCTCGGCCGCGGATCACATCATCGCCCAGACCACCAATCAATACGTCTTCGCCATCGGAGCCGACGATGATGTCGTCCCCACCAAGCCCGAAGATCGTTCGACCGACGTTGCCGTTGGCGTAGATCGCATCGTCAAATTCGGAGCCTGAAATCGTTTCGACGTTGAAGAAGAACTCCGTTCCCGAACCGTTGAAGGCACTTCCAGTACCCGTTTCGTCGTAGACAACCGTCACGCCTGTTGTGTTGCCTTGGAACGAATTCTGATCGAAGCCCGTGCCGCCATCGACAAAGTCTGTGCCCGTGAAGCCGAGCAAGAAGTCATTGCCGGCACCGCCATGCAAATTGTCCATGCCAGGACCACCGTTGAGCAAATCGTTTCCTGCTCCGCCGATCAAAACGTCCTCACCATCGAGCCCCAGCAGGCGGTCGTCGCCTGCATCGCCCGTCACGGTGTCATTCCCACTGCCGGCCAGGATTAAATCGTCGCCACCGGAGCCGATGATTACGTTGTCAGCGTTTCCATGGGCTGTGATGTTGTCCGCGAAATTGGATCCGACCAAGTTTTCGATGCCCGAAAAGGCATCGCTGGTCAATCCATAACTTGCCGTGCCGGTACCGTCACTGAACAGGTCCAAGGTGACGCTTTGGTTGATATCTGCAAACGACGCGAAATCGCGGCCTTCACCACCATCGACGGTGTCACCGCCAGAAAAACCAATCAGGAAATCGTCACCAGCTTGCCCCAAAAGCGTGTCCAAACCAGTGCCACCATTCAGGCGGTCATTGCCTTCGCCACCGGAAATCATGTCGTTGCCGCCATTACCGATTAAGACGTCGTCACCCAGATCGCCATAAATCGTATCGTTACCGCGACCACCACTGACCGTATCGTTACCGGCTCCAGCAGCGATCAGATCGTCGCCATCGTTTCCAAAAATAACGTCGTCCGCGGTTTCGAATTGAGCCTCAAAAACGCTGCCCGAATCCGTATCGCCGGTAATATCTCCGCCCGCGTCTTGAACGATATCGGTGATGACCGGACCGTTGATTCCCGCCGCCGCGTTATGAATATGAATGGCACTAAAGCCAGCCACCGGCAACAGATCGGCAGAGGTCAGCCCGGAGATCAAAAGCGTTGATGAATAAGTGATGACGCCACCGTCAGAAACGATGGTCATTGTTCCTTGACCGCCCCCAAGCGAAGTCGAGCTATTATTGGGCTCTTGCTCGGCTGTCAAAGTCGCGGACAATTCGATCGTACGAACTCCGTCCAAAATCGACTCGCTAACAACCTCAAGCTGCCCGCGAATCGCTCCCGTTGGAAAATCGGACGTATGCACATTGAAATACAAATTCCCAGCAACGGCTTCGTTCAACAAATTGATAGGCGGCTGGTTCGTCGACAACGAAGACAACGGTTGGTCGGTGACTTCAACCGAGAAACCATTTTCCCGAAGTGCCACGTTATCAACGTTGATTCCCAAGACGTTTGCACCCGGCAGCGTGAAGTCCGCGTTCGGCCGTGCCGTCAGAATGTTCCCAATCGCGCCGCCTAGATTGTTAGAGCCTTGATGACCGGCGTGAGTAGCAATTTCAAGTGCTTCCTCGGTGCCCGTGTTCGCAGTCGTCTGCTCCAAGCCAGCTGTGTTTTCGGGGATTTCATCGTTAACTTCCGATCCCGCGTCCCAAACTTCTGATCCAGCAACAATAAACGTTTCATCGCCGACGCGTCGGATCAAATTGCCGTTGTCATCGAACAGCTTAATCGCCAACGCATCGTCATTTCCGACAAACGCGTCGTTGCTAGGCAACACCATCGAGGCGAAACTCAAGTACTGCGTTTGCGTATCAAACGGGCTGGCAAAAAACGTTAAAGTGCGCGATTCGCCAGGAGCAAGAACTCCACCGGGAGTCACCATCGATTCGCCAACGTTTCCGCTAGCCGCGGCTTCAGCGATCAACTGTGTCGCGTCGCCGTCCTCGGCCAAACTCTGCAAGCCAAGCGAAGCAAGCTCACCCGCATTGAAAAAATCGTAAAGGCCGTTTTGAGTCGCCGCAAAGATCGGTGTCAGCAAAGCGCCATCCGTCTGCTGCAAGTTGGCAAACGTGACATTCACTTGGCCGTCGGCAACAATGTGGTCATCGCCAGCGTCGCCGTTGATCGTATCCGCCCCAAAGCCACCGATGATCATGTCGTCGCCGGTTCCGCCGGAGATTTGATCGTTGCCCGATCCACCGATCAGCAAGTCGTCCTGGCCGCGTCCCGAAAGCGCGTCGTCACCGAGGCCGCCTTCGAGTCGGTTAACAGCATTGTTGCCAATGAACGCGTCGTTTCGATCGGTTCCGATCAGGTTTTCAACAAAAATAATCGTGCCGCCGCCAAACTGATGGCTGTACGGGCCGGGCACCGCATCACGCAGTTCGGCCGTTACGCCTGACAGCAGCGGAGCAAAATCGAGCGTGTCTGAATCGTCACCGCCGTCAATCGTGTCGTTGCCATTTTCGGTAAAGATGTAGTCGTCACCGCCAAAGCCAAACATTCGATTGTCGACGTCGCCGAATGCACGCAATTCATCGTCAAACTGGCTGCCGCCAAGACCTTCGATGCTGACCAATGTTTCGGTGAAACCATCCGCGATGCCCGTGCCATCCATGTCTTCAAAGATCGTCGCAATCACACTGGTTCCAGAATCGACGTACGAAGCAACGTCATTGCCATCGCCACCATCGATCAAGTCAAAATCGATTCCGCCGACCAGCGTATCGTCGCCGTCATCGCCATTTAGCGTATCTTCACCGGCTCGGCCAAAAATAACATCGTCGCCCAAGCCGCCTGAAAGACGATCATTGCCACCGCCGGCATCGATTCGGTCGTCGCCGTCATCGCCCGAGAGAATATCGAAGCCGTCTCCAGATATAATTTGGTCGTTACCCTCAAAGCCGATAACAAAATTGTCCCCATCGCCGACCATAATTTGATCGTCAAAGATAGACCCGACCACAAAATCATCACCATCGCCCGTGCTAACAATCGTTGTCACAGCGAAATCCGGAAAAAAATCGGCGACCTCCGAAGACAAACGCGATAGATCGATATCGTTACCGTCATCGCCACCGCGAACATTCAGGCTCTGCACGATGACCATGTCGCCGAAAGCTCTTAGCCGGTTGATGCCGTCAAGCATGCTGAGGTTGACGGCAAAAACATTTTCATTTTCGGTGTCGATCGTGACGGTGTCGTTGTCGGTTGTGCCAGTCGTCGACAACGTGAAATTATTGCCCGGATCGCCGACCAGCTCTATCTCGTCGCCAAACGTATTGATGACCAAGTCGCCATCGTCGTTGCTGAAAAACCTGAAGTTGCTATTACTCCCGGGGGCGGCGGTGACCGTGACAGCACCAAAATCAGGATTCCAAGTCAGCGTCGCCAGCAAGTGCCTTGGCTCGAGGCTTGAAAATCCGAGTTGGTGCCGTTTCGTTTTGCGACGAAGTTTGACTTTTTTGTTTCTGGCTTGACGAGCGACGCGTTGCTTTTTCATTAGGCTTCCCTTGGTTCGAGCTTCAGGCAAATAATCGACATATAAATTGCCTGAACGAAGTCTTCAGTATAATCACACGTCACCTCGAAAAAACTGTAATGGCCTGCATTTGCAGTTTTCTCGTAAGGAATTGGACGGATATTTGGGTCCTGAGGCGCTTCCCGGCCCGCGAGCGGATTCCGCTTGAAAAAAATAAAGCTGCCTTGTTCGCAGCGTCGTTTCCGGAAATCGCAGCAATTCCCAGTCAACTACCGGAAAATTGCGTTGAAAAGCGGAGGAACCTCCGATATCATCCCAATCTTAAACGCAAAACATAAGTTTTAAAAATATCAAATAGGATTCCCGATGAGTGGTAGCGAACGACAGCGAGAACTGAGACGACGACGTAAGCGCAAAAAGAAAATGGCGTTGATCAAAGCCCGAGCCGAAAAAGCGTCTTCTTCTGAAAAAGAAGTTTTGGCCGCCAAGATTCGCCGCATGACTCCGGGTGCCAACCAGCAAATCGAAGCTCTGGGGCTCAAGTAACCCTACCCCGCTTCGATCGTCCCAGTGCAACGCTCCGACTGGGCAACTTCGCGACGCTCCAGCTAAATAAGCCGGCCGGCTGCAGTAGGCCGAGCCCACAAATCTTTGGCACGTTTTTCGTGCGAAGGTCTAAACAAAAAAAACTCCGCGTCGCCCAACAGCAACACGGAGTTTTTTCGTAAGTTCATTTGCTTTGATTTGACAGACGATAATCGTCGTCGTCTTTTCTATCGTCGTCGTCTCTTCTTCAGCCAGTCACAGACTAATTCCACTTTTTGGCCTGGAATCGGAATGGGGTAATTCCCATCCGCGTCTGGCTTAATCGGTGCTTCGCCGTCAAAGCCCTTCAAGTTGTCAACGTCGCAGTGGACGATTTCCGACTCGATGGCGTCCTTCCATTTGATCTCTTGCCCCGAGTAGGTTGCCATCCGGCCAAAGATTGCCGTCATCGTACTCTTCGCACCGTACTCCGTTTCATTAGGAATGATTCCGTTGCGAATATCGGCAAACAAATCGCGGTGCTCTTGCTGGTGACCGTCGCGACCGGCCTTGGTTTCAAAGATCAATTGGTCGTCATTGTCCCAGATTTTTCCTGCTCCAATATTGGCGTAACCTTTGCTGCCGTGAACGTGCTCGGAAACCGAACGCCAAGTATTCTTTTGGTGCCGGCATTGGCTCAGCATCTTATGACCATTGGCATAAGTGAACTCGACGGTGTGGTGATCGTAGATCTGGCCGGTGTCGTCGCCAACACGAACTTGGCGACCGCCCATGCCCTGAGCCGTTTCCGGATAGTCGTTCATCAACCAGTTTGCAACATCCAAGTTATGAATGTGCTGTTCGGCAATATGGTCACCGCATAGCCAGTTGAAGTAATACCAATTCATCGTCTGGTACTCCAACTCTGATTGGCCTTCGCGTCGGGGACGAGTCCAAACACCATCGCCGTTCCAGTACACCCGCGAGTGGATCAAGTCGCCGATGATGCCGCCTTGTAGCTGCTCCATTGTTTCGCGATAGGCACGCTCGTGGCGACGCTGAAGCCCAACCGCTACGGCCAAATTCTTCTGCTTAGCCAGCTCTCCCGCTTTTAAAACTCGACGCACACCCGGAGCATCAACCGCCACCGGCTTTTCCATAAAGACGTGCTTGTTCGCATTGATTGCGGCTTCAAAGTGCAACGGGCGAAACCCCGGCGGTGTGGCCAAAATTACCATGTCCACTTGAGGATCGTTCACGACCTTTTCGTAAGCATCCAAACCGACGTGCTGCTTGTTGTCTGGGACGAGCACTTGATCTTTGAACTTGCCCTCTTTGGTTGTCTCGCACGTTCGGATAGAAAAATCCAAACGTTTTTGAAAGGCGTCGCCCACCGAGACCAACTCGACATTTCCGCTCTCTGTATTCATCGCATGAATCGCCGCCCCCGTGCCTCGGCCGCCGGCACCGACCAGCCCCAGTCGAATCGTGTCCGAGCCCCCTGCGTAAGCCGTTCGAGCCAATGCAGGCTGCGACGCCAACAGGCTCGAAGCCGCCGCGCCCGCGACCGCCAGCTTGGAACTGTCATGCAAAAATTCTCGTCTCGATGCCGTAGAATTGGTTTTCCGTTGGGTCACTGAATCGTCTCCGGGAAGGTGCTAAATAAATGTCTGTACTAATCGTAACTCATTTGTTGTCGTCGTTGGTCAGCCACGATCTTAGCCTATCGCTTGTTGAAACTCAAAAACGCCTTTCAAGTGTCGACGAAGTTAAGTTTCTCGACAAGGAAGTCAAAAATTGCCATATTGCTGTGAATCTCAATTCCGTGTGGTTCTTCGTGCCAGCACCTTTACCAAGAAACCAAG
>CAZROJ010000202.1:0-8764 GCA_964601665.1 uncultured Pirellulaceae bacterium
ATTTTCGTGAAGAGGTCGTTGGGACTTTTTTGACGATCACATTGTCGAAGCTGGCTTCGCCGGTCGCGCCGAACAATCCGACGCGGACGATCGCTTCACGAGCCGCGATGGGCACACGCACTCGCTGCCGAATCGTTGCCCACGATTCGTCGTTTTTGAAAGGGCCAATGTTCACGATCGAAAGGTATTCCCGCTGATCGTCATAAAACGAAAGCGTTGCCGCTGGTAAGTCCCAATTGCTGTTTCCGATGACCACGTTTTTGCAAGTGAAGTCAACTTTGAATTCAACCAAAGGCACCTCTCGACCGTCGATCGAAAACCCTTGCATCAGCTGCGAAAGCTGTCCCGGCACATCGTTGGTGAATGTGACACAACTGGTGCCGTCCATCCCACCTTTTTTTACAAGCTTCATCTGGCGTTGGTAGTACCAGCCTTTGGCAAAGCCTTGTTCGTTTAGGCCTTGTTCGAAATCGCTGTTGAGGACTTCGGGGTTGGCTGGGTCCGGCATCACCGCTCGTTTATCCTCCGCCGCTCCCGTCATGGGAACGAACAAGGTTGGCCGGAGTGCCTTGCGGACCATTTTGCCGTTTTTCTTTTCCATCAAATATAAAGTCTGCTGGTGGCGTTCGCCCATCGGCACCACGATCACACCGCCCTCGCGCAGTTGATCCACCAGCGGTTGCGGAATACTTTCGGGAGAACACGTCACAATGATTTTGTCAAAGGGCGCGTGTTCGGCCCAGCCTTTGTAGCCATCGCCGATCTTGGTGAAAACGTTTTTGTAGTCGAGTTTTTTCAGAACCTTTTTGGCCGACTTGCCCAGTTTTTCAACGATTTCGATCGAATAAACTTCTTTGACCAAAGGGCTTAAGATCGCCGCTTGGTAGCCGCTGCCAGTTCCAATCTCAAGGACCTTGTCCGTCGGTTGGGGGTCGAGTTCTTGGGTCATGTAGGCCACGATGAAAGGCGAGCTGATCGTTTGAGATTCGCCGATCGGAACGCCCGCATCTAAATAAGCTCGTCGACGGCGAAGCGGTTTGGGGACGAATTCGTGGCGCGGCGTATCCTTCATCGCTTTGAGGACTCGTGGGTCGGTCACGCCAGCTCGCTTGACCGCGTATTCAACCATCCCGTGACGAAGCCGAGTGAACTCTTGTTCGGATTGCGGAGCTGCAGTGGCCGGTCGTTGGAGGCCCAAGCAGAACAAGACCAGTGAGGGAACCAAAATAGATTTTAAAAATGACATTTCGAAATCTGCAGTGTGAGGACGTTATCGGTTGGAAGAAATTATATTATCGCAAAAAAACGCGTTCGTTGCTTCAAAACAGTGTCGGCAATCGGCGGCATTCGACGTTAAAATCGGGTGATGATTGAAAACCCGCCAGCCAAATCCGCAAAGTATCCGCCGATCGTGGCGTTCGTTTTGCCATTTGTGACTTACATGTTGCTCGGCTCATTTTACCCCAGTTTTGACGGGCAAGCATCCATTGATGACGCTTGGGGATATTGGACCGTTTTAGGCATTCAGTTGCTGCTGGTCGCCGGGATGCTGGTTTACTTTCGCCGAACGTACCGGCCAGTGCTGTCGTGGCGGATTTCGCCTTGGGCGTTCGTGGTGGGAGCGGTCGGGATTGTGGTCTGGATCTTTTTGGTAGGTTTAGGTATCGAAAGTTGGGTGTTCGAGCAATTAGGTCGATCCAATTCAGGCGAACGACCCAGTTTTAACCCGACAGTTTTTGAAAACCCGACGAATCAGTTTTTGTTTTTGATAACGCGATTTTTGGTGCTGGTTGGATTGGTGCCGGTGATCGAAGAAATTTTGATTCGAGGTTGGTTGGTCAAGTGGATCGAAGAACCCAACTTCGGGATGACGACCGAACCCGAGGACGACGTGAGTCTGAAAACGTTGGGTGTTGGGGCTCTGTTGACCGCCAGCATCTACGGCGTTTTGACTCATCCCGGCGAAGCAATTGCCGCGTTCGTGTGGTTCGGGATGGTCACGTTGCTGGTCAGGAAAACGGGCAATCTGGTTGACGCAATCGTTGCCCATGCCGTGACTAATTTGTTGCTGGGGATTTACATCTTGCGATACGAGCAATGGCATTTGTGGTAGTGGCTTAGCTTTTGACTGGTCGTTTGAAATGGCGCAGGCCAATGCGTGGTCAGTTCAGCGTTTGCCAATTAGGCGAGAGGCGATTGAGAGACTACCAGATACGACGCCCGAGATTCGCAATCGTCGCAATCGTCGCAAACATCAGCGTTAGAACTTCGACTGCTGATCGCTTTAGGCCGCCATCGAGTGATCGGTTTCAGACTGCCAAGGCTCGCGGATCGTTTGAGACTCATCGCTCTCAAACGTGTGGGATCGCGAATGGATGTTGTTGATAACGCCAATCCAAAAGAACAACAGCATGTGTTGCATGGGAATAATCGAAACGTCATGGAACATTCCGTTGATGCAATAGCCGATCAACAAAACAACACCCGCCAAACCAAACTGGCGAGCCCAGAGGTCCAACGAGCGGTTGCTCCAGACGTTCCAGGCGACCCAGGAAAATTGTCCCAGAAGCAATATGAGCACGCCTAGTCCGACCAATCCCATATCAACCAGATAGGCCAAGAACACGTTGTGCTGCATCAGCGATCGCGTTGACTTCAGGGGAAGGTTTGAGTGCGGATTTTGTAGGTAAGGGGATTTCGTACTGGCATACTGAGCGAAGCCGACGCCGACGATTGGATTTTTTTTAAACATGTCCAACGCGACCGAAGCAAACAGCGGACGCATTTGAGCCGACTGTTCCATGTCGGCTTGGCTGACCGCTTCGTCGCGTTTGAACGAAAAAATCTTTTCGCCGACTACCGGAAACAAAGCGATGCCCGCGAGCGTTGCCGCGATGATCATCGCGCCCTTGTGGTGTTGTTTGCTTGGCCAGAAAACAAAGGCAACCATGCCAACGGCCAAGCCGAGCCATGTGCTGCGGGTGTAGGTCGAGTAAACGCCAAACGCAAGCAACAGGGATAGACCGACAACCGCGATTTGGCCCGGCAGTTTTAGCCGCGGCCACCACATTAATGTGCAGCAGATGGTGACCGACAAGAAAATTCCATTGGTCACCGGATTTAGAAACGGTCCACGACCACGCCCCAGAAACTCGCTAAATTCAGATTCAACAATGTACCTAGGAAACACGAGACCTTGGAAGCCGCGTGTTTCGGCGATGGCAGTCAAAGCCAAGTAGACGCCGAATAACACCATCAAAACTGAAAAGCACTTTAAATCAAATGTTTTTACTCTGCACCAACGGATGGCGAAGTAAAGGCTGACGGGAACCCAGTTGAAAAATAACAACCGTGACAGCGGCATGTTATCCATGACCGTAAACTTGTGCGTTAGTGCGCTCAGGGTAATCACGACCAGCCAAACCAAAATCGCCATGTCGACTCGGTTGAATAAATCCAAGTCTTGGCGGTGGTTCAGGAATTGCCAGGCAAACATCGCAATGATGCCGCCGAGCATAACTCGGTCGAGCGTGATTGGCAGCGGGCCGATTTTAAGGTTGAAAAATTCGTGCCCGAAGACGCTGCCGATTAACAAAACGCCGATGCAGCCCAGCGGTAGCCACGTGCTTAGATCCGGTGTCCATGTCGTTTGATTCGATTGCCCGGCGGAGAAACGCCAGAGAACGCACGCGGCTAGAAAGACAGCCGGTAACAGTAAAAGTAGGAGGACGTCCAAGTTCATTGTGCAGGCACCTGAATTACCGAACGGAAAAGCGAATGGCGGGCGTTAGCGTGGCTTTTTTTTGGCCCAGTTCGTCTTCGATGCTCAGTTCTAAGCGATAATCCCCGCTGGCCAAGTTTTCAAGCGTCAACGGGAAGTAGACATAGAAATCGCGGCGACGCTGGCGGGCGACGTCCTTGATCTGGGGGAATGTTTTGGACTGAACGACGTTTCCGTTGGCATCGTGGATAGAGATCGAACCTCGAAGTAATGTTTCGAATTGGTTCGTTCCGCTACCGTCAGCAAAACGGTTGGAGGTTTGATTTTCGATTTCGCAATACAGTAGCGTTTGCTGGCGGTTGGCGAACGTGTTGCTGGCAAACGGCGTGAATTGACCAAAGCCTTCGATGCGAGTGCAGAATGCCGCGTTGCCAATTTTGAATTTTGGTTTGGCTGGTTCGGCGGCTGGCTTGGCGACTGGTTTGGCCTTAGGTTTTAATTGGCTGATTGCAGATTGCAATTCTTGCAGCGTCGATTGTTGACTAGCGATTTGTTTTGCAAGAATCGCTGCGGAGTCGGATGGATCCGTCTGTTGAGCAAATCGATCCGGTTGCGGTTTGCTGGAAACGGGCTGAGCTGATTTTAGTTTTGCTTTTAGCATTTCAGGGTCGACCGAGTGGCTGGCGTCGATCGACGCAGGGTCGAAGGTGTTGGCCTTGTCAAAATCCGCCAAAGATTTTTCGATCGCCGCCATGTCCGGCAACTCGGTCAGTCCGGCCAGCTCGTTGATGGGGGCCGGTGGCGCGGATGCCGTCGACGATTCGGCTGACGGTTCGAACATGTCATTCGGTACTGGAGCTGTTTGGTTGGCTGGTGGCTTGTTGGGCAAAGCTGGCTGAAAGTCATTCTCGCTTTGAGCGGTCGCTACGGAGGTGGCCGGTTCGAATTGCGAGGGCAAAGGCGAGGGCAGAGGCAGCGATTGCTTTGACGGCTCAATGGTGGTTAGCGTCGGCTGGATGGGTTTGGTTGGTGTCGTCTGGGCCGGCGTCCTCTTGGTTGGCGAAGGCTTCTCGAGTTGCCGAGTTTGAACTTTCAGCGAGTCGGTTCCTTCGAGGATTAAGCCAACCGTTGGGCGACATTGGCATTTGCCCGCTTTGCACTTGCAAGGTTGGCATTGTGAGCATCGGCAATTCGCGTCGCCACGGCAGTTGGAAATGGCGTCAGTGTGGCCGCTCGGGGATTTTTCGTTGAAGGATCTAGCTGGCGATCCTGTTGTTTCGGGCAGAACGATGGCCGTCGATCGTAGCGACTCGAAGGGCTGAGTCGAAACGCGGATTGAGTTGGACGTGGTTGAAGTCGCGTTGGAGCTCGGTTGCATCGCCGCCGATTGAACCGCGTCGGTGGTTTTTAGAATCGCGTTTGGGTTGGGCAAGGTTATCGTTGGATCAATCACGATCGTGTCGGAAACGGTTCGGCGAGTTGGCGATTGAGACTGCTGAGCCATCTTTTTGGCAAATGCTTCGGCTTCGACTTGGGCTCGCCGCATTGAATCCGCTTTGAATTTTTTCAGCACGTTGGGGTCAATCGGAATCAACATTTGTGCTCGATTGGCAGTTTCGGGCACCGCGGTCGTTGGGTCGGACGAAGCCGTCAGCAGGGTTGCGGCTTTGGGGCGAGCAGTCAATCGGATGGCGTTCGGAGCGTTGATTGAACTGGCAGCGGTTGAATCAGCTTGAGTTGGGGGGGCCAACGGACGCAGTGATGGCGAACTGCCGATTTTTTGAGTTGGTGAATCAAGATCCGCTCGGGTGGAAGCGATAAAAGCTTCGGGGTCCAGCGGTTGCATTTTCTTCAGCTGTGGCAACGATTTTGGTTTAAGGCAGTCACAGTTTTCATCATGTTGATGGACTGCTTTTGCGGTGCCTTTTTGGGTGGATTGTTCGTCGTCTTGGTGGGCGGCCAAAGCGATGTTTGGCGCCGGTGGCAAGGAAGGGATCGCTGTTAGCTTGACCGCCGGCATGTCAGCTTTCTCGTAGACGCCGATGATTCGAGCGTCCGGCTGGGGTTGAGTTGGTGTGGTCGGCGTAAGGAAGTCGTTGATGGAATATTCGGCGGTATCGGTTTTCGAACTTTCCGCGTCAGTCTTTTCCTGTTTTCGCTGGTCGTCAACCTTTTCGGCGATTGCGGTTTGGCTGGGCGGAAGCGGCAGCGGCGTGTCGTCGAGCGAGCGCAGCGGCAGATTAGAACAGCCGGCGGTAAATGCGGTGACAAAGACCAAGCCAGTGACGATCAAGGGCAGCGCGAGTGTTCGCAGGTTGGTTTTTCCGACTTGCGGCCAGTTGGCGAGTCGATTGGCCACCAGATTCCATTCCGGCATTGAAGCACCTGTGTCAAGAGTTTTTTCGTTTGGTCTGCCAGCGCATCGTGCGCTTGTTTTGGCATTTCGTGGCCGATAGTAGATAAATAAACGTTACGCTCAAATATGGATTTGAACCGCAGATGCAAATCGAAAACGGTAATCGAGTGGCGGGGAACGTCCGCAAGGATGCTCGTTGACGTGTCACCGAGCAACGGGGTAAGTTGCACGAGATAGGTTAAAACGATAGCGATGCCGTGCTATCAGTTGACCGCAAAGGAAACCTTGGCGAATCCAGCCGATAGAGCCGTGTCGTAGGCACCGATGACATGTTCGAGCTGAATTTCGGGGTCCGGGTGCAAGATCACGGTAGGGCTGTTGTCAATTTCGGCCAGCTTTTTAAGTTGCAGGTCGACTTCGGCGATGGAGCCGAATGCCTGCCGATTGACTTTCCAAGCGGGCGAGCCATTTTGGTTTTGGATGCGGACCACGATATCCGGGTTGTCTTGCGGCGGCGGATCTTGCGAATCAGTTGGTTCGGATCCAACCTGCGACGAAAGTTCGCTGGGTGGCATGATAAATTCGATCGTTTGGAAGCTGGCCGTCCAAACGAAAAACACCAGCAGCAAAAACACAACGTCGATCATCGGCGTCATCGCCGTATTAAGGTCGGTTTCGCTGCCACCGCGAACCAAAGGACTATTGCAACGCACTAGGGAGTCTCCCGATAAACGGCGTAGGTGACATTCCAAATACTCGATTGAGCGCAGGCGAGCATGATCGGTTCGACGGTCGAATAGGTGGCCGCTCGACTGCCACGAATCCGGACTTCGATGTCATTGCCTTTTTCGGTACGAAGTGCCGTGAATTTTTCGGATAATTGATTTGCTGCGATCGGTCGCCCAGCCAGCCACAATGAACCGTCCGTCTGGACATTAATTGTGACCCGCGGCGCGGTTTGGTTTTCGTCGTCTTGGCCCGTTTTTGCAATCGGCAGCAAGAGGTCCATCGTGGATTCTTGTTTGGCCAGATGGCTGCTGACCAGAAAAAAGATGATCAACAAAAATACGACGTCGATCATCGGCGTCATATTGAAACCGTACCGAGTCTTGGATCGATAAACCGGAACTCGCATGGTGAGGTGTTTGGAAAACGAGTGAACGAACGAAACAAATTCAGCAAAATTGTATCTTGCTCCACCCATGAACAGAAGCCAGCCGCCTAAGAATCCAGCTGTTCACAAAGAAGCTGGTAGTTTTATTTAGTGAGCCGTTCACGCATAAGCTTCGAGCCAGCACCGTTAACTGGCATCCAATGCCAAAACAACTCGCGTTCAACGAGCGGATAAGCACTTAGCCATGAGGCTCCTGTGGTCAAACCGGCGAGCCGAAAATCACCCCCCGAATAAATCAACTTGCCGTATAAAGAGGGCTGGCTAAAGTGTCGCGCTCGATTTTTTTGGCAGACCGAGTCTGGCGTGGGCTGAGTCGCGTTTTGACTAAACTATTACCGACAATGCGTTTCTGTGGGATGGTTACCAAGAAATTTGCGCGTTTCGAATGACAAACGCATCAAACCTGTAAGCAGATGCCCCACAAATCCGTCCGGTCCATCGTTTGGGCTTGTCATTTTGTGGTAAACATCAAAAATCACCTACTGATCGGGCTCCAGAAAATTTATCCCTGCCTTTAGATAACGAGTGAGAAATACTTGATGTTAAAAATGAAAAACAAAGACGGATTTACGCTCGTGGAGCTGTTGGTCGTAATCGCCATCATCGGCATTTTGATCGGTATGTTGCTTCCGGCGGTTCAGTCGGTCCGTGAGGCGGCTCGCCGAACGACCTGTGCGAACAACATGCGTCAGATGGGCTTGGCGGCGCTCAACTATGAATCGGCTCACATGGAATTTCCAAGTGCCAGTCAAGCGAAAGAGCAGCCGGGCGTTGGGGCTAATTCGTTTTTTACTCTCCGAAACGAACGAGAAACCGCAGCCAATCCTGCTCATTCCTTTCAAACGCATATCCTGCCTTATCTCGAAGGCAACAATATCTTTGCGTTGTTCAATCTAAGAATTCGTTACGACGCGACCGCCAACTTGCCGGCTTCGTTTAACGCGGTCGAGACTTACATCTGCCCTTCAACCGGTGGACGCGGTGGCAATGTTGATGCCGAGGGTTTCGGGTACACCGACTACTCGTGTCCGGTAACTGTCAATGTCCGGGCTCTTTTGGGAGCTCCGTCCGGCACGCCAAACCTTTCTTGTGCGATGAACGGACGAGTGTCTCGTAGCATTGGCGCGATCACGGACGGTACCAGTAACACAGTTGGCGTCGCCGAAGATGCGGGCCGAGTCGATGTTGCTAACGGCGGTTTCATGGAGATCAAATTAGACCTACCGATGATCGACGGCACCGCTGCTCCACGTCGCTCTTGGGCTTGGGCGGATCCCGAAAACTCGTTCAACGTCGACCGATTGGTAAACAACAACGCTAACCCACGCGGTGGTCCCGCTGATTTTCCTTGGAATATCGTGAACAACGGTCCCAACGAAGAAACCTTTTCGTTTCACCCAGCTGGAGCGAACGTCGTCATGTGTGACGGTAGCGTCCACTTTTTGACTGACACCATCGACGGCGTTAACTTTGCCAACTTGATGGCCGCCCGAGACGGTCAAGTTGTTTCGGT
>CAZROJ010000203.1:0-8745 GCA_964601665.1 uncultured Pirellulaceae bacterium
CTACGGCTCCAACCATTGGATCAGCAACTGGACGTTCGCGTCAGCCGATGATTAGGCGACCGGCAGTTTAGAATCTACCTGCCGCGAATAATAAAAGGGACAGCCAAATTTTTACGCTGAATTCATGGGCCGACGCCAACGGCTATTGCATGTCGTCACTTCGCGACTGTTTTTTTTCCAGTTCCAACAAAAATGTTTCGGTGGCCTGAACGATTTCCCCAACATATTCCTTGTCAAATATCTCGAGGTGGCTACCTTCGATTCGTTGCACCTGCAAGTCAGATGCAACTCCAGCCCACCCCATGTCTTCCTCTACGCGAAGCTTCGAGCTATTGCCCGTCGCAAACACAATGCGGGCAGGAAAGCCGACGGGTTCAGGCGCGTAGCGTTCTTCGATCGCCATATGTTGTTCGCGCGCTTTTTTGTGTCTCCAAAAAGTGTTGTCCAACCGATCGACGCTAATCGTCTTGGCAAGTCGATTCTCAAACTCAAAACTGGCTCGGTCCTTGACCGATCTGCTGATTCGCTTCGCTAGATTAGTCAGTTTCGTTGGCAGTGAGTTGTTCTTCTCTTGCGCCCAAAAAATCATTAATCGCTTCGCCCAAGAGTTATATTGCAGCAATGCTGGGTTTCCAACATCGTACAAGATCACCATTTCGATCTGGTTGCCCATTTTTTCAATCTGACGAGCAATTTCGTACGCCAATACGCCGCCGAAAGAATACCCGGCGATACGATATGGCCCTTGTGGCTCGATGGCCAAAATCGCCTTCACGTATTCTTCTGCAAGTTCTTCAACACTGTCTGGAATCTGAAAATTGGGAACATTTAGAAAAGGAGATTCAAGTCCATAGATGGAAGATTGGGTATTGAGGCGATTGGCAAAGTCACGATAGAACATCACTGCTCCGTCAGCACCATGCAACAAAAAGAGAGGCGGCTGTTGCGATTCAGATCTTTTTAGACGAACCGCGATCGCGGGTAGCGCAGTGTCTTCCGGTCTCGTTTCGCGATTTTCTTTCGTGGCGACGTCATCCAATTCCAGCTTGCGAATGAGTTTTCGAGGCGTTGGGCTGTTGATTAAGTGCGAGATCGGCACCATCTTGTTGAACGTACTTTCGATCATAGCGATCATACCAACAGCCATCAAAGAATCACCTCCCTGATCAAAATAATCGTCATCGAGCGTCAGTCCTTCATTACCAAATTGTTGACGCCAAATCTTCATCATTCGGTTTTCGACGCTCATGTCGGTCACTTTGGAGAACATGTTGTCAGCTTCATAAGAGCTGAAATCGACGCTCCGGCTATCTTCCAATGCAACCTGCAGCCGTTGCGAAAATAACTGCTTGGAAAGAGCGACGCGAGGGAGAAGAGGATTGTTGACGATCTCGATAAGTGCTTGCGTCCCTTCAGTCACTGTAAACGAGTTTTCCGCTATCTCTCGCTGTAGCGCCGCGTCCGTGGAAAGGTCGACTTGTGATCGAGCAGCCATTCCGACGTCGCGGAACGCTGGCCAGTTAATCGAGAACACCTTGGTCGAGCAACCCGCATGCTGAACTCGCTGGCAGATTCCGTCAAGGTAGTTGTTGGCGGCGCTGTAGGCGAACTGACCGAACAAACCAATATCGGACGCGATTGACGAAAAGAAGACGACAGCACAAATTGCATTGGAAGACTTCATGATGTAGCGGTAGCAAACATCCGCAGCGAACGACTTTGCCGCCAACACGGGCTCAAGCTGATCCCATGTTTTTGCAGCAACAATGCCATCATTGAGTACTCCAGCTGTGTGCAGCAATAAATCAATCTTTCCGATCTGCTTAAGTGCAGCCAAATACTGCTGTTCGTTCGAAACGTCACACTGCCAAATGTGCACATCACATCGGGATTGCAGCAATTGATAGTCGGCGATGCGCTGCTGGATTTCTGATTTCGCCCCACAATCCTGCTCGCGCGATGACGACAGTATTTGCTCCCATTGTTCTTCGGGCGGCAAAACATTCCGCGCCAACAAAATAATCTTTAGGTCTTGATATTGTTCGGATAGTTGCAGCGCCATCTTTCTGGCTAAGCCGCCCAAACCGCCAGTGATCGTGATGACCGCCCCGTCCCGAATATGCGAGTTGGTGTCGGCAGGCAGAGTGACGCGATCAAAATCTCGCTTCCACCATTTGCCGCGGTCAAATGCGACTAACGGCTCGTGCCGTTGAGAAGTCAGCAGTCTTCCCAGCATTTGATTCGTTAGAACATCCGACATGATGTTGCCCACATCAATCACTTTTGTATTGATTGAACGGTATTCTTTTTGAACGACTGCGGCGCCGCCCAAGAAACAGTGACTTGCCGGTTCGGGTGCAACGGTAGGGTCAAGATCGGCAACGCCACGCGTCAGGATGTTCAACAAAACAGCATGTTCAACGACGACTTCACCAATTGCTTTACTAAGCCACGCCAAGCTCACAGTTGATGTTTCTTGCTGCTTCCAAAAGTCGCCTCGAGGATTGTCCAACGTCCAACCGTGAATCACACCGGCCAGTTTTGAACCGGCTTCGATATCCAGCAACAATTGCTGATAGTCTTCAAAACTCCCGGGGCGAATCGAGTAATGGTAGTCATCGAACTTCGCGTATCGTTTACCGATTTTGACCGCGATGACTTCTGGCGAGTGCCCCTCGCTGGCAAGCACCTTTGAAACTTCGTCTCGGGAGAGTGCTTTTCCGTTTGTTAAAACAAGCCAACGACTGGCGTTTTGGGGGGCTATGTTCGCGCTGGAGCATTTGGCATGCCCGGTCAGGAACTCCTGCTTCCAAACGGGCACGTTGTACCACGAGTCGTGCGTCTCCTTCGCAAGCTGATGACCAATACGTTCTTTCTTTGCACGGTAAATTTGCTCGTTGAAGCAATAGGTTGGCAAAGTGACCCGACGCGGGCGGCGGCTAGATTGAGTTGCTGGACGCAATTTTTCCCATTGAATATCTAGGCCTTCTATCCAACAGCGTCCAAGAGCCTCCCACACGAATTGGTGGCTGTCGCAATCCGCCTGTTTGGGGCCGGGAAGGGTAGCGACGGCAGCGTGGTTGCCGCCGGCAAACTGTGATTTTGAAATCTGTGTCAGCGTCGTTCCGGGACCTAGCTCGATGAAAAGGTAGTCTTCTTCGGACTTCATCAAGGATTCAAGGTTCTCTGCAAACTTAACCGTCGATCGAATCTGGTCTGCATAATAATTTGGGTCGATCGATTGTTCTTTCGTGATCCACGTCCCTGAAACATTTGACAGGTAAGGAATTTTGGGACTGCTTAGCTCCACTTCGGAAAATGCCTGAATGAACGAGTCAAGCATCGGCTCCATCATGCGAGAGTGAAATGCATGTGATGTTTTTAACTGCCTCGATTTGATTCCCTGCGTTTCGAGTTGTTGAGCGAATCGGTCGATCGCCTCGTTGGGCCCTGCAACGACTGCCACGGATCGGCTGTTGATGACCGCCAGATCAAGATGATCACTCTGTTCCAGCAGCGCCTGAATATCATGTTCGTGATGCATGACCGCCAACATTGAGCCTGCGGGCATGGACTGCATCAACTGCCCTCTTTTGGCAACCATCGCCAATGCATCATTCAAACTGAATACGCCAGCGATTGTTGCGGCGACATATTCGCCAATGCTATGCCCAATCATCACCGCAGGAGAAACGCCCCATGACTGCCACAACTTGGCTTGTGCGTAGGACACTGCAAAAAGCGCGACCTGAGCGTATCGCGTTTGATTGATATCGCAAGCAGGCGATTCCGAGAAAAGCCATTGAATCAGTCCATCTGCCACATCGTTCAATTGAGCGTCACAGTGGTCGATTGCAGCGCGGAAAACGGGTTCGTTCTCGTACAGGTCACGCGCCATATTGGAGTACTGCGCACCTTGTCCGGTGAACAGGAATACGACTTTGCGGTTGACCGCCCGATCGCGTCCGAACACCAACGCTGGAGAATCTTCGCTGACTGCTTCGGCCGGATTAACGGCCGCGATCGAGTTCTTCAATTGCACTGGTGTTTTCACAATGCTAACGGCACGATGTCCAAAATGTTTGCGTCCGGCCTGAAGCGTAAAAGCAATGTCGGCTAAGGCATGCTCTTGCGTGAGTTGCATTCGACTCCACGATTCCACAAGTTCGTCTAGCGATTCTCGGGTTCGGGCTGAAAAAGGAATCAGTTGTAGCGGCAACGTCTCGTCTCCGTTGTCACCCTCAACCGCAGCAACACTTTGCCCTTCAGCGACGATCAAATGAGCGTTAGTCCCACCCATCCCAAACGAACTGATTGCGGCCAATCGTGTCGGCTTTTCTGATTGCCACGGCATGGCTTTCGTGTTGACGTAAAACGGCGTATCTTCAAAAACAATTTCCGGATTGGGTGATTCATAGTTCACCAGCGGTGGAATCGTTTTGTGTTGGAGCGACAAGATGACCTTTAATAGCCCGACAATCCCTGCCGCAGCGTCGGCATGACCGACATTGGCCTTGACCGAACCAATGGCGCAAAACTGTTTTTCCTGCGTGTCGCGTTGCCAAGCCCGTTTCAGACCCGAGATTTCAATCGGATCTCCGATCTTGGTCGCGGTGCCGTGAGCTTCCATCAACTCGATTTGATCGGCCGATACTTCAGCATCATCCAACGCCGCCTGAATAACATCGCACTGTCCCTGAATACTGGGCGCCGCGTAGCCACCTTTTCGATCGCCATCATTGTTAACGGCAATCCCTTTGATGACAGCGTGAATCGTGTCTCCAGCTTTGATCGCATCCTGCAATGGTCGCAGCAAGACGGCGCCGCTGGCTTGAGAGAAAATCGTTCCTGAAGCTCGGTGGTCAAACGTTCGACAATGACCGTCGGCTGAATAGATCAGACCTGCACCCTGTTGATACCCTTCTCCCATCGGCCATGAACAGGAGCTGCCTCCCGCGATTGCCATTTCACACTGTCCATTGCGGATTGCGTTGACCGCGTTGGCAACAGCGACCAAAGAGGTTGAGCAGGCGGTTTGCACGCTGATTGCAGGACCGGTCAACCCCAGCGCGTATGCTGTACGCGTTGCAAGGAAATCGGCACCATTGCCGATTAGACGTTGTAGTCGCTCAGCTTCGGGAACGTGTCGCTCGGCTGCCAAGTAGTTTGGGTTACCGCATCCGGCAAATACTCCGATTCGTGTCCCTGCAGGTTCTTCGGGATAGCCGGCAATTTCCAGTGCTTCCCAGGCCGTTTTCATGAACAGTCGTATTTGGGGCGAAACAACTTCAGCGTCGCTTCGTGTCACACCAAAGAATTCGGGTTCAAAGTGATAGGCATCGTCCAGTACCGTACCACGTGCGACATAGTTTTCACTTAAGTAATCAGCTGCTGAGACGCCAGCCTCGACAAGCTCCTGTTCCGTGAAATCACGAATCGACTCGACGCCGTTAACAAGGTTTTGCCAGAAGATGTCGACATTCGAGGCGCCGGGAAAACGGCCTGCGAACCCGACCACTGCTATATCAGATATCACCCCAGTCTTTGTTCTTTTTCTTTGTTCCTGATTCGAGCTGTTGCGGGGATGGAGCTGCTGAGCCAGCAAGTTCGGAGTCGGATACTGAAATATCTCGCCGATGGGAATTTCTAATTGGTAACTTTCTAGCAGTAACGTCTGAAATTTAACTGCCGTAAGCGAATCCGCTCCCATGCGGAAGACGTGATCGTCGCAGCGAATCTTTCGCTTTAGGATCGAACTCCAGACGGAGGCAAAACGATTCGCGAGCTCTCCAGATGCGACTGTTTCATCAACACTCGCACTCCACCGTTCAGGCTCATCAATGCCCCGACCACTGGGAGCCGGAAGCGCTTTTCGGTCAAGCTTCAGATTTGCATTGACGGGAATTGAATCCAGTGGCACAAACCAAGTTGGCACCATGTACTCCGGCATGTCACAGAGCAAATAGTCTTGCAGTACTGTGTCAGCGACCGATGTCTCGTAGACCACATAAGCCACTAACTGCTGCTGACCAGGTTCGTCTTCGCGTACCATCGCCACAGCGTCTTTGATCGCCGGATGCGCGCATAATCGCGCTTCGATCTCTCCAAGTTCGATACGGTACCCGCGTAATTTGACTTGGTGGTCATTGCGTCCGACGTAGTATAAGAATCCGTCGAAACCCCAATAGACCACGTCACCGGTGGCGTACATCGTCGGCGCGACGACACCGCTGGAATCAAGAAATGGATCAGGGCGAAATTTCTTTGCGGTCAACTCTGGACGATTCAAGTACCCTCTTGCTGGTGACTGTCCCCCAATAAATAGCTCGCCAGGTACCATTGGAGGCAGAAGCTGGCCGACCTCATCCAGTACGTAAGCGCGACTGTTGAGAATGGGAGGACCAATCGGCACTGGATCCGATTGGTTTTCGCTTAGCGGACCAAGTGTCGCAAAAACGGTTGTCTCAGTGGGCCCGTAACCGTTCAAAAGTCGTTTAACTCGAGGTCCGATTTCGCGACAAACTAAACTCGAAACTGCCTCACCACCGGCGATCACGGTTAGGTTCGAAGATTCCCGCCAGCCAGACGCGGCCAGCAGGCGAAGACTGGTGGGGGTTGCGAACATGTACGTCGCCTTGGCTTCATCGATTAACTTCGACAGGTCAGTGCCGCTTGCGCCGGCTCGCTTACGCCCAATGGCCACTTTCCCACCAATCAACAAGGGTGGAAACAACTCGCAGATCGACGCATCGAAAGCGATCGTGGCGATGCCTAAACTGGTTGCGTCTTCGTCCAAATCAAGCGTCGCGATGAAGGTCTTGCAAAGGTCAACGAATGAGTGGTGCCATACGTCGACACCTTTGGGGAGTCCCGCCGAACCACTTGTGTAGATCAGGTAGGCACCGTTGCGTGAGTGCACGTCGACGTCCGGGTTTTGATCCAGATAGCCTGAACTGATGCCATCACGCAGCCGATTCTGAAATGAACTGTCGTCCCAGTTCAAAATGCTGTGCACTTTCTGCCGGGCGGCATTGGCAATGTCAGTCGCACAGACTAGGTGAGCGGTTTCGGTGATCATGAACTTGACCGACGCATCGTCTGTCATAAACGCCAAGCGATCATCGGGCAGTTCCGGTTCGAGTGCCACATATCGACCGCCTGCTTTCATGACACCTAACAGTGCTGCCAACAGGCAGACCCTTCGGGCCATCACAATGCCAACGGTGTCTTCGACTTCAATGCCAGCATCGATTAAGAATTTTGCAATCGCATTAGATTGTCGATTGAGCGTTTTGTAGTCCCATTGAATCTCTTTTGGATTGCCAGCTTCTTCCTTTGCCCAGACAGCAATTCTGTGAGGAGACAAATCAACTTGTTTTTCGAATTGTTTGTGAAACGTATATTCTTTCGAAGGGAATTCATTGAAGGTTGAATCCAAGTTGTGCCGGTTTCCAAACTGGAGGACCGTTTTTCGGACCTGTTCGGTTGTAAGGTCAATCTCACTAACGAATTGATCCAGTTGCCGCTTTTCAGCGAACCGAGATCCGAGCGATTGATAGATACTGAGCCAATTTCGAATATTTCTGTGATCGTGTTTGTCTCTTCGAATATGAATGGTGATCTGTTTCGATTCTTCATCTATTTGAAAAACCAATTCAAGTTGTTCAATGCCATTGCCGAAATGGCGAAAATGATTTTGACCATGATGGATTGCGACGACGCAGTCGGCCAGCGCTTCGGCATTGGTCGAAAATTCAGCTGAATCAAAAGCGTCTTTGACCTGACTCAACGTCGATGTTCCATCGATCACAACTTGAGTTGTTTCGAATTCGCCATTTAAAAAGTTCCCGATGCGAAACATTTCGCTTCCCGAAAACCTGAAATTGATGACGGAAGCAATTGCGCAGGCAGTTGGGAATTGAAATGCTGAGTCAAATGAAGCGGTGCCGGAACACCAGCCATCTCTAATGTCAGCTTTGCATTCCTTGTTTCTAAAGTGGCTTGTCACGATTGATTAGTTGAAAAGGTGGGACTGAATAAGGTAGGTTCGATTATGAATCGAATGGCCGAACTTCCAAAAAGGTAATGCGACGGCCGGTTGAGTATCTTGGGTCCGCGGCAATTGGAATTTGGACCAACGTGGCGGTGATAAAAAACTGCCAATCAGTGCCATGCTTTGGCGTTTGACAGATGTCGGTTTTTCGCATTGTGGTCAAAGTCGGAAGTGACGTGAACGACACTCACTGAGCATCGTTCAACTTCCGTCATCGGCAGCCAGATGGCGCTCGGGTTGCTCCTCAGCCGAGCCCTATCCTCCACATGGCTTGTCTCAAAAAAACTTCAGCTGGCCAAGTTTCAACCACTTCGTTTGCTTCGACTGTTTGGTTCGGATGGGCTCTTTTGACTCGGCGGGCCTCGCGAGCTGCCTCCAGTTTTCGATCGCGTGCTGTGGCAACTTCTTCGGCTGGGCCTTGGAGCATACCCGAGACGAAAAAAGATGAAAGGACGGAAAAAAGGAACAGCCAAATCTTAAACCATTTGAGGAATTTCCCCAGCTGATAAATTGGCAAAAATTGCGATCTGCAGTGACGGTTCTCGAAAGGAGCCGTTTTGAGTGCGGACGATGACTTGTAATCAGCCGAATCCGAAAAGCTCAGGCGCATCGCGAGACAGTTCAGGTTCTGGTGAGCGGAAAAGTGCCTCTACGTCGCTTGGACAAACTACTCGTCGCGGTCAAGTCGCGAA
>CAZROJ010000204.1:0-8647 GCA_964601665.1 uncultured Pirellulaceae bacterium
CTTACGCTAACAATTGCGAAAGTTGAGCGACATTGGGGCCTTCGAACCAAGCTCGCGAACGGCTGCAAAATAATTCTGTTCCTTCGTCCGCGAGGATCATCCTACACGATTAGCCAGTGAGAGGTCGCTTAGAAAGTTCGCCAGATCCGAGGTCCGCTTTGTCATGCATGGGCACTCAAGTTTTTCGATTTCATGGTACTTTTAAAATAAACGGACTTTCATTGAGTACCTGCTACCGGATCTGTAAGGCGTTGCTGGCTCCTGCGTCTTTCCTGCGTCTTCTTAGTGCTTGGCTTAGTGCTTGGGCGGGTTCAATGGATGGTCGACCGCGGGCGGGAGAATTGTCTTGTTGCTCGGTTGGAGTAAAAAACATGGCTGAATTCCGGGTTTTACGCAGCAATTCAGATCTATTGTTGACGGCTTAACGAGCACAGATACAATCCGACGTCTAACGAGCTAAACTCACCAAATTCCAAATTTAATATTGATCCCCGCGATGTGGGGTGTAGAGGAGAAACGATGGCTACTGAATTTTCTGCCGCAAGCTTTAAAGCGGATGTACTGGATTCCGATAAACCTGTCCTGGTGGATTTCTGGTCACACGGATGCCCGCCTTGTAAGCGACTGGCTCCCGTTATCGACGAACTGGCTTCGGAGAACGAAGGCAAAAGCGTCGTTGGCAAAGTCAATGTTGGCGAGAACATGGAATTGGCAACCGAGTACGGCATCACGGCCGTGCCGACCATTTTGCTGTTCCACAAAGGCGAAGTTGTGCAACGAGCCCAAGGTTACCAAGACAAATCCGAATTGCAAACGATGATTGATTCGGCCTCTGCGTAAGCCCGCGGCGTCGCCTAATTGCTACGACGGTAAAATTCGATCAAAACACTACTCTGCCCGCGAGACTTCGTTGGTGGAGTTTTTTCGTAAATGGGCGGCTTGGAGTGCGTAAGACGAGGCGTGTTCATCAAGGCGAGCCGAAGTTGCTTGTTTTTCCCGTCTCGTTTTTTTGCAACTCGATAGAGACTGTGGTAGAATGGGAGGCCGATATTATCTTGTCCAGGAGATCCC
This sequence comes from uncultured Pirellulaceae bacterium, assembly GCA_964601665.1. Taxonomy (GTDB): domain Bacteria; phylum Planctomycetota; class Planctomycetia; order Pirellulales; family Pirellulaceae; genus Mariniblastus. Next base: position 1,072 of record CAZROJ010000204.1, read on the forward strand.
TATGAATTTGTGTTTGCCTTGGAGTGCGTGCCAAGTTAATCAGTTTTTTGTCTTCGGTTGGGTTGCCTTAGTTTTGCCATTGGCGTTGGAACAATCGCTTGCGGCTCAGACAGATTTCGCCGCAGTGATCAAAGAGGCGGAGAAGAGCCTTGTGCGAATTGAGGTCCAAGGCATTGACGGCGGCGGGTTAGGAAGCGGTTTTGTTGTCACCGAATCTGGACGTTTGGTAACCAATGTCCACGTGCTTGCTGGGGCACAAAAAGCCCATGCGATTTTCCCGAACGACAATACTCGCTATGAAATTACGCACACGACGCATATCGATGAAGGGCGTGATATCTGTATCGCTCAACTGAAAACCAATAAACGTTTGGTACCTATTAAGCTGGCGGCGAAGTTGCCTAGTAAAGGTGAGAACATCATCGGTCTCGGGTCTCCGCTGGGGCTTTCGTTTACTGCCACGCGTGGAATTGTGAGTGCCGTTCGCGCAGGAGCCGAACTGGCAAGAGATCTTGGTGATGATTCGATGCGAGGGACTTGGTTGCAGGTTGATGTCGCGCTTTCGCCCGGCAACAGTGGTGGTCCGCTGATCAACAGCAAAGGTGAAGTCGTCGCGATGAGCACGCGGGCCTCACAGGGGGTGGCTCAAAATTTAAACTTTGGGATCTCCGTCAAAGACATCCGCGAAGCGATCGATAAATCGAAAGGCAACTCTCGAACCGACTTGGCAAGCGGCGTTGGTAAAATCGAGGATCATGATGTTTCCGGTGGTGGAAGTTCAGGTCCCGAATCGATCGTGTCGAAAAAGTCAGTGCCGTCGACGGCGTTGAATGAGTACCTAGCGTTGACGAAGGAGGATTACAAAGTTTTGGCCAAGCGAGTACGCGCCGATACGACTGAGCAACTTAAAAAATACAAACAAATGAAAGTTGGCTCCGTTGGAATCCCTGGGCAGGCGGGTGCGGATTCCGAGGTGATGATCTTAACTAATGGTCGCGTCGACAAGTACTTTTTCCGCAGTGATGCCGTGAAACGAAGAAGGGTTCGCAAAAAGGAAGACCGAGTCAATGACTTAAAAAAACTGCGAGGACAGTTGACCTCGAAACCAACCCCTGAGGCAATCAGTGCTTTGGCCAAGCACGCCGGTCCCGCTTTGGATCCGCAAGAGAAATATTCGGTTGGCTTTATGACGGACGCCGTCGTGTTGCATTCCTTTAACGACCATGAAGTTGTTGTGCTCTACGATAACTCGCCGTTTTTGATGTGGGTTGAATCGACAGCAGGACTTTCGCCGGGCCAAGAAATCTCGCCAACGCCAGTTTTTGTCAGTGGAACTCAAACGATCGAGTTGCCGGGCCAAGCGTCGACGTTGTCGGTTACCACACTTCAGACGGTCACCGAACGCGAGCTCAACAGAGTGTTTTCGACTTACGTGGCTTCGAGTACGAAGTCTGGAGTCTGGCGTGATGCTTCTGGGAAATACGAAATCGAAGCGGAATTGGTCAAGAATGATGGGAAGTACGTCCATCTCAAAAAGGCAAATGGGAAAATTATCAAAGTTGCCTTGAGTAAGTTGGATTCGGAAAGTCGCAAACGGGCCAGCGAGTAGTCGTTTTTGAGCTAACGATCTTTGATCCAAACGAGGCACTGGCGAGGCGATAGAAAATCGTAACCGCCAGTGCTTTTTTCGTCGCTCGATTTTTTGTCGATGTCGTCATCGCGATTCAAATGAGCGTCAGTTTGCGAAAGCGAATTGAAAACGATCCGGTGGCTTTCGTCGATTGAACTGGCGACCGGAGCGGCATCGAGGCGGGCCAGTCGACAGCAGACGCCGATGGTTTGAGTGCCATGCTGATACTGCAATTGGTAAATTTGGTTTTCCAAATCGTGGTAGCAACTCAAATTTTCAATGTGCAACCAACCGCCTGCGATTCCTTGCTTTCGCAGTCGCAAAAGTTCTCGGTAGCCGGTATTGACTCTTGCGTTTTCATTGTCAGCGTTAAAAACGCTGTTGTGAAACGCTTCTGGGGCCGACGGCACTGGCGAGCCGTGCCAGTCGTGATGAGGGTATTCGTGTTGGCGACCGCGATCCACAGCCTTGCGTAGGCGTTCGTCTTCAAAATCTGCGAAGAATGGAAAGGGAGAGTCCAGTGCCGATTCCTCGCCCATGAAAATCATGGGAATGGATGGGTACAGCAAGATTAACGGCGCGGCCGCCATTTGGAAATCAATGTCGGTCAAATGGTGCAGGCGGCTTCCGTGCGGATGATTGCCAACGCTGTCATGGGTTTGCAGCGCCATGACGAGTGATTCGATGTACGATTTATCGCCGGTGGGATGATGAAGTTGACGTTGCTCTGGCGTCATTCGAATCGCACCGGGAGCCGTGAATACGTAGCCATGCTCGATCGCTTCGGCCAGGTCCAAAGGCGTGTACTTTCGGTCTGTTAGCTTAAGGTTGGGTTCACCAATTTTAATAATCGAATGCATCACGCAGTCCGACCAGATCGCGTCCCAATGTTGGTCGCGGTCGTGAGGGCTGCCAGCTAAGTCCGGGTCGTAAATGTTAGCTTCGCCGATCAAATAGGTTTTTCGTTTTAATGAGCTTTGATGCTGGCGAAATTCGCTTCGGATGGATTCGAGGATAGGTGTTGGGCTGTCATCAAACATGTAGTGAACGGCGTCTAAGCGGAGGCCGTCAAAATGATATTCATCGATCCAAAACAAAACGTTGTCGATTACAAATTGGCGGACGTGTTCGGATTGTTTTCCGTCAAAGTTAAGGGCGTCGCCCCACGGTGTTCCATGTTTAGAGCTGGCGTAAGGGCCGAAGCTGGAAAGGTAGTTGCCTTCGGGGCCGACGTGGTTGTAGACCACGTCGATAATGACCGCGATCCCGCGATTGTGGCAAGCGTCAACGAAGGCTTTGAGTTGGTCAGGTGTGCCGAACGTGTTACGAGGAGCGAAAAAATTTACGCCATCGTAGCCCCAGTTCCAACGGCCGGGCGATTGAGCCAACGGCAAGACTTCGATCGCGGTAATGCCAAGATCGACCAAAGAATCCAATCGCTCGATCGCGGCCAAATAAGTGCCTTGTGCGGTAAAGGAGCCAAGGTGCAATTCGTAGATCACTAAATCGCGTTTGGCGATGCCCTTCCAACTTTTGTCTTTCCATGGGTAGGCATGGTGATCAACAACCTGCGACGGGCCGTGCACTCCGAAGGGTTGGAACATGGAACGCGGGTCCGGGTGTCCCGGGTGGTCGTCAATTTTGAAGCGGTAGAGCGTGCCAGCCGGAGCAGTGGCGGTCACGCAAAATGCCCCGTCGCCATCGTGTTGCATGCGATGCCAGTCGAGCACCGTTTCGTGTCCACCGTCGCTTCGCCGGACGAGTTGCAGTTTGACTCGTTTGGCTTTCGGAGCCCAAACTCGAAATTGAGTTTTTGGGCAATCGGTTGGGCAATCGCTCGGGCAGTCGGATTCGATGCGGGCTCCAAATTCGAGGTTTCGGGAGTGTTTCATTCGGTCAAGTCTTTCGCATCTGCTTTTTCGACAACAATCAATTCGTGTTTGTCCACGTCATACTGGTACTGGCGACCGCCGGGAAGGACGGGCAGTTCAATGCCGTTTTTCTTGATGATTTCGCTCATGAACGTGTCAAAGTCTTTGGGGTAATCGCCTTCGACGGCTCGATACATTTCCAGTGCGTGTTTGATTTTCATTTTGGAAATTTGCGAGATGGCAAATCCGTAGGATCCAAGCGCCACGCTCGGGCCTTTTGCTGACAAGTCCGCTTCTTGTGCATTGGGTTCCGCTTCGGCAATTTCTTGGTTTTTCCTGTTGAAGATCGGCTCGGGCTTGTTTTCTTCTTTTTTGGCAACCGGTTCGCCACAGCCAGACGATAAAATGACGACCGTCATCGCGATCGAAACGGTGGAAAATAAAAATCGCGGGAACGTCTTGTTGGCGATGCGGGCTTGGTTTGTTGGTTGTGCGTTCATGGCTCGTTCCCGTTCTGCTTGGAATATAATTTCAAAGCGAAAGTTTTTAAATTCATTGGAAGGGCACAGTTTATCAGATTGTCGATGGTTTTGAACTTAGAGCTTATCTCGCAGCTAGTGAGCCGACGGCCTTAACCGCGGGCAGTTTTGAGTTTTGAGTTTTGGGATAAGCTCTTCGTGCTCATCCCCAAGCCTTGCGACCAGTTAGAAAACGGGTCGCTCAAAAAGGTTGCGGCCTAGGTTCTTATTCAATGCAGCGGAAGAGGTCATCTGTGACGCTTAATCGATTAAAATGTCCATCAGTGGGCGATTGCAAAGAGCGTTGGAATTAACTTCTCGGTGGAAGAGGCTGAAGGCGAACGATGTTACTCCAATCTTTGAAAATTTTTCTGTTCGTTGCTCTGTCGGTTATTGGGTACGGGATTGTGCATGACCAAGTTACGGCTCGAATTTGCATCGAGTACTTCACAGTCGCCCACGAACCGACGCTTGTTGATAGTGATTCTCCGACGATTGTTGGATTGGCGTGGGGCGTGTATTCGACTTGGTGGGTTGGTGTCGTCTTTGGAGTCGCATCAGCCGTACTGGCTCAGGTTGGTTCTTGGCCGCGAGTTTCATTTGGCCAAATGATCAAGCCAGTCGGCTACTTGGTTTTGGCAATTGCCATCGCTTCGTTGATCGCGGGCACGTTGGCATTCGCGTTGGCTGAATTCGAGGTCATCAGGCTAGGGCCGCCCATGTCAGCGGCGATGGAGCCCTCGAAGCATAGCGGTTTCTTGTCGGACCGTTGGTCGCATCGCGCCGCGCACGCGGTTGGCTTGCTGGGCGGAAGTGGAATCTGTGCCGGAATCTGGTTGGTTCGAAAGCGAAGGGCCGAACGAATGCGGGTGGGCGAAGGTGAACGATCGAACGCCGGCGACTGATGGTTACGCGTTCAGGCTGTTTCTGGCACAAAACTGAGTTGGTCGAAATGGAAGAAAGTGGACCTCTTGTCCCAGATTAGCTGGCAGAAATTGCGTAAACCCTTGGTTTTTTCAGCATTTCGAAAAGTTAGACCTTCCCGACGGACGATAGGATTGCTAACCTTTCAGATCAAATATTTCAGAAAAACACTCAATATCGAGGAGCCTGTTATGGCCAAGCCAAGTCATAAAGTTAAAAAAGCCAACCACGGCAAGCGTCCTGCTAACAACCGCGGCCGGAAGATCAAAAACAAAAAGATCAAAACTCCATAGGTCGATGAGGCAAAGGGCAGCCGAGAACTTTCCCAATTTTGGGTTAATCCAATTTTGGGTTAATCCAACTCTGAGTTAATCAAATTTTGGGTTAATTAAACCTTGGGTTAATTCTTGTCCGTCAATCAAGCTGATTTTTGGTTGCTGGGGGCTCTTAAGTTGATCGCCTTAGTGACTGATTTGATTTGATTCAGTCGCGTTTGTGGGCTTGCCTCAGAAATAAACCACCGCAAGAGCTTGGGCAAATCGCCCGAGCTCTTTGTATTTTAAGCACACTTTGGTTTCCAATAAATCTGCAGAAACATGGGCCGCCGTACTCTCCCAAAACTCGATCCGACTGTTGATTTCAATCAACACCTGTCTTTCGTGGACGATCTTCAAGCACCGTTTTGCCCGCAGACTTTATTTGAGCAAACGGCGGATCTAGAGATCGAGGTCGGTAGTGGTAAAGGTTTGTTCATGCTGAACGAATCCGGCAAGGTGCCCGAGAGAAACTTCTTGGGGAATGAGGTCGCCAAAAAGTATTGTCGCTTCGCTGCTTACCGACTCGCGAAAAACGAGCGAAAGAATGCTCGGATGATCTCAGGCGACGGGCTTAAAATGTTTCGGGAATTTTTGCCCGACCAATGTGCTGTGGCCGTTCACGTTTATTTTCCGGATCCTTGGTGGAAAGAACGTCATCGACCGCGTCGAGTCATTCAGCCTGGGTTCGTGAAAGACATTCAACGCGTTTTGGTACCCGGCGGCATCTTTCATTTTTGGACCGATGTTGAGCAGTATTTCGACGAAACGGTGGGGTTGCTGGCCGAGCATTCGGGCCTTTCCGAACCCGTTCACGTTCCCGAGCCTCCATCGGAGCACGACATGGACTACCGGACTCATTTTGAACGCCGCATGCGAAAAGGCGAGCACGATGTTTTCCGGGCGCAGTTTCACAAACGATGATCGAGGGTTTCGGTGGAATTGGAAGCGATGAGTGATGAATTGTCCCGCGAGCTTGAAATTCTGTTCCAAGACGACCATTTGATCGCGATCAATAAGCCGGCTGGGCTGTTGGTTCATCGCAGTCGTATCGATATTCGAGCCGACGAATTTGCGGTGCAACGCTTGCGCGACCAAGTTGGGTTCCCCGTATTTTTAGTCCATCGGTTAGACCGTCCGACTTCGGGCGTGCTTTTGTTTGCGACCGGCTCGGAAATCGCGGCCGGCCTTGCCGGGCAATTTGAACGCAGGACGGTTACCAAAATATACTTTGCGATCGTTCGCGGTCACGCCGGTGCTGGGCGGTGGGACGAACCGTTGCTTGAAAAGCCAGACGCGGTCGTTGACAAGCAAGTGGCCAAAAATAAACCGGCCCAATCGGCGGTGACTCAATACGAGCAATTGCAGGCTTGGGAAATTCCAATTTCTGCGGGTAAGTATGAGTCGAGCCGCTATTCGCTTGTCAGGGTTCAACCTAAGTCGGGACGTAAGCACCAAATTCGACGGCACTTCAATCATATGGCTCATCCGATCGTTGGCGATACGACCTACGGAGATAGGCGACACAATCGCTTGTTTCGCGACCATTTGAATTGTTCGAGATTGCTTTTGGTGGCGAGAACATTGCAGTTTAATCACCCAGTGACTGGCGATCGGATGACGGTCGTGGCGCCGGTTGGTGACGAGTTTGCCCGAGCGATTGATTGTCTGGATGAACAGACGATACGCGGTTCTGCCACGGTGCTTCACGATGCTTGAGAATCGAGAACCCAATGAGAGTTGGCGGAACGTAAACTGCTTCGCGCCTTACCCAAATTTATTAGCTTGTATTGAACATGTCATCGATTCATTGCCCCACGAGGCAGAGGAGGTGTTCAATCAATCGCGACTTCGAATTGCCCTGGATAAGTACGAACCTGGCAATGGTCGCACGGTTCGTGTGGCTGCTCCGGGGCCTGAGGGAATTAGTCAATGTGTCGTTTTAAAGCCTCGTCTTGACCGCTGCAGTCAGCCGTTCGTTCGCTATATCGTTGCCCATGAATTGGCTCACGCGATGTTGAATAACGGCGGCTGGGGCGAGATCGATGATCGAGAAGAAGCGGCCGACGCTCTGGCGGCTAGTTGGGGGTTTACTAAGCAGCCTTACGAGTAAGGGGCGACGTTGACGCTCTGGGATCGATTGATGACCGAATACTTGGTGACCGAATATTTTGCAGCCTCGGAACAGCCATGGGGCAAAACACGAGGCCGGGGTTGTGACAGATGCCGACGTAGGATTTCAGATATGAGATATGAGATATGAGATGTGAAATGTGAGATTCGAGATTCGAGATTCGAGATTCGAGATTCGAGATTCTG
>CAZROJ010000205.1:0-8615 GCA_964601665.1 uncultured Pirellulaceae bacterium
CAGCCATCAACTCTCAATCAGCCACGCAAATCCAAATCTTGACCGCGTGTTCGCCGACCGTAACTTCACAAGCCTCAACATCCGCTTGATCGCAAGGGCTCAGCAACACTTCCGTCGCCAAAGTTTCGCCCTGAAGATAATCGATATTTTCTTCGATCGCCTGCTTCAGTTCATCTGAATCGCTCGCGACCCAAAGCCTGATACGATCCGTCCGCTCCAGATCTAACTCCTTACGCCGATCTTGAACGTAACGATTGACCTCGCGAGCGAATCCCGAACGGATCAATTCGGGCGTCAATTCAGTCGACAACACCACAACCGCTTGACTCCCCTGCGCCGCCGCCCAGCCTTCATTGGCCTTCAATCGAACTTCGATATCTTCCGAGTCGAGCTCGATCACTTCGCCTTCGACCGACAATTCCGTTTTTCCGTTGGCCGTCAAATCCGCCAGCATGGCAGCTCCATCGGCGTCAGCAAACGCTTGCTTGAGTTTCGGCATCAGCTTGCCAACGCGAGGACCAAGTCGCTTAAAGTTAGGCACCGTCACGTACGTCACGTACTCGCCGGCGTCCGTCGTATAGGTCACGTCTTGAACATTCAATTCGGTTTTCAACAGCTCGTCATGCGTCTCCAACCACTGTTGGTCGCGGTCTTCGTTCAACACCACCGTAACCCCCGACAGCGGCTGACGAACTTTTAATTTTGCTCCCATTCGAGCCGAAAGTCCCAACGAAGCAATCTCGCGCAGGACACCCATTTGACGCGACAAGTCTTGATCGATCACATTCCCATCAGCGACGGGGTAGTCGCACAAATGCACGCTATCGCGTCCACCGCCAGCGGCCTGAGTCAAATTTTGCCACAACGTTTCAGCCATGAACGGCACGAACGGTGCGATCATTTTGGCCGTCGTTGTCAAACACTCAAACAACGTCCAGTAAGCATCCAACTTCTCCGGTGCCGATTTATCTTTGGCCCAGAAACGATCGCGACTTCGCCGCACAAACCAGTTGCTCAGCCCTTCCACAAACGAAGTGATCTGCGAACACGCGGCGTAGTTGTCGTAAGCATCCATCGACGTGACCACCGCATCGACCGTGCGATGCAATTCGCTCAACACCCAACGATCAAGTTCCCCCCGCTGGGCCACCGGGCGATAGCCTGTCCCGGACGATAATTCTTCAGGATTGAAATTATCGCCAGCAGTCAGCTCGGGCGAGAAATCATCGATATTCGCGTACAGCACAAAGAAGCTGTAAACATTCCACAGCCGCAGCAAGAACTCCGGCATCGACTCTTTGATCTGCCGCTCGCTGTAACGAATCGAAGTCCATGGCGGCTGGTTGGCAAAGAAATACCAACGCAACGCATCCGCCCCGTACTTGTCAAAGATCCCCTGCGGCTCGCGGTAATTCCGTTTACTCTTGGACATCTTGCCAACGAAATGCTCCGTCTTTTCATCCGCTGCTTTGGCTTCGGCAGGCGTCAAATACATGCCGCCCGTTTCGCCTTGCCCCTTCCACCACTCGGACAGCATCAAGCCGAGCACAATGCAGTTTTTGAATGGGTGCGGGAAATCGAATTTCTCGTCAGCCACACCGTCTTCGCCGAACAGCAGAGTGCTGATCGCCAACTGCGAATAAAACCAACCACGCGTCTGATCGATGGCTTCGCTGATAAAGTCCGCTGGGAATTGATCTTTAAACTGGTCGACGCCCTGATGAGGATAGCCCCACTGAGCAAAAGGCATCGCGCCGCTGTCGTACCAACAATCGATCACCTCGGGCACGCGTTGCATCCGAGCCCCTTCAGCAAACGGCGAATCGTAGGTGACATGATCGATATAGGGTTTATGAATTTTCAGGTCTTCGGCGAGATCAGGATTTTCCGTTTTAGCCTTTTCCCAAACCTCCATGCCCGTCGCACCCGGCTTGGCGATCAATTCTTCGTACTTCCCAACGGCTTCGGACTTGCCTGTTTTTTCGCAAACCCAGATCGGCAACGGCGTACCCCAGTAGCGTTCACGTGACAACGCCCAATCGACGTTGGACTCCAAAAAGTTACCGAAGCGACCATTTTGAATGTGGCCTGGCAACCAATTGATTTCTTGATTGTTGGCCAACATCTTGTCTTTGGATTTTTTCGTCCGAATAAACCAGCTCTCACGCGGGTACTGGATCAGCGGGTCCTGCTCCGCTCGCCAACAAAACGGATACTCGTGCTGGTACTGCTCCTGCAGGTACAGCTTTCCGTTATCACGCAATGCTCGCGTGATCGGTTTGTCGGCATCTTTAACCCACAGCCCTTCGAAATCCGGAACCTCACTGGTAAATTTCCCATTGGGGCCAACCGGGCAGACCATCTCAGGTCCCTCGCCGGTTTGATACCGAGCCTTCTCGGCGACCAGCAATTCATAGTCGACCTCGCCAAAGGCCGGCGCTTCATGAACTGCTCCCGTTCCGCTGTCGGTGGTCACGAAATCGGCCGCCGTGATCCGCCAAGCCAGTTGTTCCGTCGAACCGTCTTTCAGCGTTCCCGTTTGGTCGCCCATGGTTTTGTGGAAAAAATCAAACGGCGGCAAGTAGCGCTGACCGACCAACGCGTCGCCTTTCTCGGTTGACTTAACTTCCAATTCGCGTTTGACTTTTTCGCCGATCTTGTCAACCAAATCCGCGGCCATCACAACATTTTGATCCAGCTCCGCATCATAAACCGTTGCATATTCGATGTCGCGATTCACCGCCGCAAACTGATTGCTGGGCAAGGTCCACGGCGTCGTCGTCCAGACCAACAGACTCGTGTTTGGCCGATCGACCAAAGGGAACAAAACGTAAACCGACGGATCCATGACCGTGCGATAGCCTTCGCCGACTTCGCCCGAAGACAACGCCGTGCCGCCCTGAGCCCACCACCAGATTATTTTGTGACCTTGGTAAAGTAAGTCGTTATCGAACAAAGTTTTCAGCGACCACCAAACCGATTCGACGTAGCTTTGGTGATAAGTCACGTAAGCGTCATCCAGCTTGACCCAAAACCCCAACCGCTCGGTCAACTGCTCCCAATGCCGCATGTACTTGAACACGCTTTGCTGGCATTTCTGAATGAACGGCTCAACACCGTAAGCCTCGATATCTTCCTTGCTGTGAATACCCAGCTCTTTGCAAACCTCGACTTCGACTGGCAGCCCGTGCGTGTCCCAGCCGGCTTTTCGCTGGCAGTAATGCCCTCGCATGGTTTTATAACGCGGGAAAACGTCTTTGATCGCTCGAGTCAAACAATGCCCCGGGTGCGGTTTACCGTTGGCGGTCGGCGGGCCTTCAAAAAACACGTACTTCGGCGCACCTTCGCGTTGCTGGAGCGATCGATCGTAGATCTTGTTCTCGCGCCAAAACTCTAAAATGTTTTCCTCCAAGTTAGGAAGGCTGACATTGTTTTCGACGGGTTGAAACCGTTTTTGGGCCGAGTCGGACATATTGGTTTAAGCAGATAGGGTTGGGGCGATCGAATCAAAACGTTTCCCGCTTCGACGGCCAACGGCCTGCAAATTGGCCGCCAGCAACCGGAAAGGTTCAAAATTTCAATTCAGCCGTTTTTTTGAGCAAGCCGGACATTATCGAGAATTAAAGCGGACTGTAAATACGCGCCTCGCGTTCGGCCGCAGCGGCCATTTTCCTTTTTTTAATAAGCTTTTTTTGTTAAATCGAACAAGATCGCTCCGAGACAACCGAAACCGTTGCAAATCATGCCGCCACCGCCCGAACTACTGAACAATCGATTCAAAGGTAAAAAACCTCCGCCAATCGGCAGCCTCGACTAACTTCCACCGCCTCAAGCCAATGCAATCGACCTTAGACTTCTCGCAATCCCACCACGAGATCGGCTTAATCGGCAGATCGACAAAAACATTGTGGCAGAAAGTAACCGCAAACCGCAGTTATCGGGCATTCCCGGATTTCGGTCCTGTAATGGCCGGATTATCATATGGGCGAATGGAATCATCGAATTTTTCGCACCCCCGAGCTGACGCCGTGGCCACCTCCGAAGCAACTTTATTTACGCCGGACGTCGAAGCGTTTCGAAAAAGCATCAACCAAAGCTTGGATCAATACACGCAGCTGGACGCCGACTGCCCCGGCCACCTGAAAGAAGCGATTCGTTACTGCGTTTTGGCACCCGGCAAACGCTTGCGACCGCTGTTGGTCATTGCCGCCAATCAAATCTGCGGCGGCCAAGTTGCCAACGCGATGCCCTCGGCCTGCGCGGTCGAGATGATTCATAACTACTCTTTGATCCACGACGACCTGCCAGCGATGGACGACGACGAACTTCGTCGCGGCCGACCGACTTGCCACGTAAAATTTGACGAAGCCACCGCAATTTTAGCCGGTGACGCGTTGATTCCCTTGGCCTTCGAAACCATCATCGCGAACACTCGGCCCGTCGAAGCCGCTGCCCAATGCGTCCATGAACTGGCCATCGCAGCCGGCCCAAGTCAACTGGTTGGCGGACAAGCCGACGACCTGCGGCTGCAATTCGCCGAGCCCAATCTGGCGGCACTCGAAAAAATCCACCGGCGAAAAACAGGCGCGTTGCTGGCGGTCTCGTTGAAAATTGGCGGCATCACCGCGGGTGCCACGGTCGAACAATTGGACTCATTGGTCCAATACGGCAAACACCTCGGCCTTGCCTTTCAAATCGTCGATGATTTACTAGATTTACGAGGAAATCCAGACAAAATGGGCAAACGTACGGGGAAAGACGCCGCAGCCGGGAAACAGACTTACCCCGCCGTGATCGGCGAACAAGCCAGCCGACAGCGTGCCCAAGAAATGGCTGACAAAGCAGTCGCGGCGATCGAGGGCTTTGGCGAAATTGCTCTGCCACTTCGATCCCTCGCGAACTTCGTGATCAACCGGACGCACTAACAGCGGCCGACAAAAAAGCACAAAACACTTTTGAATTTTTCAGGTTTTCATCATGCAACCTAAACTACTACCCACGATCAAGTCGCCCATGCAGTTGCATGACATGAAACTTGACCAGCTAAATCAAATCGCCGATGAAATCCGCGAAACGCTCTGCGGTTTGCTCAGCACCCGAGCCGCCCACTTTGCGTCAAACTTGGGCGTCGTCGAACTCACGCTGGCTCTGCACAGCAGCTACGATTTTTTGAACGACCGGTTGATCTGGGATACCGGCCACCAGATTTACCCACAAAAACTAATCACCGGCCGCTACGACGAATTCCAAACCATCCGCACCAAAGGCGGTTTGATGGGTTACCCCAACCCGGCCGAAAGCGATTACGACTTGTTCATGACTGGCCACGCCGGGTGCAGCGTTTCGACTGCGGTAGGCCTGCGCAGCGGCGACCAAATCATGGGCCGCGACAACTACAGCGTTGCCGTGATCGGCGATGGCGCTTTTCCGTCGGGCATCGTGATGGAAGCCATCAACAACGCGGCTTTTCTCAAAACCAAAATGCTGGTGATTTTGAACGACAACGAAATGTCGATCTGTCCCCCGGTCGGTGGAATTTCAAGCTACCTCGATCGACTGCGATCGGGCAAGTTTTACGCGGGCGTCAAAAACGAACTGGTGCAAATGCTGGGCAAAGTTCCTGTCTTGGGCGACCCCACCGAACGACTGCTCTACCAAATCAAAGAAGGCGTCAAAGCCGGTTTGCACGGCGGGATGATGTTCGAGGATCTTGGCTTTAAATATTTCGGCCCGATCGATGGTCATGACATCGGCGTGGTCAAAAAGTACCTGAAGATGGTTCGCAAGATCGATGGCCCGGTGTTGTTGCACGTGATCACCAACAAGGGCCACGGCTTCAAACCAGCCGCCGAAGATCCCGTTTACTTTCACACGCCCGCCCCCTTCGAAACCGATGGGGAAAAAGCCATTCACAAACCCAAATCGGCTGCCAAGGCCTACACCAATCACGCTCGCGACGCCATCGCCGACCAGATGGATCACAACGATCGCGTGACCGTGATCACGGCTGCGATGTGCCAAGGTAACAAACTGGAACCCGTTCGCGAAAAGCACCCCGACCGCTTTTTCGATGTTGGCATCTGCGAATCACACGCGGTTGCATTTGCTGCCGGTCAAGCCAAAGTTGGTCTGCGGCCAATCGTCGACATCTACAGCACATTCCTCCAACGAAGCTTCGATCAGATTTTCCAAGAAGTCTGCCTGCAAAAACTTCCCGTCACGTTCATGCTCGACCGCGGCGGCCTGACCGCCGACGACGGCCCCACTCATCACGGCACGTTCGACTTCGGCTACATGCGACTCTTCCCCAACATGGTCGTGATGGCACCTGGCGATGCAAACGACATCGGCGCGATGCTGGACTTCAGTTTGTCGCACGACACCGCCTGCAGCATGCGGTATCCAAAAACGAACGCCGCCGAGATTGCTCGTGAATTGCAGCCGATCGAACTTGGCAAATCGGAACAACTCCGCTCCGGCGACGACGGCACGATTATCGCTTGCGGGACGACTCTGGAAGCCGCGGTTGACGCAGCCGAAAAATTGGCTGAAGAAGGCATCAACTGCCGAGTCATCAACGCTCGTTTTGTCAAGCCGATCGACACTCAGATGATCCGCAAGGCGATCGACGAAACCGGTTTTGTCGTCACCGTAGAAGAAGCGATGTTGATCGGCGGTTTCGGCAGTGCCTTGCTGGAAGCGGCTCAGGAAATGAAATTGGACACGCGGAAGGTGACTCGCATTGGCATTCCGGACATCTTTGTCGAACACCAGTCCCGCCCCCAAGTCTTAGCCGAACTCAAGCTAGACGCGGCCGGCATCGCCGAAGTCTGCCGAGGCGTCGCCACCAAAACTCCCATCGGAGCCTAACCACGACCGCACAGCGACCGGCCCTCCCAAAATGAGCCGTGATCGCGTAAGCCCCGGGCCAACAAAGATCGCGTAAGCGGCCACACCCAAAAATGAGCCGTGATCGCGTAAGCGGCCGGGCCCCACAAAGAACCACAATCACACATCCTCCGGTCCTCACTTTTACGATATCGACCAACCCACATCAGCCCGCAATAAACTCATCAACCCCCAGCGCCTTCTGCTGGATTGCCCGACTGGAGCACACGTCTGTTCTTTTCAAGCACCAACAACACCCCGGTTGACCGGCGAGTAAAACGTGCACCTCCGTCAGGTCAAATTCTCCCAAGCGTCGCGTACACGAAACCCACCCTTCCAGTTGGACGGGCCAGACGGGGGTAGCATTAACATCGTCGACAGTCTTCAAAGAATAGACACGGCTCCCCGCAAGCCAAGCTGGCGCGGGGGAAAGCCTTAGAACAACATCTCCGGCGTGCCGCAAAGCCGATTTGACTCCCCAACAACGGCGCCGCAAAATCTCTGGCTGACATGTCACATTTCAAATTTTGCGGCAAGCTCATTTTCAAAAACTGATTCGCCCCAGCGAAGCCTATAGGCACGACGCCGATTAGTTACCTTACCCCGCGCCTCGTTCTTTACGTTACAATTTGAAACCGGCGTTCAGCAGACGCGAAAAAGGCACTTACAAAAACTGACTTTCTTCCTTTCTATCAACAGGCTCCGGAAACGTTTTGGCCAACAACAACCACACCTCGAATCGACCTCGCGCCATCCTGCTCGGCTCAGGCGACCGGCGTCCGAACATTTTGACAAAACTGAAAGAGCTCCGGCCCATTATCGAATCGCATTGCGAAGTTGTCGCCGAGGACTTTGCTTACGAAACCGAAATCGATTCCAAAACGAAAAACGCCGACGTCGCGATCGTACTCGGCGGCGACGGTTCGGTACTTCGCGCGGCCCGCCAAATGGGCGACCACCAGATCCCAGTACTTGGCGTGAACCTCGGCAAGCTCGGCTTTCTCGCCGACGTAACGCCAGCGGACTTGGACGCGGCACTGGCCAGTTATACCGCAGACCAGTTTTGCTTGACCCACCACTTGATGATGCGAGTTCAGGTTTTCGACGGCGACAAAAAAATCAACGACTGCCTTGGCCTGAACGAAGTCGCTATCTTGGGCGGCCCTCCGTTTACGATTCAACAAATCGATCTCCTAATCGACGGCGTCGAAGCCACCTCGTACCTGTGCGACGGCCTGATCGTCAGCACCCCGATTGGCTCGACCGCCCACAACCTCTCCGCCGGTGGACCCATCTTGCGTAAAGACCTGCAGGCTTTTGTGATCTCGCCCATCTCACCGCACACGCTCACCGTTCGCCCGGTCGTCGACACCGCCGATCGCACCTACGAAATCATCGCCTCCAAGCCAAACGAATCCACCTGCGTGGTACTCGACGGGCAATTGCTTTCCAATTTGACACAAAACCATCGCGTCGTCATCACGCGAGCCGAATCTGTTTTTCAGTTAGTCCAAGTCGCCGGCAACGACTATTACAGCACCCTCCGAAAAAAGCTCGGCTGGGGCGGCCGATTTGGTGCGCTCAAAAAGTGACGTGCAATGCTTCGCTGGGGTCAGAATGCTTCGCTAGGGTCAGCCTTACTTTTTAGTTTTTTTCCGATTATACTGGGCGAGACAGAACAACCAACTTGGAGTGCGTCATGGCTCGGAAACCACGAATACAATTTC
>CAZROJ010000206.1:0-8588 GCA_964601665.1 uncultured Pirellulaceae bacterium
GAAATGTGAAATGTGAAATGTGAAATGTGAAATGTGAAATGTGAAATGTGAGATTTACGAAATCAAATTTGACGCGCCGGCATTCTGCTTGATTTAAACTGTCAGGTTCAACACGCGAGGGCTTTGTTCCAATTGAAAATTCGCGTTGGCGCTTTGAGCCGTTTGGCGATAGCCGCGGTTTTAGTGGGATAACCGCGGCTAAGGCGATCGGCAGTTAAATTTCCACCGCTGATGTTTGCAACGATTGCGAATCTTGGGCATATTGCCCAGTAGTTTCTCAATCGCCTTTCGCCTAACGCCGTCGGCTGACTGGTTGTGGGATAAGCACTAAGCCAGCGTGATGTTCAGTTCGTTGAAGTCCGAAATGGCTGGAAATCCGTGGTTGGCTGGCACGGGGTTGTTGCCGTCGCGAATGCTCAACACCGTTTGCATTCCGGCTGCTGCGGCAGACTGAAGTTCTTCCACGACATCGCTGACGAAAACAATCTCGTTGGCCGGAAAACCGTACTCGTTTGCGATCTTGGTGTAGCTGTCTTTTTCGCGTTTGCTGCCGGTCGTCGTGTCGTAGTGCCCCGAAAACTGGTCCAGTAAATCACCGGCGACCGTGTGTCCGAAAAACAACTTTTGGGCGGCGATGCTTCCGGATGAATAAATTCTTAAATCTAGCTGATTCGCCTTCCAAGCTCGAATGCAATCAGCAACATCGTCAAAGAGATGCGCGACCATTTGGCCGCTATGGAACCCTGATTTCCAAATCAAGCCCTGCAGTTCTTTTAGGCCGGTCGCTTTCACGTCGGCGTCCATTAATCCGATGGCTGCTTGCGAAACCGAACGTTGGTTGTCTGGTGCTGAACCTGAAAGCCAGACCGCGACGTCTTGTTCGCCAACGTCCTTGGCGAGTGTTGGCAAGCATTTTTGCAGGGCAGGGGAGTCCCAGTTTTGAGGCAAGTATTCGTCAATGTTGTCGCGAACGTAGGGAAACATCACGTCGTAAACGAAACTTATTGAAGACGTTGTGCCTTCAATGTCCAGGAGTACGCCTCGGGCTGAAAAACTTGGCATCGTTAGATTCTCTCTATGAAAAAAGCACGGAAATTTCCGTGCTCAAAATGCTCGCGCTTTGCAATGATCAAATTTACAGCCGAACGCTGCCGTCGACATCTTCCGACGACGAAGGGATGTAGTTTGGCCCCATGCACAGCGGGGAGTAATTGTCGTGAACGGGTTGATCCATGTAGTGAGGCGTCCATCCGGTTTTGTCTTCGAACAATCGAATGCAACGAATGCGTTTGGTGGTGCACAGGTTGAACCAATGATGAGTGCCGTTGGGGACGCTGATTAGATCACCCGCTTCGACGGTAACACTAAAAACTGGGTCCGACTTAGGATTGATGTGAAAAACGCCGGAGCCTTCGACCGTGAAGCGGACTTCATCTTCGGTGTGAAGGTGCTCTTTGTCGAACTTGGCCAACATGTCGTCCAATCCGGGAGTGCCCGGGTCGACGTTGATGACGTCCGCCGTCACGAATCCATGCGCCTCTTTTAATCGCTCAATTTCTGGCGAGTATTCGGCAAGGATTTCTTCGTCGGTTGCTGTTTCAGGCAAGCGACCGGCAACATCCCATTGTTCGAAATTGATGCCATATTGGGCGAGAAATTCTCGCATTTTGTCGGTGTCTTTAATGTCGCGATTTTCAGATGGTACGTGCACCAGTGCCATGGCTTGTCTCGGGGCAAAATGAACTATTTCAACAGGGCAGTAGTCTATTCGATTTCGACAAAAAAATTGAGGGGCGATTTGTCACCGGTGCCAAGATTGTTCGTCGACCTGACTGTCTGGAATATCAATATTTTGAAACATCCTATTGATAAGACAAATGACCAGCGGGTTTCTCCCTCAGTTTTGATGGTTAAAACAATAGAATCGTATTCCGAGGGCTAGAAAGCGAATATTTGACTGGCTCAAATGCAAGACTTAGACGATACTGGGGAAGTCGTGGCGGACGAAGTGCTACCTCGGCAACGTTTCCAACCAACGGTAAAGTTCCACAAGACCAAGTGCTTGTGTTCAAGGCCGGAGCATTGCAGTTAGCGATGCTCCGGCCTTTTTTGTTGCCACGACGACCTTGGGCGATGAAGTAGTCCACCGTTAAATTATTGATTATTGCAACGTTTTGACATTGCAAATTTATTCTCACTGAGTGCTTATTCCCATGCCTGGCGACCCAACGGAAATTCGGTCGCATGAGAAGGTTGTGGGGTAAGCTCCTAGCAAAAACACAAAAAAGAGAAAACGATGAATCCAACACCAATCACGGTTGCTCGCGGAGATGGAATTGGGCCTGAAATCATGCAGGCTACGCTCGACATCTTAGCCGCTGCTGACGCCAAGTTAGACATTGAAGAAATTGAAATCGGCGAGAAGGTTTATCTTTCGGGAAACACTTCAGGCATCAGCGATGAATCTTGGGACTCGTTGCGTCGGACACGAATATTTCTCAAGAGCCCCATCACGACGCCTCAGGGCGGTGGCTACAAAAGCCTGAACGTCACGATCCGCAAGACCTTGGGTTTGTTTGCGAACGTTCGCCCGTGCGTGTCGTACTCGCCGTTTGTGGAAACTCATTTTCCCGAAATGGACGTGGTCGTCATTCGTGAAAACGAGGAAGACACCTATGCCGGTATCGAGCACCAGCAGACGGACGAGGTGGCCCAGTGTTTGAAGCTGATTACTCGGCCCGGTTGCGAGCGAATTTGTCGATATGCATTTGAATACGCAGTCGCCAACAATCGCAAAAAGATCACTTGTCTGACCAAAGACAACATCATGAAGCTGACCGACGGTCTGTTTCATAAAGTCTTCGACGAAGTGGCTGCCGAGTATCCTCAAATTGAAAACGAGCACTGGATTGTCGATATCGGTACGGCTCGCCTGGCGACGGCTCCGGACAATTACGACGTTATTGTCACGCCAAATCTTTACGGCGATATCGTTTCGGATATTACAGCGGAGATGACCGGGTCGGTTGGCATGGCTGGTTCAGCCAACATCGGCGAAAACTTTGCCATGTTCGAAGCAATTCACGGTTCTGCTCCTGATATCACGGGCAAGGGAATTGCGAATCCGTCTGGGTTGATCCACGGAGCGATCATGATGCTGGTTCATATCGGGCAGGCCGAGGTTGCCGAAAAAATTCACAACGCGTGGTTGAAGACGTTAGAGGACGGTATTCACACTGGCGAAATCGCGTCGAAAGAGCACACGACGAATCAAGTCGGTACGCAAGATTTTGCCAAAGCCGTAATCGAGCGACTGGGGCAGAAGCCGAACCGAATTCCGCCAGCGGTGTACGATGCCAGTGCGGATTCCGGGATCAAAACGTCGATCACTCGGCGACCACCCGAGCCCAAGACGATGGCCGGCGTCGACGTGTTTATTCATTGCCACGACATTCTGCCTGATGATTTAGCCGAGAAGCTTCAAGCGGCCAGCACCGAGCGATTGGAAATTCGTTTGATTACCAATCGCGGCGTGAAAGTTTGGCCGATGGGTTTTCCGGAGACCTTTTGCACCGATCACTGGCGTTGCCGATTTAAAAAGACCAGCGACGACATCGACGTAAAGCACCAAGACATTCTTGATTTGCTCGCGCGAATTCATTCGGCTGGGCTCGACTTCATCAAGATCGAAAATCTTTGCGAATTCTCAGGCAAGCCGACGTTCTCGCTGGGGCAAGGCGAGTAAAACTGGGGAGCGTTCGATTTCTTTTCGCTGCGTTTTTTGGGCTGGCGGTTTAATCAATCGCCAGTTCCGAGAAACTCAATCGTGCCCGAAGGTGACGCGAATCAATTTTGAAAAGCGATCGTACGCCGTGCGATCGCTTTTTATTTTGTCGTGGCGATGCCCAGTTGCCGCGCCACGCATTCGAACAAAAATTCGTAAACTTCGATGTGCCGTCGAGCCGCAAAAACATCTTTGCCCCAGGTGTAAAGGCCATGCTTGCGGATCAAAAAACCGTGCGTCATCGGTTCCAGCGGGTCGCCCAAACGTTGTCGGACTTCTTCGGCCAGCGAAGGAATGTCCTGCGTGTTCTCAAAAATTGGGATCCAGTGACTTTCTTCGTGCGAACCGATTCCTTCGAGTCCTTTGAGCATTTCGTAGCCTGCGATTTCAAAGCCACCTTCGCCGAAGAAGTGGTCTGACAGCAGCGTGCCCCAGATCGAGTGCGTATGCAAGATCGATCCGATTTCCGCTTGCGCAGCCAGTACCACATGCAACATCGTTTCAGCCGAGGACTTCGGTTGGTCCGGTTCGATGGGCTGTCCTTCGCCGCCGACGTGAACAAAGTCTTGGCGGAGCAATCGGCCTTTGTCCTTGCCGCTGGCGGTGACAATTAACTCGACTGGATCGCTGTTTAGAACGGCACTGTAATTACTGCTGGTGCCGACCGACCAGCCACGAGCATGAAAAAGTTGTCCGCATTCTCGCAGTTCATCAATAATCGGTTCGTGCCCGGCCAAAGGGTGTGTTTCAGGCAGGGCAGGGCAGGGGGGCAAGTGCTGCTGCATGGTTGGTGTCGCTTAAAGAACAATTGTCGCGCACTCAAATGCGAGCCCGCCGGAACCAGATCATAGATCGGTAGCCGTCAAGTTAAAAGGCGCTGGTTGGGTGCTTGACCGATCTGTCCTGCCCGTGGCATTTTTGACAAATGGGCTGTCTGAGGCCGTTCTTTGCAGGTGTTTTGCCAGTGGGATTTGTTGGCTGTGTCGTGGTGCGTGAGGCGGCCGAAGGCGGTGTTTTCGATCGGCGAAAAAATAGATGCACGCACGCGAGCTGCATTTGGGTGGCTTTTGGATGGTTATTTGGCCAGTTTTTGGGATCGCTTTTGAGGCCGAGAATCGACAAAGTCACCTTTAGACCGATAGGCGGTTCAATTAAACTATCGGCTCCATCCTGCGATCCGTCGAAATTCAATCAACGAGGTATCAACACGTGTCAGTCGGCAGAGACTTTATCGGGCCATTTCAGCTTTTGCGCTTGGTCCGCGCCGGCACCGCGACTCAAGTTTGGGAAGCTGTTCGAACCGGGCAAAAAGAACGTGTCGCCTTGAAGGTTCTTACATCCTCGTTTCGCAAAGATAAAAACGAGATCGCTCAGCTGAAACATGAAGCCACCATTGGCAAAGAACTCGAACATCGCAACGTGATTAAGATTTTTGACTACTACGATGATGCCGGGATCCCGTTGGTTGCCATGGAATTATTTCACGCTCGGAACTTGAAGCTTTCCATGCGGGAGCAGCCTGAACAGATGAAGCCGATGCTGACGCCAATCATTCGACGATGTGCAAAGGGGCTTCGCGAAATGCATCGCAAGGGCTGGGTGCATTGCGATGTGAAGCCGGATAACTTTTTGGCCGACGATAAAGGACGAGTGAAACTGATTGACTTTTCGATCGGCGAAAAAATCAAAAAGAAGGGTGGTCTTGGCGCGATTTTCGGTGGCAAATCTAAAACCGCCAAAGGGACTCGAAGCTACATGGCCCCCGAACAGATTCGTCGCAAAAACCCCGATGCAAGAACCGATATTTATGGTTTGGGGTGCATGATTTTCGAATTGATGGCTGGGAAAACTCCCTTCACGGGAAACACACCGGACGAGTTACTCAGCCGCCACCTTTCGGCGTCTATTCCATGGCTAGAATCTTGCAGCGACGCATCGGCAGACTTTGCTGGCTTGGTAAAAAGGATGTTGGCCAAAAAACCGGAAGACCGCTTTCAGTCGATCGACGAATTTTTACGTGTCTTCAAACGTTGCCAAATGTTTCGAGCCGGCAAACGCCCCGAAGGCTTTCAGAGGTAAGGGCAGGGTGGCACCATTGCCAAATGTTGAGCGCCGCAAGTTAAGTTATCTGCGCCGCCTGTCAGATTTCAGACGCCGACTGCCAGCCGCCATTTAAATCATTGTTTGTTTATTACTGCCAAATCATCTTAGGGACCCACGATGGATGACTTTTTGGATTTTGAAGAACCCATTGCAAAATTAGAATCTCAGATCGCCGAGCTAGAAAAGAAGGGCGACGAATCCGCCGAAGGAGCCGAGCGTTTACGATCGCTGCGGCAAGAGTTGTCCGAGACGACTCGGAAGATTTACGATAATCTTTCGCCATGGCAGACGGTGCAAGTCGCTCGCCATAAAAACAGGCCTCATACGACCGACTACTTGAATCTGGTTTTTGACGAATTTGTTGAACTGCACGGCGACAAATTGTTTGGGGACGATCGCGCGATCCGCGTCGGCTTTGCCACGATCGACGGAACCAAAGTGATGGTGATGGGGCACCAAAAAGGCCGGACTTTCAAAGATCGAACCGAAAACTATTTCGGATGTGCTCATCCCGAAGGCTACCGTAAAGCGATGGCCAAAATGAAGATGGCCGAAAAGTACAACTTGCCCGTGATCTGTTTTATCGACACGCCAGGTGCCTATCCTGGGATCGGAGCCGAAGAACGCGGTCAAGCTCAGGTGATCGCCGAAAACATGTACGAGATGTCTCGGCTGAAGACTCCGGTGATCTGCGTTGTGATCGGCGAAGGTGGCAGCGGCGGCGCGTTGGGGATTGGCGTCGGCGATCGAGTTGCCGTGCTGAAGAACGCTTACTATTCGGTCATCAGCCCGGAAGGTTGTGCGGGGATTTTGTGGAAAGGTGCCGAGCACGCCGAAAAAGCAGCTCAGGCTTTGAAGTTCACTTCCGAAAACTTGCTGAAGTTCGGCATCGTCGATGAGGTCGTTGAAGAACCGATGGGTGGGGCTCATCGTGACCACCATTCCATGGCCGCGAAAATGAAGTCGTTTTTGAAACGGAATTTGAAAGAGCTTGGCAAGGTTCCGGCTGACGAATTGTTACCCGGGCGTTACGAACGATTTCGAAAAATTGGCGTATTCGAAGAGTCTTCCGTCTAAAAAGTCTTCGGTTTATGTATCGCTCCGGTAGCGCAACAAGTCCGCCATCGAATATGAATTTTACCGCAAGAAAAAAATGATATCTCCCAAAATGTTCATGACGCTGTTGCTTGGCCTTTGTTTGGTGCCGAGCACGGGCTGTGGCTTGCTAAATAATAAAGATCAAGTGATTGAACGCGTCGTTCAGGTCGGTAACCAAGAACGAGCCCAGGTCGTTACGCCGGACGGTATCTTTGGTGACTACCGCGTCTTCCGCGCAGGCGAAACTGAAGAAGTTATTTTTGAATACAAACTCAAGCCGGATCGACAGTTGACCAACCCCGATCAAATCAAAAAAGATATTTTGGCATTGATTGTGGGAGACGCGACGGGAGAGTCGCAGAGTGTTTTGAAAGCTGGAGTTGTTTTTACGTTCGTTTATTTGAGTGCCGAGGGCCAAGAGGTTTTGCGGCATTCTGTCTCCCAAGAAAATCTATAGATCAGTCTTTAGGCGAAAGGCGATTGAGAAACTACCGGGCAATATGCCCCAGATTCGCAATCGTTGCGGACATCAGCGGTAGAAATTCAACTGCCGATCGCCTTTGGCTGCCAGTCGAATGAATAGTGAACTCATGAGTCAAACTGACCTGAAAGGCAAAGTCGCGCTTGTCACTGGTAGCACGACCGGGCTGGGTTTGGCGATTGCCAAAGAGCTGAGTCGACGAGGTGCCAGCGTCGCGTTGAATTTTGCAAACAATCACGTTCGCGCTGAGGCCGCGTTTGAAAAATTCCGCGAATCCGGAGGGCAGGGCGGGCTCTACCAAGCGGACGTGACCGACGCGGCCGCGATTGCGAAACTGATTGCTGAAATCAAGCAAGACTGGGGCCCGGTTGATATTCTTGTTCCCAATGCCACACCGGATCAACCGGAGTTGCCGATCGAAGAGTATTCGCTGGTTGACTATGAAGCGATGCTGCGTTTTTTCATCGTCAGTCCGTTTTTGTTGACTCAGGCCGTGGTTGCCGACATGAAGGCAAAACGTTGGGGGCGAATCGTGAATATTGGCAGTGAAGTTGTTGAGTTAGGCGTGCCTAACTTTAGTGCGTACGTGGCCGCCAAAGGTGGGCAAAAAGCGTGGACTCATAGCATGTCAAACGAATTGGCTTCTTTTGGAATTACCGTGAATACCGTTTCACCCGGTTGGATTCCAACCGAGCGTCATATCGGTGCGAGCCAACATCAGCGGGACGGCTATCTGGCAAAGATTCCGGTGGGCCGCTGGGGAACTCCGGAAGATGTTGGCACTGCGGTGGCCAATTTTTGCTCGCCAACCGCTTCGTTTATTTCTGGACAGACCGTGTGCGTCAACGGCGGCCATAGCCTGTCGTAGTCGTTGAGGCGATTGCGAAATGGTTTTGAAGCAAAGACAAAATTGTTTGAAGGCGATCGCAAAATTACTTCAAAGCGATCACGGGAAATGTTTGCTTGCCATTGTCACCTTGGCGTCATCTTAGCCATTCGCGAACATCGCAAATGGCCCTTGCGCCGGACAGCCCAGACGGTGGAAAACGATAGCTGACCCAAGTGTTTGCAGGCCCCAAATTCGGGCATTTTCTGGGTACCTACAACGTCCGATAATGTTTC
>CAZROJ010000207.1:0-3154 GCA_964601665.1 uncultured Pirellulaceae bacterium
AATCGTTTTCCCCGCCACGTTTATTTTCGCCGTGAAGCCTTTTGAAAACGAGTGCTTTGTGACTTCTAAAAATTCGGGTTGGCCCACGACGAAAGTCACTGGCTCGCCACACTTCCCGCAAGTTGACAACCCGAACATTCAGGTGTGACAAAGCACTCGCCGCTACGCTTGCTTACGTGGCATTACGTGGCAAAATTTCAATGTTTCTAAAAAATAAGATTTATTAAAACAATGGGCAAAACAGATTGCCGATCTCACCCAATTTTTGGAGCAACAGATGAATTCTCAGGGTGACAAATCGCTCAACAACACCAACGAAATCAACAACGCCAACGAAATCAACGAAGACACCCAACCAACGCTCCGGCCAGAAATCGTTTGGGGATTTATCGTCTTCCACCATCGCAGCATCATCAGTGCAATTTTGGTTCTGGGCATTGGGCTCTTTCTGTGGAATTCAATGGCCAGCGACGACGCAGACCAAAGCTCGGATACGACCGCCTCCATCGAAGTTTTGCCAACCGAAAAAAAACCAACCGAAACGCTACTCGAGTCGGTCATCCAGACAACCAGCTCATGGCGAACCCAATCGCCACCCATCGCCGCAGTAACACTCAAGCAACGGCTTAAGGAAATTGAAACATTGCTGTCCCGCAAACTGCCCGCTGCCCAGCGCGAATATTGCCAGACGGCCAAAATTGAAACTGTGGGGTTTCTATTCTCCACCAATCTACAAGGAACCTTAAATCTTCGCGGCACTGAACAGGCCATCCAAGAAATCGATCGCCAGTATTCAAATCACGAAAGCCCACTGCTCGCCGCCAAAGCCAATTTGACCTGCTTAATTACAACACTGGACAAATACGTTGCCGGCAAAATTGATGTCGACCAGCTCAACACGGAAATTGAAACTCGAAGAACCAGCGTTTGCGAGTCTCCCGTTACGAGGCCGAGTTTTGCGGCTTGGCTGGGCTCGCTAAGCCGACTGACAACGGACGCAGATGACGTGCGAAAAATTTGCCTGCGCAATCTTGAGTACATCGGCAAAATTGACCAAACCATGGCCAAGCAATTGGCCATCGATCTGCTGCTAAACGAACGGGACCTGTCCAGCCTCGCGTTTCGCGTTAAGCAGAAAGCCGCTGGGGTTGACGATGAAGTTGCCCAGCTATTTGATTCGCTTGAAAAGTATGCCAACTTTCCCGTGCCCGTCTACTCGGTGGCCGCTTCGACAGTGCGATCGTATCAACTGAATGGCGAAGACGAACGCGCCAAGGTCTTGCTAGAACGCCTGAAGGGAGTCGAACCAAAGATCACGTTCGAATACGTTCGCTCCGAACTCCAGCGAGGCATCGCAATTCTGGAAGCGTCCGCCAAAGAATAAAATCCGGCCAATGACGGAAATTAATTTGCGGCTTTAATTTACGCCCCCGGGCGACTTCGGTACGTGTACCGCACTTCCCTCCGTGTACCGAAATCCCTCCGTGTACCGAAATTCTCAAAAAACGGTAAAATCGGCTCGCCATCTTCACCTATCCCCAGCAATCGAAACAAAGCATGAGCTTCATCCACGACGACTTTCTGCTGACCAGCGAACCGGCCAAACGCCTTTTCCACGACCACGCCGCCGCACAGCCTATCATCGATTACCACAACCACCTTTCACCAAAAGATATCGCCGAAAACCGCCGCTTTGAAAATCTGTTCGAAATGTGGGTCAACCACGACCATTACAAATGGCGAGCGATGCGGGCCAACGGGATCGATGAAAAATACATCACGGGCTCGGCCGACCCCAAAGAGAAATTCCTCGCCTTCGCCCAAACAGTTCCTCGTACCCTGCGAAACCCGCTTTACCATTGGACGCATCTCGAGCTCAAACGTTTCTTTGACATCGATGAACTGCTGGATGAATCCAACGCCGAAAAAATTTGGGACGAATGCAACCGGCAAATCGCCACCCGCGACGACCTAACCACGCGAGGAATCCTGTCCAAGTTCAACGTGACGGCACTCTGCACAACGGACGACCCAACAGATTCACTCGAACATCACCAAGCGGTCGCTCGTGACGATTTTTCCACAAAAGTTTACCCCGCCTTTCGGCCCGACTGGGCACTTTTTGTTCATCGCCCCGAAGAATTCAACGATTGGCTGGCGAAACTGGCGATCGTTTCCGACGTCCAGATCAAGACG
This sequence comes from uncultured Pirellulaceae bacterium, assembly GCA_964601665.1. Classification (GTDB taxonomy): domain Bacteria; phylum Planctomycetota; class Planctomycetia; order Pirellulales; family Pirellulaceae; genus Mariniblastus. The sequence continues at coordinate 2,197 of CAZROJ010000207.1, forward strand.
CTCGACGATCTCTTGGCAGCCCTGAAAGTGCGACACGACTTCTTCCATTCGCTCGGCTGCCGGCTTTCGGATCATGGCTGCGAATCGGTGCCGGCCAGTTTCTGCGATTCGGCGACAGCGGCAAAGATCTTTGATGCGGCGCTCACTGGCCAAGCGGCGACACCCGAACAGCATGAACAATTTTCGACGTTCATGCTTCTGGAACTGGCAAAAATGGATGCCGATAAATCGTGGACCAACCAGTTCCATACCGGCGTCTGGCGAAACAATAATACTCGGCTGTTCAATGAAATCGGCAGAGACATCGGCTGTGATTCGATGGGCGACACGCCGCAAGGAAGATCGCTGGGGCAATTCTTAGACCAACTGGATCAAGAAAATAAATTGCCCAAGACGATTGTCTACAATCTCAACCCGAGCGATAACTATTTGATCAGCACGATGATCGGTAATTTCCAAGACGGCTCGGTCGCGGGCAAAATGCAATTCGGTTCGGGCTGGTGGTACCTTGATCAGAAGGAAGGCATGGAGTGGCAAATCAATACGCTTTCCAGCACCGGTCTCATCTCTCGATTCGTCGGCATGCTCACCGATTCGCGTAGCTTTATGTCGTTCATTCGACACGAGTACTTTCGGCGAACGCTGTGCAATCTTTTTGGCCGCGATATGGTCAACGGCGATCTGCCAAACGACTTTGATCTAGTCGGCGGCATGGTCGAAGACATTTGCTACGGCAACGCCCAACGATTTCTGGGTTTAGAAGGAAGCTAATCTTCGCTAATCGACACTCATCGAACCGATGCAACCGAGGGATTGGAGAACCACGAAAAACACGAACGACACGACAAACGAAAAGAAAAAATAAAAAGAAAAAGGGCTGGGGCCACTGCGACTAAACGCCTTAACCCAAACCCTGTGTTACTCTGAAAAACTACCGGAGCCTTGCCATATTTTCAAA
>CAZROJ010000207.1:3254-8546 GCA_964601665.1 uncultured Pirellulaceae bacterium
TTAGCAGCCGTTCTTCCTGCAGCCGTTGATCAAGCGTTTTTAGCTTTGTCGTCACCCGCCCCCGGATCTCCCACAGCACCCGGATTTCCTTCGGAACCTGAATCCTCTGTGGACTCCGACTTGCTTTCGGGCCCGGAATCTCCTTTGTCTTCTTCTGGAGCATTTTTGTCCTGAGCCTCTTCATCCTGAGCCTCTTCGTCTTTGTCTTCCTCGGGCGAATCGCCCTCCTCTGCATCGTCCGATTTTTTAGACTCCTTTTCCGCCAACTTTTCGTCTCGTTCGCGTCGCTCCTTCTCAATATCTTGACTTTCACGCCACGGCTTTCCATCTTCGTAGCTCTTCAGTTCGTCCATCAAACTTTCGTGCTGCCGTGCCGTTTCTTCTTCATCTCGCAATTCGTCTGCCGCCGCTTTGTTGGCCTCGATTCCTTTTTCGATCCACTCGATTGCTTTTTCGAAATCGCCCGTCTCGGCGTAGGCTGAAGCGACAGTGCTCAAAATGTGCGGCCGCTTGAATTCTGTAATTTCGGCGGCTTCTTCGGCCAGTTCAATCGCCTTGGCTCCGTCTCGAACATCATCGTCCGGCGACGTCGAAAGCACCCAAGCAAAGTTATTCAACAACCCGGTGTCGCGAGTCGGCTTGTTAGGCATTTCTTCTGGCAACATTTCCAAAAGCTGATCAAACAGTTCCAGCGATTCGCTGTAGTCCTCGACCGCCTTGGCATGCTCGGCCGTGGCCAGTCGAGCGTTACCACGCAGGCTCAACAAATCCGCGCGACGGCTTAGCACCACTCGTTTGTTGTTGTCGTCCATCCCCTCAAGCCCAGCCACCGATACTCCACGCAGCAAGCGGTTGTAAATTTTGATTGCTTCTTTCGGCTGAAGGTTGGCGTTGTAGTAAATCGCCAGTCGACGCTTAAGATTGTCCGACGGTTGGCTTGTCCCCAGAACTTTCAGGTCCTCAATCGCCTTGTCGAATCGACCTTCCCTGGCAAACAGATCAATCCGAAGCGAGTAACCCGCTACCGTGTTCAATTTGATTAAAGAATTGGCGTCATCGTAAGCTCCATCAAAATCATCCACGGCGGCACGTGCCAAAGCCCGAATCGAAAATGGCCCAGGATTTTTTTGGTTCAGTTCAATTGCTCGAGTCGCCGCCTCGACGGATTGCTCATACTTTTTCTGGTCCAGATAGATCTGGCTTTTCAGAACAAAAGGTGCGTCTGCTTTCGGTTGGATTGCGGACGCTTCGTCTAGCAACACCATCGCTTTCTGTTGCAGTTCGTCGGTAAATTTGTCTCCGGTTTGACGAAGCGACGTTGCCACGAACAGTCGAGCCAAGAAGTTTTTGGGCTGCCCTTCGAGCATCACCTCAAAGTCCTCCAGCGCCTCTTCCACCTTGCTATCAGACAATAACAATCGACCTCGAAGCTCCCGAGCACGATAATTGACGGGATTTAACTTGATGGCCTGCTTCAAGTCCGCAATGCGGGCCTCTTTGTCAGCGGTAAGCCCGGCTCGAATCACCAATGCGTCCGAAAGCTGGCCCCGGTCTTCGGCAGCCAATTCAATCGCCTTCTGAATGTTTTTCATCGCATCGCCACGTTCGCGGCTGTCGATGGCCTGAAACTTCGCCAATAAAATGTAGGCGTCGATGCTGTTTTCGTTAAAGTCGATTGCCTTCTTCAGGCGGGGCATCGCCTGCGCTCGGTATACTTGCCATCGCGGATCACGCGGCAGCTGGAAAGTACGCCGACCCAAGCTTTCAGCGAACCTCAGTAGACTCTCGGCCGCCAAAGATTTTGCTTGCTCAGTTTCGCTTTCGTCCAGACCCTTTTCAATCGCAACACCACACAGCATGGCAACGCGATCCAAATCGGCGGTAGTTCGGGCCGACAGATTTAATTTGAAGGCTTCGTCGAGCGTCTTTGATCCGTTTTCATCGGCTTTGTTTTTTTTCTTGTCTTCGCCTTTTTCATCAGCGGTCGATTTTTCATCAGAGGACTTTTCGTTGCCGGCCTTTTCCCCTTTTGGATCTTTATCGTCAGCGGCTTTCTTTTTTTGCTCGCCTTTCTGTTTGCCTTCAGACGGTTCATCCGCCCCCGGGTCATCAGCTTCCGCCTTACCCTCGGTTTCCGCCTTACCCTCGGTTTCCGCCTTACCCTCGGCCTTCGATTTTTCCGTCGGCTTGGCTTCGCTCTTTTTGGGAGCCTCGGTCTGGGCCCATGCCAACTGCGGTTGAGCTGAAACGAACACCAGCAACGCGGCAAAAAGCAAACAGATTTTCCGGATCCAACCTTGCGATTGCATCTGATACTCCTAAAAAAAGTCTAAACGATTGATTGAGCGAATAGGGCGGCGCGAATGATCGGCTTCGTGTCAGCAAACCGCATTCTTGGCAGCGCCCAAGTAAAAACGACATCACCGACGTCGAACTTACTTGGACCTTACCAAGCTGCTCGATGAACCGCTTTGCCAGTCGCATCGATGCCCTTCACTTGGTCCAATTTAAATTTTAATGTGACTTATCGCCACACCAGCGAGGTCTAAAACCACGATGCGGCGAAAATCTTTAACTTAAGTAGTTTGGTGCTCGTGCTCGGTTAGCGTATCGAGACCCCTGTCAGCGAAAACGAGATGAGGTTGATTTTTAAATTCCTCCTAAAAAAAGAACCACAAAATTTCGCCGATAGGCATGCTGAATGACATTAACCGGGTTTAACGAGGTTACAGTTTGACTTAGATTTAGCCGATCTCAAGATTCATTTCCATTTTAACCATTGTCTACACGAAAATAACAGTGACATCTTATTTGAATTCGCGATCGAAAATCGCACGACTTCAGCCAAGACTTTTGGCCATTTTTACTCTTGCCATGCTGGCAATCGGTACCCTAAACAACGAATGCTTCGCCGCCGATCCAATTTTGGCTCAAGAAGCCGATGCAGCGCCGGCCCAGGCGGAAGCAGCCGTGGTTGGCCTCGGATTTTTGGCTTATGTGATTCCCATTTTCGGAATCTTGGGCATCGTGTTTACCGTTTGGAAGTCGAAATGGGTCACCAGCCAAGATCCCGGCAGTGAAAAGATGGTCAAGATCGCTGACAGCATTTCGCTGGGGGCGATGTCGTTTCTAAAAGCCGAATACACCGTCCTGACGGTTTTCGTGATCGCCGTCGCCGGGTTGCTGGGCTGGGCTGGATACAACCAAGGCGAAGCGTCTTCCCCCTTGGTCGCGCTGTCCTTCGTACTGGGGGCTTTCTGCTCGGCACTGGCCGGCTTCATCGGAATGCGAGTCGCAACCGCGGCAAATGTCCGGACAACACACGCCGCGCGAACGAGCCTTGGCGCGGCACTTGAGGTCGCCTTTGCTGGCGGTAGTGTGATGGGAATGGGCGTTGTCGGCTTGGGCGTGCTCGGGCTGAGCGTTCTGTTTTTGGTTTATGCCAACATGTTCGGTATCGGCGACGAAGCCAGCTTGACGCGCGTGATCACGATCCTGACCGGGTTCTCTTTCGGAGCGTCTTCGATTGCCTTATTCGCGCGAGTCGGCGGAGGCATCTACACCAAAGCCGCAGACGTGGGAGCGGATTTGGTCGGAAAAGTAGAAGCCGGGATCCCTGAAGATCACCCGCTGAACCCAGCTACGATCGCTGACAATGTGGGCGACAATGTCGGCGACGTCGCCGGCATGGGAGCCGACTTGTTCGAATCGTATGTCGGTTCGATTATCGGAACAATGGTGCTGGGGGCCGCGTTTTTTGGCGTCGAAAAATTCGAAGGGACTCCGCTGGCCGCGGTCATGCTGCCGTTGGTCTTGGCAGGTGTCGGAATCCTGACTTCGATCGCTGGCACCTTTTTGGTCAAAGTCAAAGACGGAGGTGACCCGCATCACGCACTGAACATCGGCGAGTTTGCTTCGGCGGGTGTGCTGCTGTTGCTGACCTACGGAATCATTAGAAAGATGCTGCCGGAATTTTGGACCTTCGACGACAAGCTAATCACCAGCAATGGCGTGTTTTTTGCGATCCTGTTCGGCCTAGGTGCTGGACTGGCAATCGGCAAAATCACTGAGTTTTACACAGGAACAGGAACGCGGCCGGTCAAAAAAATCGTTCGCCAGTCGGTCACCGGCGAAGCGACAAACATTATCGCCGGACTCGGTGTCGGTATGATGTCGACGGCTCTTCCGATCATCATTATCGCGATTGCAATCGTTGGCGCGTTTTCATTCGCCGGGCTCTACGGGATCGCGATCGCGGCCGTCGGGATGCTGTCCAATACCGGCATTCAACTGGCGGTCGACGCCTACGGCCCAATCTCGGACAACGCCGGCGGAATTGCTCAAATGGCAGAACTGCCCGAAGAAGTCCGCGAACGAACCGACAAACTGGACGCCGTCGGCAACACCACGGCAGCCATCGGTAAAGGTTTCGCCATCGGCTCGGCCGCGTTGACTGCACTCGCCTTGTTCGCCGCTTTCAAAACCACCTACAACATGACTCACCCCGAATCGCCGATCACGATGATCGATATCACGGACCCCTACGTGATGGCGTCTCTGTTCATCGGTGCCATGTTGCCGTTCTTGTTTTCTGCTCTTTCGATGGACGCGGTCGGTCGAGCGGCGATGGCGATGATCAAAGAAGTACGACGCCAGTTTCATGAAATCCCCGAACTGCAAAGTGCACTCGATGTGATGAATAAAAATGATGGCAAAGCTTACGAGCATTGGTCCAAGGAAGACCAGCAAACCTTTGATGCGGCCGACGGCAAAGCGGAATACGGAAAATGTGTCGCCATTTCGACGCAAGCGTCAATCCGCGAAATGATCCTTCCAGGAGTGGTTGCCATTGCCGTCCCAGTCGCCTTTGGGTTCCTACCGCAGTACATCTTGCCCTACATCGACGGCGACGCCGCCGCCAATACGAATGCCTTGATGCTCGGCGGCCTGCTCGCTGGCGTCACGGTCAGCGGCGTTCTGATGGCACTGTTTCAGTCCAATGCGGGCGGAGCATGGGATAACGCGAAGAAAATGATCGAGGAAGGCTATGAGATCGACGGCAAGCAATTGGGTAAAGGTAGCGACGCCCACAAAGCCGCCATTGTCGGCGATACCGTCGGCGACCCCTTCAAAGACACCTCGGGGCCATCGCTTAATATCTTGCTTAAGTTGATGAGCGTCGTAGCTCTGGTGATCGCCAGCATGATTTAGTGCTTACCCCACAACGAGTGAGCCGGCGGCGCTAGTGCTGTGAATCTCAATTCCGTGTGGTTCTTCGTGCCAGCACCTTTA
>CAZROJ010000208.1:0-8527 GCA_964601665.1 uncultured Pirellulaceae bacterium
GCGGGAGCGTAGGCCAAGGGCTCCATCGAACTTCCGGCTCGGCCCTGCGACAGCGAACGCATGCTGCTGGAGTAACCGAACAGTTCGGCCAGCGGCGCGTTGGCGACGATTTTGGTATTCGACAAATGCGTATCGGTGCTGACAATCTGGGCGCGGCGCTGAGCCAGATCGCCAACGAAGTCGCCGTAGTACTCTTCGGGCGTATTGATGGTCAGCTTCATGATCGGTTCGAGCAGTTGAGGCTGTGCTTTGCGTAAGGCTTCTTCGAAGGCCTCGCCCGCCGCAATCGAAAACGCCATCGGTGAAGAGTCTTCATTGGCTTCGGCGTCCAGCAGCGTCACTCGAATTTTGGTCAACGGGAAACTGCCGATCGCTCCGCCGCCTTCACCTCGAGCCTTGATTTCATCTTTGACCGATTGAACCATCTCCATCGGCATCGAATCGACCGGCAAGCGGCTGCGAATTGCGACCCCGGATTCGACTTTATCATCTGGTTCCATGCTGATTTTGATTTTGGCAAATAGCTGCTGGCCATTGACCAAACGATGGCACTCGCCGGTCACTTCGACCGCTTTGCTGACCGTCTCTCGATACGACACGCGTGGTTTGTGAACTTTGACGTCCAGATTGAAGTCTCGCAGCAGCCGGTTCTTGATGACTTCCAAGTGAAGCTCGCCCATGCCAGCGATCAAGGTCTGGCCGGTTTCTTCGTTTTCCTTGGCTTTGAAAGTTGGGTCTTGCTTTTTAAGTAGTTCCAGAACATCACCCAGTTTGTCTCGTTCGCCGGTCGATTCGGGTTCGATCGCCATCTCGATCACGGTTTCGGGAAATTCGATCGGCTCGAGCAGCAGCGGCGCCTTTTGGTCGCAGAGCGTATCGCCTGTCACGGCGAAGCGAGGCCCAATCACGCCCACGATTTCGCCGCAGCCAATTTCGTCGATCTGACCATCGCGGTCTTTTTTGGTGGCGTGGATTTGCCACAGCTGAGCCGCGTTTTCTTTTTTGTCTTTGGAGGGGCAATAGACTCGCGAGTTGCCTTTGAGCGTGCCGCTGTAGACGCGAATCCAGTACAGGTCACCGGTCTTGGCCGGCAAGATTTTGAAAACCAACCCGCAAAACGGCTCTTTCGGGTCCGGCTTCCGGGACTCACTCTTGGGGGCCTTATTACTGTCGCCTTTGACTGGAACCGTGCCGACGACCGGAGGCCGATCCAGCGGGCTGGGCAGGTAGTGTTTGACGCTGTCCAGCACGCCTTGCACGCCCATGCCGTGCAACGCCGAACCGCAAACGACCGGTTGGATCTCTTTTGCCAAAGTCGCCTCGCGGATGACTTTGCGGATCAGTTCGTTGGGGATTGGTTTCTCTTCAAATGCCAGTTCAGCCATTTCGTCGCTGTAGTTGTACAGCATTTCCAGCATTTGCTCGCGAGCGAATTCGGCTTCGTCGGCGACTTCATCAGGGATCGGCGATTCTTTGGCGGTCTGGCCTTCGTCCTCGTACGTGACGTATCGCATCTTGATCAAGTCGACAACGCCGCGAAACGGATTGTTGACGTGAGAGGGTCCTTGGCCGACGGGCATCTGGATCGCGACCGGGTTGGCTCCCAGTCGTGCCTTGATCTCTTCAAACACCCGGTCGAACTCGGCGCCTTCGCGGTCCAGTTTGTTGATGAAAGCCATCCGCGGCACGCCATACTTATTTGCTTGCCGCCAAACGGTTTCCGATTGAGCTTCCACGCCTTCACGAGCACTGAACACGACCACCGCACCGTCCAAAACTCGCAGGCTGCGTTCGACTTCGGCAGTGAAGTCAACGTGGCCCGGCGTGTCCAACAGGTTGACGTGCACGTCTTTCCAGTCGAAAGTCACGCAAGCACTGTAGATCGTGATGCCGCGGTTTTGTTCTTCTTCGTCGTCGTCCGTGGTCGTGGTTCCGCTGTCAACTTTTCCGGCCCGATGTTTGGCACCTGAAAGGAACAGCATTTTTTCGGTGACGGTCGTTTTGCCCGCATCAATGTGAGCAATGATTCCGATGTTGCGTACGTTTTGTAGTTTACGGGCCATGCTGAAAGCTGCTGTTGTTGTCGAAAGTGCTGAAATTGACCGATAAGAAATTTACCGTTAAGCGCATAGAAAAACCGCCTTGTGTTGACAAAAGCGGTTTTTAGTTGATCGAGTTTTACCAAGCAAAGTGAGCAAACGCTTTGTTTGCCTCAGCCATGCGGTGGGTGTTTTCGCGTTTGGTCATCGCGGCGCCTTCGCGGTTGTAAGCGGCGGTCAGTTCATCGGCGAGGCTCAAGTGAGTCGGGCGACCTTTTTTGTCGCGGATCGCGTTGAGCAACCAGCGGATGGCGAGCGACTGTTGGCGTTGTCGGCTAACCTGCATCGGAACTTGGTAAGACGCACCACCGACACGCTTGGAGCGGACTTCGATGTGCGGCTTGACGTTCTCGACTGCCGTTTCGAAAACTTCGATCGGCTTGGCGTCAGGAATGCGTTTGCCGATTTCATCCAACGCGTTGTAAAAAACGTTTTGGGCAATCGTCTTTTTGCCGTCCCACATCAAGCAGTTGATGAACTTGCTGGCCAAGATCGAATCGAATTTCGGATCGGGCTTAAGTTGAGTTCGGCTGGCAGTAATTCTTCCCATTGTAGTTTCTTCTAATGTCTGGTGGGTAGCTGATTTTTAAACGACAAACGCCGCTACAGAAAAATTGAAAACGAAAGACTACTTCTTCGCGCCGTAACGACTGCGGGACTGCTTTCGCCCTTCGACACCCAAGGTATCTTGAGCACCACGGACCACTTGGTACCGCACACCTGGCAAGTCACGAACACGACCACCACGCACAAGCACGATCGAGTGTTCCTGCAGGTTGTGACCTTCACCGGGGATGTAAACCGTGACTTCCTTACCATTGCTCAAGCGAACACGGGTAATCTTACGAAGAGCCGAGTTTGGCTTTTTCGGCGTCATGGTACGGACTTGCAAGCAAACGCCCTGCTTCTGCGGGCACTGCTCCAAAACGGGTGCTTTGGTGAATTTCCGTTTTTTCTTGCGTTTCTTACGCAGCAACTGGTTAATCGTTGGCATTCTTAATCACGCGTTGTTTTGTTAATGGTTTCCCTGTCCCATCGGACATGGGAAGCCCGTAAAATTAGTAGTTTTAGCCAAAATGTCAACGGCAAATGCAAATTGTTCGCCCAAAAGCGAATAATCCTGCATCAGCAACAGGTTGGCTACATTGAGATGTTTCGGATTCTTTTAGAAATCCGCAATCCGACTTAGTCGCGGCGGTTGGCAAAAGACCATTCCACCGCGACTAACATTGTGCCGTGATTGGTGTTTGGAAATTAGACGCCTCCGTCCAATTCATCCTGCCACTCCTTCAGCTTGTCCCACTCGCCGGCAGATGCCAGTTGAGCTTGATCGGGCCATGTTGACGGGTTCATGTTGGCCATGATACCACCGGCACCTTCGAGAACCGATTTGATCTGATCGGCTGCGGTTTCCGAAAGCTTTTTAAAGGTCGAAACTCCATTGGCAGCCAATAGCTCAGCTACCTTGGGACCGATCCCTTCAATCTTGGTCAGGTCATCACTAGCAACGACTTTGCCGCCGTCCAGTTCGTCCTGCCAGACCTTTAGCTGGTCCCATTGACCGCTGGCGGCCAGTTTCGCTTGGTCGGGCCAAGTCGCTGGATCGTGAGCCGCAAAGCCGCCGTACACAAGGATCTCGTGAACCTTCTTCGGATCCGCTTCGGCTAGCTGAGCAAACGTTTTGATGTGATTCAATTTTAAGTGCTCGGCAATCTTCGGTCCGATGCCTTCGATTTGGGTTAAATCGTCTTCGGCACCGTCGCCGCCGGTTACCGGAGCCGACTCAGGCGTCGGCGTATCAGCTGCAAAGCCCGACATACCACTGACCGGGGCCGTTGTCGTGGCCGGCGGGATACTTGCCGCCGAAGCATCACCCTCACCCACAACGCGTCCGCCGTCCAATTGGTCTTGCCACTCCTTGAGCTCGTCCCACGCCCCCACGGAAGCCAGTTGAGCTTGGTCCGGCCAAGTCGATGGGTCATGAGCCGCAAAGCCGCCCGCGGCATCTAAGATCTCACGAATTCGAGCTGGTTTTGTTCCTGCCAAATCCGAGAAGGACTTGATACCGGCCGCGTTCAAGTGGTTAGCGATCGCTGGCCCAACGCCTTCGATTTTCGTTAAATCATCCGCTGCCGTTTCGGTTGCCATCTGGCTTCCACCGATCAAAGCAGACAACGGATCGATGCCCTGCCCTGCCGACGGAACGACGTCTTGGTCGGCCATCGCAGAAGCGAATTGATCAACGCCGCCCGTCGTTGTCGGCGATTCGGACTCAAGCAACGGGAACGATTCTTCCAGCGTCTGAGTCGGAGCAGCGGCCGCTTCGGCCATCGCTTCCAAGTTGTACTGGACTTCCGATTCTTGGAATGTTCGGAAGCCTGTACCCGCTGGAATCAAGTGACCAAGGATCACGTTTTCTTTCAAACCAACCAAGTTATCGACTTTGCCTGCCAGAGCAGCTTCGGTCAGCACCTTGGTCGTTTCTTGGAACGACGCCGCCGAGATAAAGCTGGAACTCTGAACGGCCGCTTTGGTAATTCCTAGCAGCTGCGTGCTACACTTGGCCGCTCTTGGCTTCGTGCTCTTGGCTGGCGTTCCACCGAGCGTTTCAATTTTGGCGTTGGTCTCTTCAAAGACCAACTTCGGCACGATCTGGCTCTTCGTAAAATCGCTGTCACCTGGGTTGGTGACTTTGACACAGTTCGTCAAGCCATCGTTGACGGTTTGGAAATCAAAGCGATCGCAAATCAAACCCGGTAGCAAATGCGTGTCGCCGGATGAATCGATTTTCACCTTGCGAAGCATTCGAGCGATAATGATCTCGATGTGCTTATCATTGATTTCTACCTTCTGGCTACGATAAACCTGTTGGACTTCCTGGGCGAGGTACTTTTGTACTTTCTCTTCGCCGGAGACCCGCAGGATGTCGTGAGGAACCAGTGGGCCATCGACCAATTGATCGCCGGCGGTCACTTCGTCGCCGCCGCGAACTCGCAGCGTCTTTCCTGGCGGCACCAAATGCTCGACTTCCAAACCACTTTCGTTGCGGACGATCAGCGGCAACTTACCGCGTTTCTTATCCGGCATGATTTCAATCACGCCATCGATCTCGGCCAAAATCGCCGGATCTTTCGGTTTTCGAGCCTCGAAGATTTCCGTGACACGCGGCAGACCACCGGTAATGTCCGAAATACCCGACGTCTGACGCGGCGTTTCGGCAATCGTTGTACCCGCGGAAATCTTGGTGCCATCAGCAACGGTGATGGTCGCTTTTTCTGGCAAGTAATAAACATCCAGTGGCTTGCCGTCTTCGTCTTCGACAACGACTTGCGGGTGCATGTCTTTTTTGGAATCGATGATCGTACTACGGATCGTACCGCTGGATTCTGCTTCGGAGACCATCGTTTCGCCTTCGATGATATCTTCGTAGCGAACCTTACCGGCCACTTCAGCGATCAGCGGCGTAATGTGTGGGTTCCACTGACAGACAATCGCCTTGGCTTTGACTTTGTCACCTTCGGCAACCATCAAGGTCGAACCTTGCGGCACGCTGTGCTTTTCAAGTTCACGACCGCGATCGTCGGTGATGATAATCTCACCGTTACGATTCAGAACAACCGTTTCGCCTTTGTCGTTGGTTACGGCTTTCATCTTGGCGAACTTAATCGTTCCTGCCTTGGTACAAGCCTTTTCGTTCTCTTCAATGTCACCACCGGCCACACCACCAATGTGGAACGTACGCATGGTCAACTGAGTCCCCGGTTCACCGATCGACTGAGCCGCGATGATCCCAACGGCCATGCCTTCTTCGACCAAGTCACCGGTCGACATGTCCATGCCGTAGCAGCAACGACAAACGCCCAGCGGAGCTTCACAAGTCATTGGGCTACGAACCTGAATGTTCTTGATGCCCATCGCTTCAAGCTTGCGCCCGATTTCAGGCGTGATCATTTGGCTCTCTTTGACGATCACTTCATCGGTCACCGGGTTCACGATGTTCTGTCGAGACACGCGTCCGTTGACGGCAATCGCCAGCGCAACTTCCACGTGTTCGCCGCGGCTGACGATACCTTTGGTAATACCGCGAACCGTGCCACAGTCTTCCATCGTAATAACGACGTTCTGCGCGACGTCGGCTAGTTTACGAGTTAGGTAACCCGAGTCAGCCGTCTTCAAAGCCGTGTCCGCCAAACCTTTACGAGCACCGTGAGTCGAGGAGAAATACTCCAGCACCGACAGGCCTTCGCGGAAGTTCGCCTTAATCGGCGTTTCGATGATTTCGCCGGTCGGCTGGGCCATCAAACCACGCATACCCGCCAGCTGGCGAATCTGTTCTTTACCACCACGAGCACCCGAGTCCGCCATCAGGAACACTGGGTTCACATAGCCCAAACCACCGCGGTAATCGACTTCCATCGCCGCCATCATTTCGGCCGTAATCTGCTCACGAGCATGCGTCCAAGCTTCCAGCACTTTCTGGTATCGCTCGTTTTCGGTGATGATCCCGCGTTCGTAGTGCTTGCGAAGCTTCAGTACTTCTTTGTCCGCAGCGGCAACGATTGTTTCCTTGGATTGCGGAGTCACCAAGTCATCGGTCGCAAACGAAAGACCACTGCGGGTACTCTCGCGGAAACCAAGCTGGTTCATTGCATCCAAAAGTTCGATCGTTTCGCGACGTCCAAGCGTCTGGTAACTATCGGAAATCACAACCGCCAAATCGCCACTCTTGAGCGGATAATTGTAAAAGTCCATGCCTTCGGGCAGCATCATGTTGAACATGATCCGGCCGTAGCTGGTTTCAATAATTTGAGCTTCCAGTCGTTCGGCATCCCCTGAGTGTTGGCGAATAAATCGGCCTGCGGGAATTCGAACCTTGATCTTGCTGTGCAAGTTAATCACGCCCATCGCATAGGCCGTATCGGCTTCGGCTGGCGACGCGAACACCATGCCTTCGCCTTTTTGATTCGGCAGCATCAGCGAAACGTAATTACAGCCCATCACGGTGTCCTGCGACGGACTCATGATCGGACGGCCGTTGGACGGAGCAAAAATGTTGTTCGTCGACAGCATCAAAGTATGAGCCTCAACTTGGGCTTCGATCGAAAGCGGCAAGTGAACCGCCATCTGGTCGCCGTCAAAGTCAGCGTTGAAACCTTTGCAGACCAACGGGTGCAAATGAATCGCGTTGCCCTCAACCAAAGTTGGCTCGAACGCTTGGATACCCATCCGGTGCAGCGTTGGGGCTCGGTTGAGCATCACCGGGTGATTGCGAATGACTTGTTCAAGAATATCCCAGACTTCTTCGTCTTTTCGCTCGAGCATCTTTTTCGCGCTCTTGATCGTGTCGGCATGGCCGAGCTCTTTCAATTTGCGAATGATAAACGGCTGGAACAATTCCAACGCGATTTTCTTCGGCAGACCGCACTGGTGCAATTTCAGTCGCGAACCAACAACGATCACACTCCGCGCCGAATAATCGACACGCTTACCCAGCAAGTTTTCGCGGAAACGACCTTGTTTACCTTTAATCATGTCCGTCAACGACTTCAACGGCCGGTTGCTGGACCCCAGCACAGGACGCTTACATCGATTGTTGTCAAACAACGCGTCAACCGACTGTTGCAGCATTCGCTTTTCGTTGCGAATGATAACTTCCGGTGCGTTCAAGTCGACCAACTTCCGCAAACGGTTGTTGCGGTTAATGATCCGGCGATACAAGTCGTTCAAGTCGGACGTGGCAAAGTTGCCCGAATCCAACAAAACCAAAGGTCGCAAATCCGGAGGAATGACTGGAATCACATCCAACACCATCCACTCGGGCTTGTTATCGCTATCACGAATCGATTCAACAATCTTCAAACGGTTCGTCAGGTCTTTACGCTTCTGCTTCGAACCCGTCTCGGCCAAATCTGTCCGCAATTCGTCCGACAGGTGTACCAAATCCAGTTCGCCCAGCAGATCGCGAACTGCCTCGGCCCCCATGCCTGCTTTGAAACTGCCATCGCCGAATTCCGCTCGGGCAGCTCGGTATTCTTCCTCGGTCAGCAATTGCTGCTTTTCCAATTCGGTATCACCCGGATCGGTGACCACGTAGTCTTGGAAGTAAATCACCTTCTCCAAGCTACTGGTCTTCATGCTCAGCAAATTACCCAAACGGCTGGGCATTGCTTTGAAGAACCAAATGTGAACAACCGGAGCCGCCAATTCGATATGGCCCATGCGCTTACGACGCACGCGAGAGTGAGTGACCTTGACGCCGCAGCGATCACAGATCATCCCCTTGTACTTCATGCCGCGGTATTTACCGCAGGCACATTCCCAGTCCTTTTCCGGGCCGAAAATTCGTTCGCAAAACAAACCGTCTTTTTCAGGCCGGTAAGTTCGGTAGTTGATCGTCTCGGGCTTTTTAACTTCGCCCATCGACCAGC
>CAZROJ010000209.1:0-3938 GCA_964601665.1 uncultured Pirellulaceae bacterium
ATGCCGATTTAAATTACAACAAACAAAGAAGTGGATTCACTCTTCGTTCTGCCAAGCCTTAAAGCATACTGGTGAGCGTCCTGATCAACGATTCCAAAAAGCTCATCCCACACCAGCTGGATAATCTCATGCAAGCTGACTTTCTACAAGACGAAGAATTTACCTCAACCGCAAAGTCAACCAAGTACTGTCGTACTTGCTGGCGCAAGGACTTGCACGCGCGGATTGGCTACTCGCCGCTGCTGTTGGGTTTCTTGGTGGTTGTCACCTGCGGGCTTGTGCTAGTGATCAGGCCGTCGCGCTGCGTTTGCTGCGGAACCATGAGGATCACGTAGTAACTTCGACTGCACCCAGCCCACCTTACAACTGGTACAAACGACACAACATGAAACTGTTAAAGCCGGTAGCGGAATGCTTGCCGGCTTTTTTCGTGCAATCACTGGCAACCGCGACTCAATCGCAGACCAATTTTATCGCTTGTGAGGGTCTTTATCGCTGATCTGGTTTTATCGAAATTCGTCGTCCGAACGGTTGAATCGATATTCGCTCCACAAACAAAAAAAACGACCCGCACGATTTTGAGCGTCGATGTTCAAAAGCAGGAATGTCGCAATATCCGGCTTGCATGAATCAATGGGATTCGGCCGCCGAAAGTATTTACGCTACCAATGGGTTTGTCATGCGGGTTTTAACTCCAATCGCTTTGTTGTTGGTCATCGCTACCGTTACCGGCTGTTGCCACCGTCGTGCAGCCAGTCTCTATGGCTCGAATTCTTGCCGCAATTCAATTCATCGCTGCGAAACATGCTGCTCCAATGCGGTCGCAGCCAATACGCTTCACGGCAGGCAAGTTTTCCAGCCCGCGCTCGATCCACTGGTTGCCCCACTAGCACCACAAGAAATCTCGACCGCACCACCGCTGCCTGCTACGACCCTTCGCAGTCCAGTCGTCGGTGAAATCCTCGATAACTCATCGACAAACGAAAAAAATGAAACGAATGCGGACTTCGATTTCATCCCTGCCCCCCCAACGCCTAGCACTCCGCCAGCGGCTGCCCCCATTAGCCCGCCTTCCCCAACCAATCCGCCGACGACAACCTCACGTCGACAGCCAATCCGTCTGCACGAACTGCCCACGCCGGCGCCCCTCGTTCGTGCAATCGAAGTTCCTCAAGAAAGCCCGCTGAGCTTCATCGAAAAACTTCCCAACAAACCAGAAATTGATAGCTCGACCGCAAAAACCAGCGATTTAAATTTACTCGGCGGATTAACTTTGGCCCAGCCTGAAGAGCCGCTCGCACTCAAACCTGTCACGCTCAAAACTGCCCCAACTCCGATCGAAGAAATCCAAACCGAAGAATCTACCCAAGCCGATCCTCCTATCTCAATTGACTTGGCAACCGAAGATCAATCTACCAATGCTGCGCCGCTGCTAAGCTTGAACCGAATCGAAGACCTGCCCGCGGCTACTGCAATCGAAACCGACGTCGCCACCAAACTGACGGTCGGTTCGTTGGCCACCGTTCCGACGATCGCTTCAACTGTCCAACCCGCTCCGAGCGACGCTTCGAACAATTTCAGTAATGCAAACGCTCCGCTGGTTTTACGAGCAACAACCTACCTTACATCCGCTCGAAACACTCGACGGCCAAATTCGAACGACCAGCAATCTGCCGTTCATCAAGACAACGACCCAACAAGCCAAATCACCGAAGCCACTCAACTGGATCCCGTTTACGGCTTGCCTCTGAACGATCAAGTCAACTTCGTTCGGCTGCCGAAGTTGGCGTCCGAAGCCACGTCCGAACAGCAAAAACCTGTCGTGGCCGGCCAACATTCAATGGACGCGACTCAGTCACATCGGGTTCGGATTGGCGACAAAGACCGACATGTCCACGTTCGCACACAACGCGGCTTTGCAGCGTCATCGCAGCCGACCTGCGGCTGTCAACAGTGCAAGGCAAACACGGGATCGGGTACCGGCGTCATTGTTTACACCGACGCGAACGGCCGAAACTCCGTCGCCCCACCCACCCAGCCATTCATCTCGCCCGCGATCCCCAAAGCCGCCGGTGAACTCGACGGCGGCCAGCAGCTGCGGAACCGTGCGGCCTACTATTTGCCGCCGCGTCAAATCCTTCGCCTGAAGGCTTCGACCAACTTCAACCAGCCGATCCCCGAACCTTCGGTGGCAAGCATTCAGATGCGTGACACGCTAATTGTGGACGGATCGCATCTGTTGCTGCAACCCGAAAAAGGAGCCGCGGCGCAAAACCGACGAGCCAGACAGGAAGTCGAAGTGGACGAAATCCGCGACGCCCTGAAACGTTTGACCACCGAGAAACAATTGCGGTAACGGCGATCGATTTTGGTCTATACTTGAACACGCTCTTTCGGCTCTGCTTACATCCTGTTCAACCATCGAAACCGCCGTGAAAAAACTAAAAGACGCTCATCCCTACACCGTCGCCCCGCAAGAAAAAATCGATCTTCGCAAAATCCCAACGAACAACCCGAGTACCGCCTTCAAAAAGAAAAAGGCGTTGAAGATCATCGCCGCCAACGCCCTTTCGATGGCCGAAATGGCGAAACGACTCTATGGCGAAAACCGGCGTTCGGTCTTGTTGATTTTGCAAGGCATGGACACCGCCGGCAAGGACGGAACGATTCGTTCGGTGATGCGAGGCATGAATCCGACCAGCTGCCAAGTTTCCTCTTTCAAAAAGCCGTCAGAGGAAGAACTGGAATACGATTTTTTGTGGCGAGTGCACAAGGTTGCTCCGCGACGCGGCAACATCGGAATTTTCAATCGCTCTCATTACGAAGACGTGTTGATCGTCCGCGTTCACTCGCTCGTCCCAAAAGAAAAATGGGAGCAGCGGTACCAGATCATCAACGACTTCGAAAAACTATTGGCATCAGCGGACACGCGAATCGTCAAGTGTTTTTTGCACATCAGCAAAGACACACAGCGCGAACGCCTGCAAGCTCGCGTCGACGACGAATCAAAACACTGGAAGTTCAACATGGCGGACTTGGACGAACGCAAGAAGTGGGACGACTACCAAGAAGCCTACGAAGTGGCCCTCGAGCAATGTTCGACGGAAATCGCGCCATGGCATATCATTCCATCAGACCAAAAATGGTACCGTAACCTTGTCGTCAGCGAATTGCTCAAGAAGACGCTCGAAGATATGTCGCCCGAATTCCCAGAACCGGAATCGAATTATTCTGGGATTGTGGTTGAGTAAATCAGTGTCTGGTTTTTTGCTGAAAAACGAGTGCGATGCTAAACGAAATTGAAAACGAAAACGAAATTGAAGTTGAACTGATTGCCGTCGGGTCGAAAAACCCCGTCAAAGTTGCCTCGGCTTTGGCTGGATTTCAAACGATGTTCCCCCCGCGAAATTTTTCAGCCGCAGGTTTTGGCGTCGCTTCGAATGTCAGCGACCAACCAATGTCCGACGAAGAAACGCTGCGGGGGGCTCGAAACCGAGCCCAAGCCTTAACCGAACGGGCACCGGCGGCCAAATTTCACGTGGGTATCGAAGGTGGTATCGAAACGATCGGCGACGATTTATTCGCTTCCGCATGGATCGTGATCGTCGACGTCTCGACTCGCCAAGAAGCGATCGGCAAGAGTGCCATTTTCGCTCTGCCGCCCAAAGTAAAACAGCTGATTGAATCGGGAGTCGAACTCGGCATCGCGAACGATCAAGTATTTGCCGAGCGAAATTCGAAGCAATCCGGCGGCGCGATCGGTTCATTGACCGGTGGTGTTTTGGGCCGGCAAGAACTCTACGAACACGCGATGGTGGCAGCCCTGGTGCCGCTGAAGAACCGCGACTTATTTCCAAATTAAAACTAGCCTTCGCTGATGAATTGAATTTTCGATCAGCCTACGAATCAACAATCGATTTACAGCGTTAGCTTGTCCC
>CAZROJ010000209.1:4038-8513 GCA_964601665.1 uncultured Pirellulaceae bacterium
GCGTTAGCTTGTCCCAAGCCAAAGCCGTCGCGTCGGAAAACGTTGGCAAGGGCTCCAGCGAACGCAGCCGCTGTTTTGATTCGCCACCGAGAATCGGTGCGGCAAGCTCAAACATCAACCGCAATTTTCGATCCATCGATTCCGATATTTCCTTGTCCGTTGAAACCGACTTCATGTCGTCAACAATTTGCTGAATCAACGCCGTTTCGGCAACCGAGCCAAGTTTACCGATCGCCTTTCCAGCACTTTTTTGCAAACGCTTTGACGCCAATAATTCGCAAAGCTTTTCTGCCGCAACCGGAGACTTCGTTTTCCCCAGCTTCGTGATCCAGCCCCGCTTGGACAACGAACTGGCGGCCTCCAGTTCGCCAACAATTGGCTCTGCGGCGTCTGCGGGCAACCAGTGCAACATCGCATCGATCGCGCCTTTGCGAATTTGTTTGTTAGGTGCTTTCATTCGCCAAGCAATCGCCGCCACGATTTCGGCCCTTTGGTTTTCAGGTTTCCAACGAGTCAACCGATTCAAGAATTTCAGCGTCGTTTGAGAATCTAGTTTTGTCGGCTCTTCCAAAAACAGGGCCAGTTGATCTTCCGACAACGCGTCAACGTTCTCCGACGGCAAATCTGCAAAAACATTGGGCACATCCGCTCGGCCTGCCTCTTTCTTTTGCCCCGCAAGATTCACTTTTTTCGACCCGACCAGCGAAACCGACAGCTCGAAAGGCACGGTTAGCTTCGCACCGTCAACCGACAGCCGCGTCTGGCCTTTCGCCGTTCGCGAAATCGGCAACCCGGAGGCGGCATCGAAAACCCACACGCAAACGCAATCCTGTTCCAAGCGATTTTTGCCAGGCGAAAGCGGTGACATCTTCACCACCTGTTTAATTGAAATCGTTTTTGGGTCCGTGGCCTCCAGCACCTCGTGGGATTTCTCCATCAAGCTCACCAGCTTCCTCGGGACGACCTTTTTCTTGGGAACGTCGCGACCGAAGGGGCTCATTCCTGGCATGCCTCCAAATCCACCCAGCCCGCCAAAACCTCGCGGGATTCCCATGCCACCATGGAATCGCTGCATCTGTTCGTGCATGCGATCCATCGCGCCAAAACCAAATGGATCGGCTCCCAAACCAAAACGCCCGCCACCAAAATCATCTCGAGCCTCCGGCAGTTCGAGACCGAACACAGCCGCCCCCTTCCACTTCGGCAATCGAAACTCTGGAAGCTCAACAAACAAAACGTTGCCGACTGGCAGCAACATGGAAGGCAACCAAGGCAAATTTTCCTGGTCGATCACATCCCCGTTTTTGCTGACGATGATTCGCCCCTTGATCGATTTGGGTGTCCCGTTTCTGACCCTCCCGTTTCTGACCCACGTGCCAACACAGGAGATCAACAAATTGTCGGTCGAAAATGGATTCGATTTGGCTCGGACAAAAGCGACCGCCGGGACGACTCGATCCGCCAAATCGGGCCCAGGGATCGCAGCCAAGTTTTTGCCCGTCACGGGTTTGACTTTGTTTTTTTCAAGCAAGTCGATCGCGAGCCGAGCCGGAATTGCAAAGCCCACTTTGTCGGCTCGGTCCGATTGCAGTTTTGCATTAACAACCCCGATGACATTGCCAGCTTGATCGACCAGCGGTCCGCCGCTGTTGCCCGGATTAACCGCCGCATCAATCTGGTACGAATCGGCGGTTGAGAAATCATTTGGCTTGCCGCCGATAAATCCAGCGATGCCTCCACGGACAATTTTCACATTCGAACCCAACAAGTCGCTCAGCGGAAACCCGATCGCTCGGACGTCTTGGGCAAGCCGCACTTTTTGATCGATCCCAAACTGCAGCGGTTGCAATTCCGATGGCAATTTTTCGGCGTCGACTTTTAGCAACGCTAAATCATGGTTCGCGTCTGCATCAATCACTTTGGCATTCAGCGTGACGCCGCCGAGCGTTAGCGCGATTGTTTTGGCGTGACGAACGCAGTGCTCACAAGTCAAAAAGTAGCCGTCGCCACTTACTAAAAACGCCGTTGATGTCGAATCTTCGGACTCGGCCGAATCAAAACGTTTCCCATCGAATCCGGTTGTCACGTTTTTTTGCTTGAGCTGAAACGTTAGCTTGCCGCGTGTTGTTGTTTTTTGTCCATCGATTGTTTCCGAAAATTCGATGTTGTAAGTGTTGGCCTTATTCGCCGGCCAATCGTAATTCAGGTTTTGGATGTTGTCTTGTGCCGACGACACCCCAACCAACCAAACCGTTAGCGAAGCCATCACCAAAGCGGTCGCAAAAATGGTTTGCGGAACGGGCATTCGACCCAATCGAGCAATTCTTTCAGACATTCGGCATCTCAATTTGTTTTGACTCGGGCTTGGCTTAGATTAGATTTTCCAAACGGTTTCCCGCCAGGCAACACGGCTTGATCGATGGGCACGCGAAATTGAAGAAACAGGCTAGGCGTTGGCGTCGAGATGCGTTCGACATACTCTTGGTTCGATTCGCCTTCTTTCGTGTTCAACGCGCCGATGGGGCCATGGTAGATCGACCGGCGGTGAACGGTTTGGCCACCCTTGATGATTTGAATCGAGCTGCGGTGGGGTGTGTAAGTCACGGTTTCCGGCCGGGCTCGCTGTCGCCCAAACCCGAAACCAAAGCCGAGCGTATTGTTGATCTGCGACGTTCTTTCTTTGCCCGTGCTGACGCGGCCTTTGAGCACGATGTTTGACTGCGAATTAATCGACACGCCTGCGGCGGCCAGCTGTTGTTCCAATCGTTTGCGAATTTTGGTTTGAGTGACTTCATCGAAGGGCAAGTCGTAATCAATCGCAATTTCGTCACCGGGCTGCAAAATCAACAGCGAATCCGGATCTAACTCGTCGACTCGGTCAGAGAAATTTTCATGTGGCAACTTGATGGGCAGCAATTTTGATTCTTGTTTCAGCAAGAAATGGCCATCGCCCAGACGAGTCAACCCATCAGAACCCGCGCCAGAATACTCCCAAACGCAGACGCGATATTCAACGTCGAATAAATACTTACTGTCGACGATCAAGTGACGGTCGTCGACCCAATGCAACATATACCTGCCGCCCGTGGAAAAACTCTGGGCGATCTCCTGGCTGGCCAAATCCCAGATGGTCACCTCGCCGCGAGAGTTCAGCAGAGACAAAAAATCACCTGATGGAGAAATGCTCAGCGAACGCTTGTAGGCTCGGCTCTTGATCATGCCCAACGATTTCCCGGTCGCGACTTCGATAAAGCAAATGGCATCGCGATCGCCAACGGCAATGTATTCGCCGTCGGGGCTGAACGTGACGGCGCTTCGTTCCAGCGAAAATGATTTTGGTTTGATCGAATAGATGGCTTCGGGTTGATTAACATCCCACAGAGTAATTCGTCTGCCAAAAGTCAAAAACTTGCCGTCGCCAACAAACTGACCAAACTTGGGCGACATCCCATTTTGGCCAAAGTCGCTACCGGTCTCCCAAACTGCGGTGGGGTGGGCCAACTGATCGAAAGAACGAAATTCGATTTTGCCGGACCTGCGAGTGCTTCCCTTCTGAAAAGTAAGTAGCTGTCGGTTTTCGGAATCGATGGCAAAAACATTTAAATCCTCGATCTCGATAAATTCACCTCCCACTTCGGCACCGGTCTGCGAATCAAAAATCTTGACCATCGTATTGTCATCGAATGGATTGAACGCCGAAACGGCAATCAACTTGCCGTCGTGGCTCATGATCGGTGGTTGCCGGCGATCGTGCACCGCGCGCTTGACGGATTCAGGATAAGCGAAAATGTGGCTCGGCAGTTTGGTCGTTTTCTCAACGGCAGTACCGCCGTGCAGTTGCCAATCGGCGTCCACCAATTGAGTTACATTCTTGGAGACGTCAATCTTGAAAACGACCGCTTTGGGAACGGATGATTCGGGAACGGATGTTTTGGGATCGGATGTTTTCTCAGCAAGCGAAGTCGACGGGCTTTCATCGCTCGTTTTTGCAGCGGCTAATGCAGCGGCTAATTTACCCGGTGCCACTTTTTTGCTCGGTACCGATGGTTTGTCTGGCTTAGTGGATGACGATTTACCCGCTGCTTCTTCAAAAGGGTTTTTAGCGGCAGCGGGCACGCCGCCGGCGAACGGGTTGGACGGGTTGACTGCTTTTGCCATCTGTTGGATGACAAAAAACTGGTCGTCAGAATTTAGTTTTGAAAGTGGCAGCTCGACAATCAGCCCGTCTTTTTTTTCCAACTTGACGTTCCCGCGGTTGAACGACAGCATCTTTGCTTCCACCGTAAAGACGCCCGTGCGATCAGTCCAAGTTCGGAAATCCGATGCAACGGTAACAGTCTGCAGAGCCTTTGCCGAAGGCGTTAACAACAACGACAAAAAGCCAAGACTAAAAAGCCAAAAGGCGGCAGCAACGCGGGGTTTTCGGATAACGAATTGCTTCATGATCAAGGGAATTGAAACCAAGGGAATTGAAA
>CAZROJ010000210.1:0-8475 GCA_964601665.1 uncultured Pirellulaceae bacterium
GCCCGACCGCTTACGCGTTGGGGGATGCCCGACCGCTTACGCGTTGCGGCTCATTGGGGGACGCCCGACCGCTTACGCGTTGCGGATCATTGGGGTGACGGGGCCGGAGCGTTCGAAAGATTATTGAAATTGGCTTTAGTGGTCGTACCCTTTCACTGCAATCTTGTCGCCGTATCGACTGACAATGTTCGGCTCGTCTTCGTCGCCTTCGATAACGGTCCCTATTTGAGTGACAGGCGTGGGCGTTTCTGAGTCGGCCAGAAGTCGCTCAGCTTCTTCAGCTGACAACGTAAAAATGAGTTCAAAGTCTTCGCCATCGGACAACGCATGGTCGAGCGGAGTCCGATCATCTGGTTGAACGTCCGGCGAGATGGGAATCGCGGTCAAATCAATCTGCATTCGAACTTGGCTGCCGGTCGCGATTGCCATTAAATCAACAGTCAATGAATCCGTCGCGTCGGTCGCGGCCCCGACCGAATATTTTTCCTGCAAGAAATCTGCTAACTCAAGCCGCGGTTCGAAGGTCAAGTGCCGGCCATGGATGCTGCCACCCAATTCGCCCGATACAAAAATCGATTCGCCCACTTTCGCGTCACTTAGCGACCAGCCAGCCAAATGGGCTGGTCGTGTGCCAAAAACCGTGCTGCTGACAACTAGCTCGCCAGTCCAAGAGTTAGTATCGCCGCCGACAATCTGAAAGCCAAATCTTTTCGATAAAGCCTCGGCGCCTTCGTAGATCGCTGTCACCTCGTTCAGCGACATTCGTTTTGGACATTGAAAGTTCAAAGTCGCTGCCACCGGCGTCGCACCCATCGCCGCAATGTCGCTCAAGCTAACCGCCAGAGCTTTATGGCCAATCTGCTTCAGCGTCTGAAACACGTCGCCAACCCTTGGTATGACAAAATGAGTGCCCTCGGCGATCGTGTCGGTTGCAATGACCAGCGGTTTGCCGAAAAAATCAAACACGGCCGCGTCATCGCCATTGGAAACATTGCCGTTCGATTGTCGATTCGTATTTCTCGGATCAACTAAGTTTTCGATACGGGCTCGTTCTTTAAGCCACCGGTGAAATTCGCGTTCCACAGTTAATTGCCAATTTTCAAAACCAAAAAACGTAACGGTTCACGGCGTTGGTTCGAAGAACTCAATGTCGTTCAACTTTCCAAGTTGATAGCGTGAACTGAGGAAATGTTTTCCTAAAGAACTATCAGTATTTAACTCACAACGAGTGAGCCGATGGTCTTATCTAAAGGCCGGTGAGCCGACGGCGCTAGCCGCGGGCATTTTGATTTCGAGGACAAGCACTCAATTCAAAACGGGGTCTGCGCGGCGACTTCACGCATTCGATTCGGACTATCGAACGCCAGTGGCCTTGAAGGTCCACAAAAAAAACAGCCACTCAAAAGTGACTGTTTGTATAAACCCGCTCGACAACAAACTACGATCCGTAACCTTCAGGCACTTTCAGTTTATTTGCTCCGTCGCCTTTTTTGCCGTCCTTCTTTTTCTTTTTGCCCGAACTGGGCTTTTTTCCTGAACCACTTCAGGTGCCCTGTCATTGGTTAGGCAATGGCAACCCCTGCAAGTCGTCCAAATCCATTCGTGCCAAACGGACGGCTGATTCTAAGTCTTCAGCGGCCTTCTTGGCCAAATCTGCATCGCCAGCGGCAAGCGACTTTTCATGGATTTGTGTGTAGTGCTGTCGAGCGGATTCGATCTCCGGCCCCCAGACCTCTTCGGACAAACCTTCGCGTCGCATCAACCAAGTCCGATAGTACTGGGCATTGGCCAAAGCGTTTTGAGTTTCGACGATTAAGTTTTCGTTCGGATTTTCGGAATCACGGATTTCCGTCAGCAACGTTTCCAAACTTCGCCGCGCTTCGGGAAGTTTGGCCGAAAGCATTTGGGCTTTTGCTTTTTCCAATTGAACTCGATAAGCCAATTCTTGTTTTTCGATCGGCAGTTCGCTCATGACTTTATCGAACAGCGGAATCGCATCGGACCACTTTTCTAGCGACACATTGCTGCGAGCCTGTTCAAGCACCGAATCAATTCGGTCCATTTCCAGCTTTTCTTGGCCGGGGCCGTAGTGATAAATCACAGCCCCGAGTCCGACGAACAGCCAAGCGATGATTAAAAGAATTCTCATGGCATACCAAAGTAAGAATGAAACAAAAGAACTGAAGAGCCAGAGCAACCATTTGCTTACTGACGTTTCCTTTATCGTAGCAGATCCAAGGCGGCAAACCAAATTTTGGTTAAAACCGGCCAGCAGAACTGTGAAGTCGATTTCTGTTAGTGCCAGCGGCCCTCCGTGACGCCGTACCCGCTGCCGTACCAGCCTTATCGTGATTGGACTTGGCCGTTCCCAAGTAAAACCGGCAAAAAAGCTGCCGCCAACGATTTTCAGCTGCGTGAATCGACTACCAAATCTTGATGGCCGTCTGCAGGTCGACTTCTAATTTTTCGTTGACTTGTTTTTTGATTTCATGGATCAATGCAATCACATCGCCGCTCTTTGCACCGGGTTCAGCGACGAAAAAGTTCGGGTTTTCATCGATCATCGAGACACTTCCAACCTGAACGCCACTCACACCAGCTTGCCTAATCACGTCAGACGCCGTTTCGCTGCCGACGTCTTGGAACATGTAGGCCGATCGAGCAATCTGGCCGGCTTCGTTGGCTCGACGTGAAATCCAGAGTTTTTGCATCGCTTTGGTCAGGTCCGCCGCTGATTCTTTTTCGAAAGTGAATTCGGCATTGAGAATCACCAGTTCGTTTAAACTACTTTGTCGATAAGAAAACGACATCGAATCGGCAGATCTTTGTTTGACTTCGCCGGTGCGCGTGAGCACTTCGGCCGACCGCACCCATGTTCCGATGTCAACGCCGTGTGCACCTGTGTTGTTGTGCAGAGCACCGCCAATCGTGCCCGGCAAGC
Source organism: uncultured Pirellulaceae bacterium (assembly GCA_964601665.1). GTDB lineage: Bacteria > Planctomycetota > Planctomycetia > Pirellulales > Pirellulaceae > Mariniblastus. The sequence continues at coordinate 2,942 of CAZROJ010000210.1, forward strand.
CAACCAATCGTTCCGGTCCGGCGAAACCTTCGCGAACCGCCGTCGAAACAAATTGTGACAACTTGGCTCCACCGCCCGCGGTCAAACCACTTTCAGAAACTTCGATCTGGCCAAAAGCGGGGCCGCCCAGCGAAACCACCATGCCTTTGACGCCGTCGTCCGAAACCAGCAGGTTGGAACCGCTTCCGATCAACCGCACTTGGACTTCGTTTTCGTGGCAGGCTTCTACAATCCCGACCAATTCTTTGCGATTGGTCGGTTCGGCAAAATACTGTGCCGCGCCGCCGATACCCAATCGAGTAAACGGAGCGAGATTTTCATTTTCTCTAACGAAGTGTTGGAAACCTTCAAACATTGACACTTGTTTTTCCTAAATCGATAATCGTTGAGCGAAACGTTACTTTTTTGCTGGAGCCGAATACTGGTTCCGAAAAATTTTCGCAGTTACGTCTCAAAACGGAACCTAAACAGCACGACACGTAAGCCGCCTATTTTATCGCCAGCCCAAAATTCAAAACAGGGGCAGAAGCGCCGATTAGTCTTGGCCTTTTTCGGATACTTGATCGAGTATCTCCAGTAAAACCTGATCCGAGGTGACTCCTTCGGCTTGGGCTTCAAAGTTAGGCACGACCCGATGCCGCATCGCCGGCAGGTAGACTCGGCGAACATCTTCGAAACTCACATTGAAGCGACCTTCTAACAACGCCCGAACTTTCGCCGCCAGGACCACCGTTTGTGCACCACGCGGACTGGCCCCCCAACGTAAATACTGATTCGTCACCGGCGTTGAATACTCGCCGTCGGGGTGGGTGGCCAAATTCAATCGCACAACGTAATCGCGAATGTGATCAGCCACGATGACCTTGCGAACCACTTCCTGCCATTCCAGAATTTCTCGGCCATCCATGACAACGTCGGTGGCAATTTTTATGCCCTTGGTGGTCCGGTCCAAAATCGTTGCCAGTTCGTCTTTGTTCGAGTAACCAACCACCAGTTTAAACAAAAAGCGGTCCAGTTGAGCTTCCGGCAAGGGATAGGTGCCCTCTTGTTCGATCGGATTTTGCGTGGCCAAAACAAAAAATGGCTTGTCTAAAACGTATCGATGACCGGCGACCGTTACCGTGCCCTCTTGCATCGTTTCCAACATCGCCGATTGCGTTTTGGGCGTGGCTCGATTGATTTCATCAGCTAGGCAAATCTGAGTAAAGATCGGACCTTTCTGGAATTGAAACTCGCGGCCGCCCTGTTCATTTTCGACAACCATGTTCGTGCCCAAAATATCCGCTGGCATCAAGTCTGGCGTAAATTGAATACGATTGGATTGCAGATTCAGCGCTTTGGACAAAGTGCTCACCAGCAGCGTTTTGCCGAGTCCCGGTGCACCTTCGAGCAGACAGTGGCCGCCGATCATCATGCACGTCAAAACGCCATGCACGATATCGTCGTGACCCACGATCACTTTACCAATTTCGTCTTTGACGGCATGGTAACGCTCGCGAAACTTTTCGGCCTGCTGTTGAAAATCTTGTTCGTTTGACATGGAGTCCTAATTCTAAGTCTTGGGTTTTACGAATTGGGCGTGGAAATTCACCGCTGCTTTACAGCGTGATTAGTCGTCTTGGTTGCGTTCGCGTTTTCGTTTTAATTTTCGTTTGGCATCCAGCAACCGCGAGGTGTACGATTCGCCATCGTTTTGGTCTTCTCGGATAATTTTGGGCGGCAGTGCTGGAGTTTTTTCAATTTCACTTCCGATGATTTGTTCAAGTTGTGCGGCTCCGGAGCCTTTTGATTTTCCAGCTTGAGCGTCGGCATCGTTAGGTTCGAACTTGGTTGCAGCTCGCCGAGCTTCGATGCTTTTTTCGACTTCTTGCTTGCGACTTCGCAGCCGCGCGATGCTGACTTCTTCTTGGCCTTCGGAAGCCCCGCCAACTCGGGCCACGATACCTTGGACAAAGTTTGCAAAGGTCTCGGTTGAAAGCAAGAATGCTAAAAAGAAAGCTGCGAAACACCCGCACAGCGTGACAGCAAAAAGCGGCCCGGACATTTCGCCGTCCAGCCAAGATTTGGCAGGCCCAAAACTATTGCGATTCATCCAGGCTTTGCTGATAAAGTAAATCCCCCAAGCGACCGGCAGGGCAACAAGTAACGCTTGAGCAAACGCCCACCACTTCAAAGAAACGCGACGAACGAAAACGTCCGAAAAGAAAATGGCGGTCCCGCACATCAACAGGAACGGCCAGATGTCTTGAATCGAAATCGAATTTGTGAGCGTCGGACGAAAAGAATTTTGCGTCAGCAACTGGTCCATATTCGCTGCTGAAAGGGACGCATCCGCAAAAGATCCGATTTGACCGCCCCGAGGTTCCAAGGCGGCGAGATCCTTGAGCAGGCGGTTGTTCGATTCGCGATCCGAATACTCGCTGGAGTACGGAACGCTCAAACCAGCCGTCAGTTTTTCGTAGCCCTCGCCAGGGAAAATCGAGTACAACAAATTTCCTTTGCCATCGACCGTGTGTTCGGCGACGTAGCGGCCGGGTCGGACTTGTTCAAATTGAAGCGTCACGGGCGGCGAATCACCGCCGCCGCTGTAGATGCCGGTCCCGGACATCTGTAAAAAATTTAAAAACTTTTCGTCTTTGTCCAAAGCAGACACGACCACTCGAGCGACACCATCTTTGAGCTCCGTTGAAACCGTAAAATCGCCAGTTTCGGTGATCGGCCGCATCGCGTAACGCACCATCTGGACAAATAGTTTGTCGTATTGATCATCATTGAACCAGCGACTGGTCCATTTTTTCCCGGCGTCGGAAGTAAACGCGATCGTTCGACCGTTCCCATAACGCCACGACGCCAGCAATGTCGAATTCTCGCCTTTGTCATCGGGTTCGCTGGCCACCGCCAACTGTTCCACCAGACCGCTTTTTTTGATCGTGGTCATGACGTAGCCATTAAATGGCGGTAAGGACTCGAGTTCCAATCCCGCGACAATCTCGTGTGAGCCATTCGAATCAACCGGAATCACTTGCATTCCGGATTCAGATTCTTTGATCACCGGACGAGCAACTCGGCGGGCCTCGCGTTGATAAATTTTTGGCAGCGCCTTGGGATTAGTGACATGCCAGTATCGTCCGCCCGTTGCATCGGCAATCGCCTGAAGTTCTTTTCGCATCGCGGGGCCATGGGTGCCGACGCCGACTGTCGAAATTTTAATGTTGTTGTCTTTGTAGCGCTGCAAAAGCGCGGCGGTCGGCGGTGTCGGATCGCCGTCGCTGATCATAATCGCGTGCCGCATCGAAGCTTTCGTTTTGAGCAAACCGTTGAGCATCAGTCGCATCGCTGGCTGAAAGTCTGGCATGTCCCCCGGCTGCATTCGGCGAATCAGTTTCAGCATTCTTTGTTTGTTGCCAAAGACGCGGTCGACGCCCTGAGGCATTTTCCAAATCCAGCGAACACCCGACCCGCCCCCCATTGGGTTGTAGTCAACTACCCCGCAGTAATCCATCGGGCCGAGCGTTTCGAGTGCGGCTTCGCCAATTTTAACTTGCCAGAAATTACCACGAGGCATCTCGGAGGCGTGCATGACCATCGCCAACGCGCCGACCGCCGAAACTTTTTTGTTCTTAATTTGGAAATCTACCGGCATGGCTTTTTCAAGCAACGAATTCGACCAGCCACCGGCCCCGAAAGCACGATCGCCGCCCAGCATCACAATCCCGCAGCCCAATTGTTCGCAATTGTCGACCAAGATTTTTACTTGCGAGTCGCTGAAGCCAGCAATCGCATTGTCGGAAGCCTCATCCGATGATGTTCGCGGTAAATTACCAAGAATGACCGCGTCGTATTCCAGCAGTTCCGCAGCGGTCGTGAATAATTCGGTGTTCTTCATCACGTCGACTTCGATCGCGTTGAGCGCCAGTCGTTCGATCAAATGATCAAACTCGCTTACTTCAAACGCGTCTTCAATCAGCAGCACTTTGCCCTTGCCACGAACTCGGGTGAAAGCGGACGCGACGTTGTTTTGTTCGACAAGGTCAACGCCCCGTTCATCGGGAATGAATTCCGCGCGAGTTGTAAAGACACCCGATCGATCGAGTTTAGATTGAAAACCAAAAACATTTTTGCCTGGTTTGAGCGTGATTTTGTTTGGTTGATCTGGGGACGCTGGCAAAACGAGCGTTTCAGATTTCCCGTCGCTTCGCACGATCCGCAGTTCGCCCGTTACCGGAATCGCATTGCCTTGAGCATCCGCATGATTTGACAGAATTACCGTGGTGTTAAAGTCTTGATCTTTACGCAGATCGCTGGGCATAGAAACCTTGTCCACCGAAACTTCCGCTTGAGCGACCAGTTCGATCGGGACCACATCAATGCCAATTCCGTCTTCGGCCATCGATTTGGCTACGGCCCTGGCATCGCCGACGTTTTCGTTTCCGTCGGAAACAATCACAACCCGTCGGGCACTGTCCTCAGGAAACGATGCTTTGGCGAGCTTCAAAGCTGCTTCTAAACTGGTTGACGTTGTATCCAAATAATCAGCCGAATCAAATTTTTGACTGATCGGCAACCGGCCATCGTAGGGGGCTGATTCAAGCCGAGCGTCAGCGCCGAAAACAATCAGGCCAGCACGGTCGTTTTTTTCAGCTCGTCGATGTTGGCCAACCGAGCGTTTGACAAAATCGACCATCGCTTCGCGAGTCGTTTTGGGAATGCTTTCACTCTGGTCTAAAACGTAAATTACGGTTAGACGATCGGTTTTGTATTGCCATTTTGCTTCGGCGAGAGCAAATATCAGCAATGCAACGACTGAACTGCGCAGGAGGAGTGCCGCGATTCGACGAGCAGTACCGAGGCCGGCGAGCGATTGAAAGCTCAGCCACCAAAGCACTGGCAGCAAACAAAGCAGCAACAAAAACCACGGGCGATCGAAGGCAAATTGGAACGGCAGGTCGAGCATGTCGATTTACTTTTCGCGGCTCCGCAAGGACAAGGTTTCAAGGAAAGGGTTTGAACGCAGTGTTGGGCGTCAGAATTGGCTTCAGAAAACTGTTATTCAATATAGCAGGTTGTGTTTCAACACGCACCTGAATTGAAAAATTGACCAACGCAATTGGATGCTGCGATCGATTAGAAGGTGTTTTGTAGGTTCGATCCGAGCTTGGCTGATGACTGAATCACTGAAAATTGCAAGAATGGCTCAAGCAGCTTTCATTCTTTGGCATTTCATGCAGATTTAGAATCTCTAGACGTTTCCGTTTTGTAGTTTCCGTTTTGTAGTTTCCGTTTTGTATGCAAGAAGATCATGTGCGACATCGAATCACCGGGGCTTTTGCGATCACCAAACCGCGAGTGAACTCCAATGGAATCGAATGCTATTTTTTCGGATTCGCGTTTATTCGAGTCCCTCCGTGGTTTTACCTATACCTACATTCCCTACATTCCGGTAGCGTCAGCAAATATGAAAGCTCAAATATGAAAGCTCAAATATGAAATATGAAATATGAAATATGAAATCTCTGGCGACCCACCAATTTAAT
>CAZROJ010000211.1:0-8444 GCA_964601665.1 uncultured Pirellulaceae bacterium
CACGAAATTGAGATTCACAGCACTAGGGCCGCTATCAGCCATCAGGCCGCTCATTTGGCAACTTTGGTAAGCTGTGCGGCTCTGTTGCTGAGTATTTAACGGCGTGAATGTATGGGGACGATTTAACGCTTTGTAAAGGTTATGCACCGCTGGGAAACCCGCTTCTCGGCCGCCTTTCCAAACTGGCCGAACTGGAATTCCAAGCCCTATGCAATTTCGATATGCCTTCATTGCCCAGTTGCTCTGGTTTTCCGCTCTTGCGTTGTTTGCCAGTGTTGACTCAGCCCACGCCAACGACGACGCACGGCTGGGCGGTCGCCGCACCGCCATCGTAAACGCGGTTGCTAAGTGCCAACGATCGGTCGTTAATCTTCGCGGTAAAAAGATGGTCAAAGTCGACGACGACTCTTCCGCAGCGAAGAAGCAGGTCAACGGCATGGGCACGGGCGTTGTCATCGATTCGCGTGGTTACATACTAACGAACTACCACGTCGTTCAGGGCGTGCGAAAAATCGAAGTCACGACCAGCGACCGACAGCGAACGACTGCCGAATTGTTGGCTCACGATCTTGAAACTGATTTGGCCATTTTAAAAATCAGCACGCGGAAGCCATTGCCGACGATCGAAATCGGAACGTCATCTGATTTGATGCTGGCCGAGCAAGTTATTGCCGTTGGAAACGCTTACGGTTACGAACACACCGTGACGACGGGGATCATTTCATCATTGAGCCGGACGGTTCAGGTCAACGACGAAACGATCTACCGAAACTTGATTCAGACCGACGCGGCGATCAATCCGGGTAACTCGGGCGGGCCGCTGTTGAATACGCAGGGCAAAATGATCGGCATCAATGTCGCCGTTCGAATTGGGGCTCAAGGAATTGCGTTTGCGATTCCTGTCAACGATGCGATCGAAGTGGCTGCGGACCTGATGTCGCAAATTTTGCCCAAAGAAAATTTTCACGGCATGACGCTGGAGACGGAGTACGTCGATCACGAACCGCAAGTCAAAGTCATTTCGGTGGCTGCGGGTAGCCCGGCTGCGAAAAAAGGAATCAAGCCGGGGGCACTGGTCGAAAAGATCAATGACCAAGAAGTCATGACGCGGTTGGATTTTGAAAAATCAGTGATGCGGGCGTCAGCCAAACGCAAGTTGAAGATCGAGCTGGCCGATAACTCGGTCGCAACGATTGACCTGGCCATGTCAGTAAATCCAAAACGCGACAATGGGGTGAAGACGGCGCATGGAAATCATCGTTTGCCGACATCGAACCCAAACCAATCAACGGCGTCTTTGCTGGCGTGGAATCCGATTGGGTTGAAGTTGGTTCCGGCGTCCGAGGCTGAGCTGCGAAATCGCCACCCGAAGTACAAACGAGGCTTGCGTGTGACGGGGGTTCGTAAGGGAAGCCCCGCTGAATCCGAGGGCATTATGCCGGGCGATGTGTTGGTGGCGATGCATGGTTGGAAGACCGAATCGCTTGAAAATCTGGCTTACGTTTTACAACGGCCGGACATTGTCAAACGACAGGATTTTCTGTTTTACATTTTACGAGACAAAGAACCGTTTTGGGGGCAAATGCGAATCGCGAGTCTGCCAAGATAGCGTCTTGGCCCGCACTGGACCTCGCCGCCCCATCAGGTCACCCCAGAGGACTTGATTGAGAAACGGTTGTTACCGCCCGCGTGATTTATTCCGCTGGCGGTTTCTTTTTGCGCGAATTGGCAGATGAGCAATCTTGCCAGTTGGCGAGCTATAAAAGGCTTCGGTTTTGTCGCGGCGGTTTGTAGGCAAACGTGATCGGTGCCGAATTTCTAAAATGCCTATTTGGTCAAGATGAGCTTGCCCTGTTTCGTGCGACGCAGACGATAAATCTGACCGTTGTTTTCGATCCAAATTTCGTCTCCACAACGAGCCAAAGTATCAAAGCTGATGATCTTAGGGAGTGCGCTGGCGTCGATCGATTCGGGCAGCGATGGAGGATCGGGGGCCGATTCGGGCGTGTTATGTGGACTGGCGTTCATGAATTGGACGAATGACAGGCTGTGCGTGTTTTCAGCGAGCAAGCAGTTTAGCTGGACGCAGTCGGATGGCAAGACGTGACCGGTTCGCGAGCGGTGTCCACAACGTCGATAGGCGGCGATTTTCCAAAAGCTAATTCTTGGCGGGTTTGAGTGGCACGGCTTCTCTCGGTTTTGAGAGCCGATCGGCGTTTCGTCAAGGCCATGCTAGCGTCGTTTGATCTCGTGAAAAACAAGTTCATCTTGTTCGGCTTGTGGAACTCATCTATTGAATGTCCGGCGGAACGTTTTGGATTGAATCGATCGAAAAATTTCCGGCGAATTGAATCAATTTAGGAAAACAACGGCAAGCAGGCATTTCGGTCGCGCCGTTGAGCCTCGAGCAAACTTATATGGGATCAGCAATGAAAGCCATCGTTTCAATTTTTACACTCTTACTGTTTCTTTTGTTGGTGGGGTTCGCCATCGAATCAGCCTCAGGTCAGGCAGTTCAAAGCTCAGCGTCGACGATGCAGGTTCGCGGTTCGGCAACCAAGATGGGCAACCCACAAAAAGCACCGGTCGTCAAAACGGCCGCTGCACCGAAAATTGTTGGCTATCGAGCACCTGAGTGGAAGTCGGTTCACACGGCGTCCCAAGACGAAGCGACTGCGATGATCGCGGCTTTGAAAAAAATCGGTTGCGAAGTGGATACCGTTGACCATGAAAATCATATCGATGTGAAATTTCGCTGTGCCGAGTGGCGTTCGATGAAAGTTGCGACTCATGGTTTGCAAAATCAGTGGGCAACATGGTGCGACAGCCACGGTTTGGAGACCGTTGTGGTTAACCCGCCGGCAAACACGAAACGACCAACGGTTTCATTTCGATTACCCAAAGCGCGAACGGTTCATTTGCATGACGTTCACAAAGCACAACAAATTATCAACACGTTGAACTTGGTCGGCTGCGAAGTCAAAACCAGCGATCACGATGGTCACATCGATGCGACGTTTAGCTGCCCCGAGTGGACGACGATCGAGTTGACCTCCGAAGACAGTGCTCATGGTTGGCAAAAATGGCTAAACGAAAGCGGTTTCGAAACCAAGCACACGCACGTTAATTAACGGCTGGAGCTTTGTTGCTAAGCCTTCGCGTTGATGCCGCGTCCGCTGCGGCCTGCTTAAGTTTTTAGCCGTCGCGTTGCACGGGTCAATTTCAATTTTGGGATCAAAACAAATTCGTGGGATCGTTTGATTCACAATCCAAAACGCGGCAGAACGCAATGTCCTCCAGTTCCGGCAGGCCATTGCGTTTGTCGTTGCGTAAGGATTTGGTTTGCAATCGGCAAACCTATCAAGGTCGTGATTACTGGGTGGTCAAAGATCCAATCACGCTAAAGTATTTTCGTTTCGAAGAAGAAGAGTACTCGTTGCTGCAATTGATCGATGGTGCTTCGAGCCCGGATCATATTAAACGCGAATTTGATTTTCAGTTTGCACCACAGAAAATCGCGATCCGCGAATTGTTCCAGTTTGTTGGCATGTTGCATCGCAGTGGAATTCTGGTCTCGGATGCGCCGCAACAAGGCATCCAGCTAAAGCGTCGTGGCGACAAGCAACGTTCTCAAGAGCGTTGGCAATCGTTGACCAATATTTTGGCCATTCGCTACCGAGGGTTTGATCCGGACCGAATGCTGGCCGGCCTGAACAAATATTTAGGTTGGTTTTTCAGTTGGGCCGCGTTCTTTTTTGTCGCGTTGCTTGGCTTGGCAGCGATCGGCCTGATTGTGGCTCAGTTTGAAACCTTTCAAAACAAATTGCCGTCGTTCTACGATTTTTTCGCAGCGAAGAATTGGTTTTGGCTGTCGATTGTTTTAGCGTTGACCAAAGTTTTGCACGAATTCGGCCATGGCGTCGCCTGCAAACGCTTCGGCGGCGAGTGCCATGAGATGGGGGTGATGCTGCTGGTGCTGACGCCCTGTTTGTATGTCAACGTCAGCGATTCATGGCTGCTGAACGACAAGTGGAAACGAGCGATGATTGCGGCGGCGGGAATGTACGTCGAACTGGTCCTGTCGGCGATCGCAGTTTTCGTCTGGTGGTTTAGCACGCCCGGACTGGTCAACCAAATTGCACTTAACGTGATTTTTGTTTCGTCGGTCAGCACGATTCTGTTTAACGCTAACCCGCTGCTGCGATACGACGGCTACTACATTCTTAGCGATGTGCTTGAGATTCCAAATCTACGAGCCAAAGCTTCGACGATTTTGAATCGTTTTTGTGGTGGTTTGTTTTTGGGGATCGAGTCCCGACCGGATCCTTTTTTGCCCAAACGGCATCGCTGGCTGTTTGCGTTGTACAGCGTCGCGGCGGCGCTGTACCGATGGGTGATTACGTTTTCGATTTTTTGGTTTGTGTATCGAGTGCTTGAGCCATACGGGCTGAAGGTGATCGGGCAGGTCATTGCTCTGTCGGCGATCTATGGATTGGTGGGCGTGCCATTAATCAAGCTGTACAAGTTTTTCTCAGTTCCAGGAAGGTTGGGAGTCGTGAATCAGACAAGAGCTATTGCGGCGGGATCGGTTTTTGCGGTGGCGATGGCAAGCGTGATGTTCGTGCCGATTCCGCATTACGTTTACTGCGAATTTTATACACAGGGGGCCGACGCCGAAAACGTTTATGTGGATGTACCGGGAACGGTGCGGTCTCTGTTGGTCCAAGACAACACGTACGTTGAAGCGAATCAAGAAATCTTGCAACTGGCCAGTCATGATTTGGAAGTTCAGCTGGCTAGTTTGGCGACGGACTACGAATTGGCCAAGGTCCACCGCGACAATATCAGTCGTTCGCAGAGTGCAGACGGACAAAAAACAAACGAGTTGATGTCGGCCGAAGCGGCTTACAAATCGGCGTTCGATAGCTACGCCAAACGTTATCAAGATCGCCAGCGACTGGTCGTTCGGGCTCCGACTTCCGGCTTGTTGGTCGCCGCGCCGCCGGTAGCTGCCAATGATTCGAATGAAAAAACGTTGGAGACTTGGACAGGTTCACCGCTGGATCGTAAAAATTTAGGTGCCGAGCTAAAGCAGAGTACTTTGGTCGGCCAAGTGATTCCCGATCCCAAGAAATTGGAGGCCATTTTGGCGATTGATCAGGCGGATGTCGAATTTATTCGTAAGCAGCAGCCGGTTGAGATGCTGGTCAATCAAGTGCCCTGCGAAGTTTTCGAATCAAGCATCCGATTGGTAACGCCCAACGAGATGCGCAACACACCTCGGGCTCTGTCGAGCAAACACGGTGGCCCGATCGTGACGACGACGGCGCGGGACGGTTCTGAGATTCCGACCAGTACTAAGTTTTTAGTGAAAGTCGATTTTGAAAACCCGAAAGAATTGGTCGTGCCGGGCAGCACTGGAACGGCAAAAATTCGGGCCGGAAGCCAAACCGTTGGCCAACGAGTCTGGCGTCTGGCCAGCCGAACGTTTCAGTTCGAGTTGTAACTTTGTCGCAGTAATTATTGTAAGGATTCGAGCGATTCGTGGCTCATGGTAGCCCATTCTGGCTTGTTAACCTGTTAGTTTCCCACGCGGCCACACCCGTGACAATTTCGACGTGGGTAATTCGCCGCCGAGACCACTTTTCTTTATGCCAATTTCGCATGACAATTATGCGACAGATGCATTTTTGATATGGCGTCGATTGGCCAATAATATGTCGATCTGGATTAGATTCGGCGACAATCGGTAAGTTGCTAGGCAGCACCGCGTCTATCCAAGACAAACTCTACGACAAACTCGAAAAACGGAAGCGATCATGAACAGTCCAGGTAAATGCCCTTTTTTGGCACCTCAACATCGGCATACCGCAGCCGGTGCACTTTCCAATAACGATTGGTGGCCCAACCAGTTGAATTTGCGAATCTTGCATCAGCATTCGGAGAAGTCGAATCCGATGGGTGACGATTTTAACTACGCCCAAGAGTTCGCCAGTTTGGATTTGCAGCAGGTTCAGAACGACATCGATGTTTTGATGACGACTTCGCAAGACTGGTGGCCGGCTGACTACGGTCACTATGGTCCGTTCTTCATTCGCATGGCATGGCACAGCGCGGGAACTTACCGGATTCAAGACGGTCGCGGCGGCGCGTGTTCGGGCACGCTGCGTTTCGCACCGCTGAATAGCTGGCCGGACAACGTGAACCTAGACAAGGCTCGCCGTTTGCTATGGCCGATCAAACAAAAATACGGCCGCAAATTGTCTTGGGCTGACTTGATGATTTTGACTGGCAACCGGGCCCTCGAAACGATGGGTTTTAAAACAGCTGGTTTTGGCGGCGGACGTGAAGACGTTTGGGAACCCGAAGGCGAGATTTATTGGGGCCCCGAAAGCGAATGGCTGGGCGACGAACGTTACTCGGGCGAACGCGATCTTCAGAATCCACTCGGTGCCGTTCAAATGGGTTTGATTTACGTCAACCCGGAAGGCCCCAACGGAAACCTCGACCCAATCGCGGCCGCTCATGACATTCGCGAAACCTTCGCCCGCATGGCGATGAACGACGAAGAAACCGTCGCTCTGATCGCCGGTGGTCATACGTTCGGCAAAGGTCACGGTGCTGCCGATCCTGATAAATATGTGGGTGCTGAACCCGAAGGTGCGACGCTGGAAGAACAAGGGCTGGGCTGGAAAAACAGTTTCGGAACCGGTGCCGGAGCCGACACGATCGGCAGCGGACTTGAAGGCGCATGGACCATGACGCCGACGACTTGGGACAATAACTACTTCGAAAATCTATTCAATTACGAATGGGAGCAGTCAACCACGCCAGCCGGGGCCACCGTTTGGGTACCGACCGACGACGCGACCGAAGGCACCGTTCCTGATGCTCATGATTCGTCAAAGTCTCACAAGCCAATCATGTACACGACGGATTTGTCGATGAAAATGGATCCCGCTTACGGACCCATTTCAAAACGATTCTACGAAAACCCAGACGAATTTGCCGAAGCTTTTGCCAAAGCTTGGTACAAGCTGACTCACCGCGACATGGGCCCGGTCTCTCGTTACGTTGGCGACTTGGTGCCCGCCGAACAAGAGATTTGGCAGGACCCGGTTCCGGCCGCGGATCAGGATTTGATCGGCGATGATGAAGTTGCTGACCTGAAGAGTAAGATCCTTGCTTCGGGTTTGTCGGTTTCTCAGTTGGTAACCACCGCTTGGGCTTCGGCTTCGACTTTCCGAGGGTCCGACAAACGGGGTGGCGCCAACGGCGGTCGACTCCGATTGGCTCCACAAAAGGATTGGGAAGTCAATCAGCCGGCTGAATTGGCAAAAGTTTTGGGCGAGTTGGAAAAGGTGCAAGCGGACTTCAACGCGGGCGACAAACAAGTCTCGATGGCGGACTTGATCGTTTTGGGCGGTTGTGCTGCGGTTGAAAAAGCGGCCGCTGACGCTGGACAACAAGTTCAAGTTCCGTTTTCCCCAGGCCGTACCGATGCGACCCAAGAAATGACGGATGTCGATTCGTTCGCGGTGCTTGAACCGACGTCCGATGGTTTCCGTAGTTTTGGCGGGCAGAGCAAAGACAGACCTGCGGAAGAACTGTTGATCGATCGAGCGAACTTGTTGACTTTGACAGCCCCTGAAATGACCGTCTTGGTCGGCGGGCTGCGTGTTTTGAATGCGAACGTGGGTCAAACACCTTTTGGCGTGTTCACGGATAAACCAGAAACGCTATCGAATGACTTTTTTGTCAACCTGCTAAACAACGACTTGACGTGGCAGAAGTCAGAAAAATGCGAACACTTCTTTGAAGGACGCATGAACGGCTCTGACGAAGTCAAGTGGACCGGCACTTCGGTCGACTTGGTGTTCGGGTCGAATTCGCAGTTGCGAGCTCTCTCGGAAGTTTACGGCAGTGCCGATGCGGGTGGCAAGTTCGTCAGCGATTTCGTAGCAGCGTGGACCAAAGTGATGAACCTCGACCGTTTCGACCTCGCGTAGTCAAACGTCAGAAATCGAGCGAATTAGTATCCGCGAGGTTTCGTGGAAGTTGAAAATCAAAGGGGCACGTCAGCATTTGGCGTGCCCCTTTTCGATTAAGACGATCGCAAAGTGACGGCCGCGTTACAACACGACGCCGATAAAAAAGTCGAGTGATCCTTAATCGAACGAATTCCCAAATGGCTTTGGCCTGCAACGTTGTAACGTGAATTTCGCAGGTGTTAACTTGGCCTTGGATTCGGACAGTTTCGTGAAAGAACGTGGAAGAACGTGGAAGAGCCGCGTACCTTCGGCAGCCCTAGGCGATCGGCAGTTGAATTTCTACCGCTAATGTTTGCAACGATTGCGAATCCTGGGCATATTGCCCGGTAGTTTCTCAATCGCCTTTCGCCTTTCGCCTTAAGGCCGATTTAATTCTCTTTTGACTTTCGCAAA
>CAZROJ010000212.1:0-4429 GCA_964601665.1 uncultured Pirellulaceae bacterium
ATGCTGGATTGGAAACGTGGAATCCCCAATCTTTACCTTTGACAAAGCACTAGCATTCGTTTGGCATTACTAATTGTCAAAGCGGGTGACTGAAACAACAAAAAAACGCCAGACGGGGTAAACCGCTGGCGTTCTATTGAATCCATCTTTTTGCTTCGGGAAATTGCTGGATGCGGTCAAAAACCAAATTCAGCAGCCGAAACAAGCTTGGGGCAGATGGTGTAAAGCCCCTTATTTAGATCGTCTAACCGACAAGGCTAAATTGGCCCAGTCGGTCGAACGTCAAATGGTTGACTGAGGTTTTGTTTAATAATGGTCGTGGTCGTGATCGTGTCCGCCTTTGCCTTTTTCTGGCTTGTCGGCGATCAACGCGTCGCTGGTTAGCAACAATGTTGCAACGCTGGCGGCGTTGGAAAGAGCGGTCTTGGTCACCTTGGCTGGGTCAATGACACCGGCTTTAACCATGTCCTCGTAAACGTCAGTCAAAGCGTTGTAGCCAAAGTTCGCTTTGCCGTCCAAAACTTTTTCGCAAACGATGCCGCCGTCTTGGCCGGCGTTGCTGGCGATCATGTTCAAAGGAGAACGGCAAGCACGCAGGACAATGTTGTAACCGGTGACTTCGTCGTCGCTCAGTTCTTCCGCTGGCTTGACGCTGTTGGATGCTCGAAGCAAAGCAACACCACCACCGGGCAGAATGCCAGATTCAACGGCAGCGCGAGTTGCGTGCAGAGCGTCTTCAACGCGAGCCTTCTTTTCCTTCATTTCGCTTTCGGTTGCGGCACCGACGTTTACTTTCGCAACGCCACCGGCCAGCTTCGCCAAACGCTCTTCCAACTTCTCACGATCGTAATCGCTGGAGGTGTTTTCGATCTCGCGGCGAATCGCGTCGATGCGGGCTTTGATTTCAGCGTTCTTGCCAGCACCTTCGATGACGGTTGTGTTGTCCTTGCCAACAATAACCTTCTTCGCTCGGCCCAGATCAGCCAAACCAAGCTGGTCCAGCTTCATGCCGAGTGCTTCGAAGATCGCCGTTCCGCCGGTCAGTGTCGCGATGTCTTCCATCATGGCTTTGCGGCGATCGCCGTAGCCAGGAGCCTTAACGGCACAGCAAGTGAAACTTCCGCGGAGGCGGTTGATAACCAATGTGGCCAATGCTTCGCCATCGACGTCTTCGGCGATGATCAAAAGAGGCTTGCCCTGCTGAACGACTTGCTCGAGCAGAGGAACCAAGTCCTTGATGTTCGAGATTTTCTTTTCGAAAACCAAAACGTAGCAGTCTTCCAGAACGGCTTCCATCGAAGTCGGATCGGTCACGAAGTAAGGCGACAGGTAGCCGCGATCAAACTGCATCCCTTCGACCCACTCGACTTCCGTGTTCAGGCTCTTGCCTTCGTCGACCGTGATAACGCCGTCTTTGCCGACTTTGTCCATCGCCGAAGCGAGCAGTTGGCCGATCTCTGGATCGTTGTTGGCGGCGATTGAAGCGACGTTGGCCATTTCGTCCAAGTTCTTGATCTTGATCGACATTTTGCCAAGCTTCTCGCAAAGATCCGAAACCGCAGATTCGATACCTTGCTTCAGCTGGATTGGGTTCACGCCAGCGGTGACCGCTTTTAGGCCTTCGTTGAAAATCGATTCGGCCATGACGGTGGCCGTTGTCGTGCCATCGCCTGCGACATCGCTGGTTTTGCTGGCGACTTCGCGAACCATCTGAGCACCCATGTTTTCGTAGGTGTCTTCCAGTTCGATTTCTTTCGCAACGCTCACGCCGTCCTTAGTGACTGTCGGGCTGCCAAAGCTTTTTTGCAAAATAACGTTACGACCCTTGGGTCCCAAAGTTACTTTGACAGCGCGGGCCAATTTGGATACGCCGCGGCGAATCGCTTCGCGAGCTTCTTGTTCGAAGGCAATCATTTTAGCCATGGTCTGTGAACTCCTAAGTTCAGTAGTTTTTTATGTTTGGAGGGTTTGCGAATTTGCTTCGCAAACGTTTTCAATTAAAAGATGTCGTCGATGAAACTGGCCGCCAAAAATGACCCATTCGATAGGTCCCGGCTCGGCCAAGTGCTACTCGATAACCGCCAAAACGTCGTCTTCTCGCATCAACAAAAGTTCGCTGTCGCCAAACTTAATTTCGTCGGGGCCGTAGCTGGTGAACAAAACCTTGTCGCCAGCTTTGACCTGCAAAGCCCCACGCGTCCCATCGCCCAAAATTTTGCCGTCGCCAACGGAAACAACCGTTCCGCGAGATGGCTTATTCTGAGCGGATGATGGCAAGAAGATTCCACCCGACGTGGTTTCCTCTAAAACCTCACGTTCGACAACGATTCGGTCGCCCAGCGGCTGAAGGTTTGGCTGGGCAGTTTTCTTGGAAGACTTTTTCTTCGCGGCCATCAAATTTGCTCCTAGTAACGATGTATGGCTAAATTCAGGCTCTCAATCGTGAGCGGATTGGATTCCGTACCGCGAGCCTGACAATTTTGCGTAAAGTTGAACTTGAACGCCTGTAAGGCAAGTCGCGGGCCAATCGGTCTTGATTGGTGAAAATTTTCTGGCCGGTTGCTCTGGCTGTTGATTTCGTCGGGTTTTTGGCAAACGAGGCTCGGCCGTTTCTTATCCGCGGGGCGATGCTTGGCAGGTGGATTCAGTTCGGTCGTGGAACGGAAAGTCGTTTCTGCCATATTGTCACGGGCGACCGGCGTTTGCCAAAACGGCTTAAATCTACTATTTCACGTTTAAGCTTTGACGCAGCACTAGTCCAGTTCGGCATGTTCAATCGCCGCGAAGCCGAGGTCATTTAGTAAACAGCAAGATTGCAAGATGGATGGCCGCGTTTCAGCCGCGAATCTGTTGCTCGATTTCAGTTTTCCATTTGGATCGACCGAACAAAACCAAACGAAACTCCTGATCGTCCGTGGTCTGGACGGCCAGTGAATTTGGCATGATCGGAATCAGGTTAAGGAATTTTGTCCAACACGGGACGATCCTCGCGATATTAGTCAGTGGAATTTCGGTCGTGCCGGATTGGACGTTGAATGCGTGTGATTCAAAAACAAGCCGTTGGTCGGTCAAAAACAATTTGCCACCAACGGTCTCGACGCCTCGTTGAAGGTTGGCAGCGCTTTTTCGGACGATTTTTTCGTTTGTTTGCAGAGCGGTTTTCATGGCGAAGACCTTTCGTGTTTAGACAATGAAAATCGGCAATGAAGCGATTTTGCCCGACCACTGGTAAGGCATGGCGGCGATGGTGCCGCGTTGGCGATTTGCCGAAAGATCGTGCCTCGCATTTTACAGCACACCGAGATCGATGGTGCTCGCCACCACGTAGAATTTTGACGGTCTACCCATCAAAATGCAAATTGACCAGCTTACATTTTTTTGAAAACTCAATCGCGATGTCGAAGTTGTTCGTAACGGCCAGGTTTTTGACGTAACAAGCAATGCAGCCGCTGGGGTCCAATTTAATGTTTTCCCATTCCAAGCCATCGACGATTTCGTCGTCCGACAAATGATCAATCTGTAGTTCGTAGTTGGCACACTCGCGGCGGAGCATCTTGGGCAGTTTTTTTAATGCCTTGTCCACCCCCGCACAGAACTGATCAAATCGCTCCGATAATTGCCGAGCTAAATCCGGCGATGGGGGCGCGTTGTCGACGGGATAAATAATCAATCTCGGTTCGCAGCCGCGAAAGCTAATCGAGCAGGCAAAACAAAGTAGCTCGCCGGAATCAAAAAACTTGGGCTCGAAGGTGCCTATTTTTGGAAGGCTGAAAGGATCGGCGTTCATGGTGATTAATTTGCGTTAGAAAAATTTGCTCCAGCGTCAAGCATTCGCAATGCGGATTCAGCCATGCCATTGCTCGGATATTCTCGAAGGCATTGTTCGTAGTTTTCACGAGCCTTCGCTCCATCGCCCAGCTGAGCATAACAAAAACCCAAACTTACCATCGCCATTTCACGATAGGACATGCCTGCCGACGACAGCATGGTTATCGCACGAAATTGATCGATCCACTGATTGTCGGTAAAGAACGAAATGCTCTTTTCGAATTCTGGGATGGCCTGCTGATAGTTTTGGCGCTTGCAATGGCGAATCGCTTTGCGATGGTGCCCGGCGATAAAGCGACGGAGAACTTGAGACAAACCGACGTAGGCGAGCGCGCCAAAAAACACACCGGCGATCTGGTTCAATGCCAACCCAACAACAACGAACAGTGCGAGAACGCCGATGTTGATGCCTGCATTGAGCCAAGAAAATGGACGTACGATGGGTGTTTTTGACATGTTCAGGATAACTTTAAAATGATCAATCGAATCGACGGCTGGGGATCGACTTGGTTCACTATCTTCTGGCAGGAATCAAGTTTCAGGCCGTTTGCGCGGATCGCTCGAGACACTCCTTTTGTCACCAGGCGGCTATTCGAAAGTT
>CAZROJ010000212.1:4529-8325 GCA_964601665.1 uncultured Pirellulaceae bacterium
GTTCCATGCCGCCGTGCATCACGATCCAATTTTTTCCCGGGATGGTTGCCCCAGGTGCCAGTTGTCGCTCTTTATCGGTGATCGGAAATTGCGACGCTTTAAAACGATCGCTGAGTCCTTGCGTCAAAAGTGAGAATCGAGCGAGGCTTTTTTGTCGCCCAACAAACGCGCACGAGGCAAAAGCGAAAAGCAGAGTGACCACCAAAAGCGTCTTTGTCGTAAATCGAAATCGAAGCACTTGGTTCATTGGTTGTGCGGGCTCTAGCCGTACAGAATTTCTTGTTTGGGCTTGGTGGTCGCTTGGGGGTCGATTTTGCGTAAACCAACTAATTGCAAGAAAACGAGACTTAAGTAGTACGGGTTCAAAAACAAATACCGCTGCCACAATCGAGTCGGCTCTTTGACCAAACGATAGAACCACTCCATGCCGATTCGCTGCAGGATCGGCGGTGCTTGGTCCAGCTGGCCGGCGTGGAAATTGAAGGCCGCGCCGACGGCCAACACGGGCATTTCCAAATCGTTTTTAAACTCGTAGGCCCACACTTCTTGACGCGGACAGCCCAGCCCGACCATGGCGATGCCGGCTCCGCTGTCGCGAATCGCCTGCACGATCTCGGCTTTTTCGCCGGGCGAGACCGTACGGAACTTCGAGGCCAGCATTCCGGCGATTTTCAGATCAGGGAATTTTTGCGTAAGCTTTGAACTCAAGTCGTCCAGCAGTTCTTGTTTGCCCCCGAACAAGAAAATCGAGACGCCCGCTTTGGCAGCCGCTTCGCAGGTTTTAAGCATCAAGTTCGGGCCGTAGACGCGGTCCTTTAGTTTCGTTCGATGCAGCCAATTCAAAGCCCAACGCACAGGCTGACCGTCGGGGACAATCAGTTCCAACGCATTCAGCCGATGACGGTGCTCGTCATCCATCACGCCCGTCATCACGCCGTGCACGGCCAACGCAGAAACGCCCAGCGGTTGACGGTTTTGACCGGCGGAAATGATTTTGGCAACGGCGGTTTCGTAGTCGACGGCGTTAATATTAACGCCCAATAAATTGAATTTACCTAAGTCGATCATGCCACCGGATCCTGCCAACGCTGCGTGTTGTACTGGTAAATTTCGGTCAAAATTGTTTTCACGTCTTTGGTCAGTTTCCAGTCCGGGTAATGGCTTTGGAACTTGCTAACATCGCTGACGTACCAAATGTGATCGCCCATGCGATTGGTATCTTCGTAGGTGTGCGACAATTTGTTGCCGGAAATCTCCTCGCACATTTGAATCGCTTCCAACATGCTGCAATGGCTGAACCGAGAGCCACCGATGTTGTAGACTTCGCCGCTGCGGGGGGCGCGATAAAAGTGATCGAAAGCCTGGATCAGGTCGTAGCTGTGAATGTTGTCGCGAACCTGTTTACCCTTGTAGCCGAACACTTTGTACGGAGTTTGAGTCATCGTGCACTTCATCAGGTAGGCCAAAAAGCCGTGCAGCTGAGTGCCGCTGTGGTTGGGGCCGGTCAAACAGCCGCCGCGAAAGGCCGCGGTTTTCATGTCAAAGTACTTGCCGTATTCCTGCACCAAAATATCGGCGGCAACTTTGGAAGCGCCGAACAAACTGTGCATGCAACTGTCGATGGACATCGATTCCGGGATGCCATTGTTGAAGTTATGCGACGGGTCGATTTCCCAGCGGAGTTCTTTTTCGATCAACGGCAATCGGTTGGGCGTGTCACCGTAGACTTTATTGGTCGAGGTAAAAATGAACACGGCGTCGTTGGCATGTTGTCGAGTGCATTCGAGCAAGTTCAGGGTGCCGTTGGCGTTGACGGTGAAGTCTTTGTGCGGGTCGCGAGCGGCCCAGTCGTGCGAGGGTTGAGCGGCGGTGTGCACGATCAACTTGATGTCCGATCCGTATTTTTCAAACAGCTGGCCTATCGCGTCTTGATCGCGAATGTCGGCGTCCAAATGAATGTAGTTGTCGCCGAGTTCGTCCTTGAGTTGTTGCCGTTGCCAGCTGGTCGACGCTTCTTCTCCGAAAAATTCTTTCCGCATGTCGTTGTCGATGCCGACGACGGTTAGGCCTTGCGTGGCGAAATGGCGGGAGGCTTCGGAGCCGATCAGGCCGGCTGATCCGGTCACAATTGCGATGGACATTTGATTCTTTTCTGCCCCGAAAAATGGCAGTCGAAAAGTATGGTTATTGGTTGGAACACGGGCGAACATCGCCTTGTCAGGTGTCAATCTTAGTTGCGACAATTACTCGGTCAACCATGTCAATGCCGCGGATAAACGACAGCGGTGAAACTGTTTTTGTCGATTCGCCAGCCAAACGCTGGCCGGCTCCGGTCGGGGTTTGAAATGCTTGCCGAGCGAACGCGGCGGAGAATTTGCGATTGATTTGCCGTTACAACTTCGCAGGCCTGCCCAATAGTCAATCTATTTTGGCCCAATCTTATTGAAAACACTGTTCAAAACGCTTTGGCGATAGATAATCGGAACTAGCGAAGGTTTGGATTCCGTCCCAAGGGTGAACGGCAAAGGCTGGTCAGCTGACGTTCTGGGATTTTCGCGCGAACGGTTAAACGTTCGAAGGATGGGAAACTTTACTGTGAGATCAAGATGAAGCTCGGATTCTGTTTTGCGGCGTTTGTTATCGGTTGCTTGTGCGCCGTGCTGATCCGAACGAACGACTCAAGCGCTGACGCTCATAAAACGGAGGACATTGCGTTGACTGTACCAAACTCTGCCGGAGATGCTAATAATGACAAGGTCGGCGAATCGGATTCGGCGCAGTTGAAGATCGCCAAGGAACTCTTCGGTGAACTCGAAGACGGTAGACCCGTTTCAAAGTTCATTTGCACCAACGTAAATGGCTTGTCTTTTGAGATCATTGAATACGGCGCGACCGTGATCGCGGTTAATGCTCCCGACCGCAGCGGGAAATTCCAAAACATCGCACTCAGCTGCGAAGGGTTGGAAGGCTATCAAGCGTGCACGTCGTACTTTGGTGCGTCCGTGGGAAGGTATTGCAATCGAATCGCCAACAGCACGTTTAGTCTGGATGGCAAAACGTTCCAGCTGTCGGCCAATGATGGAGCCAATCATTTGCACGGTGGCCAAGTCGGTTTTGATCGTCGGCTGTGGGCAACCGAAGAAATTGTCGACGCGGACGCGGTCGGGGTCCGAATGACGTTGGTCAGCGAAGACGGCGACCAAGGGTTCCCGGGCAATTGCACGGTCAGCGTGACTTACCTGTTAAATAACGACGATGAATTGTCGATTGAGTTTGTGGCGGAATCGGATGCGGCGACGCCGATCAATTTGACCAACCATACTTACTGGAATTTGGCCGGTGCGGGTGATTCGCCAATCTACGATCACGTTTTAAATATTCAGGCGGATCAAATTTTAGAATTCGACGATCAAAATCTGCCCACCGGGAAATTGGTTGACGTGCTGGGGACGCGTTACGACTTCACTTCGCCGCGTTCAATTTACAATTCGGCTGCCACTGACTCAGGCGACAGCCGTACTGACGATCCAGCCGAAGGGTTCGCCGGATACGACCACAATTTTTGTTTGCGATCGCAGTCGGGCAATTTGGCGGCAGCGGCTCGGGTTTATTCGCCAAAGTCGGGTCGGCAATTGGAAATTAAAACGACTGAGCCCGGCCTGCAGTTTTATACGGGCAACTTTTTAGACGGTCTGCCGGGAAGCGGCGGCTTTGAAAAGCATACGGGTTTTTGTTTGGAGACGCAGCATTATCCGGATTCGCCCAACCATCCTGAATTCCCGTCGACGATTTTGCG
>CAZROJ010000213.1:0-8264 GCA_964601665.1 uncultured Pirellulaceae bacterium
GGGCAAGCCCGACGGAAGCGGCAAAACACCCCAAAAGTGGCGCTGTCCAACTAATTATACAAGCAAACATTTTGCTCTGCAAATTTATCGTGTCGCCTTTGTCTTGCCGTTTTAAAAACGGTCTTTGGTTTATCCGCCGGTATCCGCTCAAAGGAAACTTGCGTGCAGCGGCATCGGCAGTCAAAATAGGTGCTTCGGAAGTCCTTCGTGTATGTAGATGCTCATGGCACAAGTCGCCAACCCATCCATTCGACCATCGCCGACCAACCAGCAGGGCAGGGCGACCGATACGGCCTTGCATCAGGTGGACAACACCTTCCGGCTGACCACGCCTGAAAACATCGCGTTCCAATACCGCCTGGCCGGCCCGTTTCGACGCCTCTTTCCATATCTACTGGATCTGGTGATCGTTTTCGCTGCGTATTTTTTAATGATCTGGATCGTCGGATTTCTGTTCGCGATGGTCACGCCTTTTTTGCTCAGTGTGGGGCTGGGGATCATCGTTGATTTCTTAGGCGCGATTGCTTCGGTGCTTGGTTTCATTGGGCTGTTTTTGGCCTATTGGTTTTATGGTGCCTATTTCGAAACAACCTACAACGGCCGAACTTTTGGAAAAATGGCAGCTCAGATTCGCGTGCTATCGACCGACGGCCACGCTATCGACGGCGTCCAAGCAACGCTTAGAAATTTCTTTCGCGGTGTGGACTTGATGCCGATGCTGCCAATCGCTGGCCTGCTGGAGATTGACGAGATACCGCCTTCGGTCGGCGTGCCAACGGCGCTTTTTGGGTTGGTCGTGATGAGCATCAGCCCTAAATTCCAGAGGCTGGGCGACTTGGTGGCTGGCACGATGGTCGTCATCCAAGAATCAGCACTAACGCCTGACGTGAAAACGTTCGAAGACCCTCGCGTGCCGCGACTGGCCGAATTAATCCCTGACACGTTTTATGTTTCTAGTTCGCTGGCCAAGTCCATCGCCGATTACGTCCAGCGCCGAGAGCAACTGGGAATCGCTCGGGCCGGCGAGATTGCGTCGAAGCTGGCCGGCAACCTCAAACGCGAATTCAACATGCCGGCTGACACCGATGCTGACTTGCTGATCTGCAGCCTGTACCACAAAGTTTTCATTGGCATCAAAGCCGACGACGATCGGCGGCAGCTTGCCGATACTCGAGCGACCAGCATCGCGGAGGTCCAGCAATGAAGGTGGCGGACCTGATCGATCTTCGGCAGCCAAAATGGCAAGAGCTGGAGGAACTTTCCAACAAAATTGGCAAACAAAAATTGTCCCCTGAGGAAGTGCATCGCTTTTCCAGCTTGTACCGATCGACTTGTGCGGACTTGGCTTTGGCCGAATCGTATCGCCTGCCGCCGAACACGGTCGAGTACCTACATCGTTTGGTTGCCAAAGCCCACAATCAACTTTATCGCAGCCGCAACTACCGGTGGAAGCACTGGCTGGATGTGATTTTCCGCACGACCCCTCGACGAATTTTCCACGAACCCTGCGTTCATATCGCGACGGTTATTTTCTGGGGGCTGTTTGTGCTGTCCGCTTTTTTGGCTTTTAACGACAGCCTATGGCCCGGATTTTGTGAAAAAGTAATGGGCGAAGATCAAATGGAATCGATGCGCACGATGCACGGGCAAACGCAAGGCGCGGCCGGAATCGCTGGCAATACGTCGGCTTTTGGCTTTTACGTGTTTAATAACGCGGGTATCGGGCTCAGCTGTTTCGTGTCGATGCTGGGTGTGTTGCCGGGCTTGGTGACGCTGGCATTCAATTCGACGTTTTTGGGCGCGGCGTTCGGCTATATGTTTCGGCCAGAGGTTGGCGTGGCGGGCCAAAATTTCCAACGCTTTGTCACGGCGCATGGGCCGTTTGAATTGACGGCGATCGTCCTTTCGGCCGGAGCAGGACTCAAAATTGGATTTGGCTGGATCAAAACAAACGGCTTAAAACGCCTCGAGTCGCTGCTGAAAACGGCTCGCGAAGCACTTCCGATCGCGATGACGGGCATGATTTTGTTTTGCATGGCTGCCGTGATCGAGGGCTTCGTTTCGCCGCAGCCAGAGATTCCATGGGCGGTTAAAGGCGGGATTGCGATTGCGTCCAACTTTTTGCTTTTGTTTTACTTGGTCGTGCTGGGTTTTCCTGAACCCGACGAAGGACCCGACGAAGGGGAAGACGGGCAATGAGATTCGATCAAACGGCAATTGCGATTCGCGAACGGTCTAGCCTCGAGGTATTTGACTTGGCGGCGAATGTGTTGGTGCGGCATTTCCGTCCGATTTTGCTTTTCCTGACCATCAACGCGCTTCCGTTTATTGTGTTGAATTTCGCTTTGGTCGGCTGGATGAACAGTATTTCGTTTTCGCGATCGCTCAATTTTGCCTACTACTGGGTGACGTTGATGCTGGTGATCAGCCAAGCACAAATCGGAACGTGCCTTGTCACGATTTATCTGGGCCGGATGATGTTTATGCAAGACCATTCGGTGGGCGCGGTGTTGGCTCAGTTTTACAAACGATCGGGTTATTTTTTGTTTTCGCAAGGCATCTTGCGACTGGCAGTTTTCGCGCCATTGGCCATCTGCTGGAATCGCGAATACGAAAGCGAAGGGCTGTACCTGCTGGCCTATCTATTGTTGCCGCTGATTGTCTGCATCGGAATGTTTATCAGGATCGCCCGACCCTACACGCCCGAAGTGATATTTTTGGAGCAAACCGAGGTGCGGAAAAAGGGAGACTCCCCTTCGCTGGGCGAACGCTCGAGCAACTTGCATTCGCTAGGCTCTGGTTTCGTTGCGACGCATTTCTTTTTGGTTTTAGTAATCGCTCCGCTGTTGCTGTACGCCGTGCATTCGCTTTTCATCATGGTCGATTCGACGTTCAACATCCGCGCGAATTCAGAAGTCTCGTTGCAGCCGTACTATTTCGTGGTTGCGATTTGGCTGGTCGCTGGCTTCATCGCGGTGGTCCGGTTCTTGATGTACATCGACCTGCGAATTCGCCAAGAAGGCTGGGCGATCCAGTTAAAATTCATGACCGAAAACAATTTGCTGAACCAGAAGGGAGACTAATTCAATGCAGCTATCCAGCCACACGGTCTTCCCTGCAAAGCCCATTACCACCGAGCCCATTACCACAGCGCCCATTACCACAGCGCCCATTACCACAGCGCCCACTGGCAACGTTCGAAAAATCACGTCTCGCGGCGTCTTGTTGTTCTGCGCGATCGTTTGGACATTCGCGTGGGCAGACCGTTCAATCGCCCAAAACGACTTCGCGATGCCATGGGCGAATGACCAAGGGCAAGTGGTCCCCTACGGATTGAAAGATCGCGCCGATGCTGCAACAAAAGACCGCGCGGCGATCAAGGAGGCACCGGTAAAAACAGCGCCGCCGGCGCCGGTCAACAACGCCCCCTATGACTGGGGCTTCCTTTCACGCCCGCTGCTGATCTGGATGTTCGGTGTCGCAATCCTCTGCATCATTGGATTGATGGTCTGGCTGTTCGTCTCTGCCAAACTGGGTGACGGCGGCGGCCAATATGAAACTCAACGGCAAGGCCGAACCCTGCAAGAAAGCATCAAACAATTGCCGTTTGAATTGGACGAAAACGTCGGCGATTTTCGCGAGCAAGCTCGCGCGGCTTACCGGTCTGGCGACTTCAGGAAATCGTTGATGCTGCTGTTCAGCCACGTGCTGGTTACTCTGGACCAAAAGGACCTTGTCCATCTAAAAAAAGGCAAAACGAATCGCCAATACCTTCGCGAACTCAAACCGCACCCACGACTGGCGGGCTACTACGGCGACGTCATGGTTCCCTTCGAACAAACTTTTTTTGGGGATTACTCAGTCGAAAAATCGGTTTGCGAACAGTGCTGGAACGACCTCGATCAATTCCAAGCCAACATCGAAGCGGTCAAGCGAGGTGGGCATGATTAACCGCGCGAAAACCTTGCAACGACAAACTCATCCGCCCAAAAAACCGCGGAACGTTCTTGGGCCTGTTGCCGTCGTTTTATTGTTAACCTTGGTATTTTGTGCTGGCTGCAGCGAACCCGAATTGGCCGTTAAATACGGCAAAGTCAACGAAAAGCCGCTCAGCATCAACAGCACGTCGCTGTTCGCCAAGCGACTGGAATCACAAGGTTTTGATGTTACGGTTCGAAATCGAATTAGCCCAAAAATTGATCAGTTCGATATCGTTTTTTGGTTTCCCGAAACGACGAACTGTCCATCCAAGCGTGCGATCGAGGCACTGGAAAACTGGCTCAGCGGCGGCTATTCGTCCAAGACGCTCGTCTACGTCAGCGGCGATTACCGCGCAGACGAAGACTACCTGCGCGAGGTTTATCGGACGGTTGATGCCAGCCAAAAGCCCGAAATTTTACGAAGGCTTGCCGAAGCGAGACTGCGAACTAGGAGAGGCCAGCCGGCGATCGATTTCTTCGGAACCTCGCGGGACAGTTGCGACTGGTTTGATATCGAAGCGGTCCGCCGTAAAAGAAGCAATCAACTGTCCGGCCCCTTGACGACAGGCATTGCGGAATCGGATTTTCCAGAGCTGGAAATCGGCAGTCTGCTCGTCCCACCAAAGCCCGCGAAAGACACTCCGTGGAGCTCTAAGGAACTCTTGCAAGTCGACGGCGAAAGCTTGATCTATCGGTTGACCCAGGACGACAGCAGCTACAACGAAAACCAAATCATCGTCGTCAACAACGCCTCGTTCTTGGTCAACTTTGCATTGATTGACCCAAAGAAACAGGCATTCGCCGACGCGCTTATTTTGGAAGCAACCTCCCCAGATGATCTGGAAGGATTCGGCTTTAGCTCGCGAGTGCTAATTCTCGAAAGCGGCCCGGGCGACATTCCGGTCCGCAGCACCGACTACGTCAACCGCACACAATGGGCCTGGATCGCAGAACGACCGCTTTGCTACATCGTTCCTCACGCTTTATTCTGGGGCGTGCTTTTTTGTTTCGTTTACTTCCCAATTTTCGGTCGGCCTCAACCATTACCCAAAAAGTCAACGACATCGTTTCGCAGTCACGTCAACGCGATCGGCAAACAACTCGAACGTTCAGGAGCTTTGGCTCAGGCACGTGAAGCGATTCGCCATTACCAAAAAACGGTATCCGATTCGGGCACCAGGAAAAACCAAAAATAGAAATCGACAGTGAACATGCCTTCAGATTCTTCGATCCAATTTTCTTGCCAGCAATGCAACTGCAGTTTAAAAGTCGGACTCGCGATGGCCGGCCGCGAGGTCAAATGCCCCAAGTGCGAATTCGTCAACGTCGTGCCGGCAACAGAACCAAGTTCGATTTCGAACACTCAATCGACCAATCAAAAACAAAGCGCACCGAACAATAACGCCGCTGGCGAACCAGTGCTCGACGCACCCATTTTGGAACTCGATACCCCCGTGTCTCAAGCTTCACCGCGAAAGCCGGACGAGCGAAAAATTGGCAGCGAAACACCCACGCGAAAGCTCTACAAAAAAATCCTAGCCGAAGTCCAAAAGGTCTTTGTCGGCCAAGACGAACTGGTCACTGGCACGCTGGTCGCTTTGTTTTCCGGTGGCCACGTGCTAATCGAAAGCGTTCCCGGACTGGGCAAAACCTTGTTCGTCCGGACGCTCGGCAAGATCCTTGGCTGCGATTTTGGCCGAATTCAATTCACGGCCGATCTGATGCCATCGGACATCACCGGAGCCCCGATTTACAACATGAAAACGCAGGACTTTGATTTCCGCCCCGGCCCGGTTTTCACTCAGTTTCTACTAGCGGATGAAATCAATCGCTCACCGGCAAAAACGCATGCCGCGTTGCTAGAAATCATGCAAGAAAAGCGAGTCACCGTCGACGGCACAACGCATCCGCTCAAGCCGCCGTTTTTGGTCGTCGCGACTCAGAACCCGATTGAATCCGAGGGCACTTACAACCTGCCCGAGGCTCAACTGGACCGATTCATGATGAAGCTCCGGGCAGACTACCCCAGCGAAACCGAAGAGGCCAGAATCTTATTGATGCATGGTGGCCAAGCGAGCCTGAGTGAACAGCTTGAGTCGGGAGTCCAGCAGGTTACCCAGCCCGCGGAAATTTTAGAAATCACTCGGGCCAGCGAAGGAATTCGTATCGACCCGTTGCTGATCAACTACATCAACCGCATCGTTCGGCTGACTCGGCAGTGGCCACAGCTGTACCTGGGCGCATCGCCGCGTGCCGGCATTAGCTTGATGCAGGGAGCCCGAACACTGGCGTCGTTCTTTGGCCGCGACTATGTCGTGCCCGACGACGTGCTGGAGATCGCGATCCCTGTGTTGCGGCATCGAGTTCAATTGACGGCCGAAGCGGAAGTGGAGGGTCAAAGCGTCGACCAAATTTTGAGTGCCTTAATCAAGTCCATCGAGGTGCCACGGCTGAAATAGCCTGCGAAGATTGCGAAACTGGGGCCGGCCGACGCAATCAAACAGAACACGAGCGTAATCGCGATCGATGGCCCGCCGTAAAAGCCATCTAACTAAAAACAGAGCCTGAACTGACGTGCTTCAATCCGTTTTTGAATTCTTTATCAATCGGCCCATATTCATGCTGGTCGCAATGTCCTTGCCGCTGTTTGCCGTGGCAAGATGGCGGCAGTTGTATCCGAGCAAAGGAATCTTGTATGTCGCCGCAATACCAATGCTCTTGGCTGTCCTGATTGCCATTTTCCCGACGTCCGGCGGCCAAGGCGATCAGTTTCCGGTGCTGTTTTGGTGGGTGTTATTTTTTGATTTCTTGCTAATCTTGGTCGTCTCCATCGACGCTTTCATGACACTCAGACCCGACCAGTTTTCGCTCAGCCGAACCATGGGGGGCACGGGCTCCCAAGGGAAAAAATACGATGTTGAACTTGGCCTTGTCAATCGCCACAAACGCGGCTGCAAAGTGATCATCCGCGACGATTGCCCACCGGGTTTCGAAGTCAAACCCGAACAATTCAAACTCACCGTCGACGGCGTATCCAACACGAGATTGACCTACGCCTACACTTCCGATCTACGCGGCAAAGCCGAACTGAAGCAAATTTTTCTGAATGTGTATAGCCCGCTGCGACTCTGGAAAGGATGCTATTGGCAGCCCGTCAAAACGACCGTCAATGTCTACCCCGACATCAAGCAAATTTCCGACTACGATCTTTTAGCGAGAACCAACCGGCTGAGCCTGCTGGGAGTTCGACGATCACGAAAAATTGGACAAGACAACGACTTCGAAAGGCTGCGAGACTACACACAGGATGATAACTTCAAACACATCGACTGGCGCTCGACCGCTCGACGCCAGAAGCTAACCGTGCGCGATTTTCAAGCCGATCAAAGCCAGCAAATTATTTTCATGATCGACTGCGGCCGGATGATGACGGGCACGCACGGCAAGGACAGCATGATCGACCACGCGATCAACGCCATGCTGATGCTCAGCTACGTTGCGTTGAGGCAAGGGGATTCGGTTGGCTTGATCACCTTTAGCGATAAAGTCCATAACTTCACCCCGCCAAAATCTGGGGTCAAACACATCAACCGGTTGCTGCATGCGACGTTCGACCAGGAAGCCACGCACGTTGAATCTCGTTATGACCAAGCGTTTTTGTATTTAAGAAACAACTGCCCCAAACGTTCGCTGGTCGTCACAATCACCAACTTGATCGACGAAGTAAACGCCCAACAAGTGCAGAAATACTTGAGCGTTTTGACGGGCCGTCATTTGCCACTGGCGGTCTTGCTGCGAGACCACGCGATGTTTGACGCGATGGAAGAGCTTGAGGGTCAATCCGGTTTCGCGGAGGGCGTCGTTTACCAAGCGGCCGCGGCTGCCACGATTCTATCGTGGCGTCACCAAGTCATCAGCGATCTAAAACATCAAGGCGTGCTGACGCTGGACGAATTCCCCGAGCGTTTAACGGCGGGATTGGTGAATCAATACTTGGAAGTGAAGGCTCGGCACCTGCTATAGATCCAAGCCGAAGCCGCCAAAATAAAAATGTTCTTTCGCCTAAAGTTCGCCAGCCAGATGGACGAAAATCTAGCTTCGCTCGCAGGTTAAAAAGTTTTTTCAGATTGTCTGTTGACAGTCTCCAAAGATTGCCTATTATCTGCGACTCACTCAACCGGGCAAACGTTCCCGAGTGATCATCGAAAGCCGCTTCGGCAGCTCAAGATGAATTGTTCTTTGACAATTTGGTAGAAACCTCTTGTTAATTTCTGGTCGAATTTA
>CAZROJ010000214.1:0-8234 GCA_964601665.1 uncultured Pirellulaceae bacterium
ATGTGGTGGAGATTAAAGGCACTATTTAGACCGATGCTCTAGCCAATTGAGCTACTTTCTCGCAAGAGAAAGGTGGGATTCGAACCCACAACCCTCGGTGTCGGATTTAGAAGGAAGCACCTTTATAGCCACCACATGTATTGTTTTAGTACGTGACGCGGGTCGGATCAACCGAATGGATCATCAAACGAAAAATCTAAATCCAACCTTTTCGTTTCACTTGGACCACGATCCGCCATCGAGGTTCGCAAAAAAACGCACCACGTTTTTTAAGCCGCTGAATCAACGAAGCGGTGGCACTCTTTTGCAAACTCACAATCAAACCAATCAATACCCTACTGCCACTTTGCCGCGATCGGCGGCGGCTCGTTTTTCGCCCGTTTCTGGATCGATGGCCAAAACAACCGAAGCCCCTGCGGTACGTCCGATACTAACTTTGTGACCGCGCGCCTTCAGGTCATCGATCACGGTGTTGGATGTGTCGCGAGTAACCGTCAAGGTTCCGGGCTTTGCTTTCATGTGACCGAACCAGTCAATATGATGGCCCGTATTAAATCGAGGTGCCCGTACGGCTGTGGCCGGATCTTGTCCAAACACCAAACGGTTCAGCAAAATCTGAATCGACGCTTGATCTTGCCGATCGCCACCGGCAACACTGACAGCAAATACAGGCTTGCCATCTCGCATCACCAAAGTTGGCGTCAACGTAATCCGCGGTCGCTTGCCCGGCTGGACCATGCTGGGATGATTCTCCCACGTGACCAATCCAATCATGCGACTGCCCAACTGCACACCCGTGTTGCCCGCTGGAACTCCGCCCCACCCGCTGGGCGTTGCCGCAATCACGTTGCCCCACTGATCCGCGACCAAACAATTGGAAGTGTCTTCGCTGAACCCACTGACAACTTGGTAGTCTTGCGGTGGCACGCCAAGCAACGCGTTCATCGTTTCAGGGTTGCCAGGTTGTTGTTCCTGCGACGCGGTATCCATTTTGATCAACCGCTGGCGCAGCTTTGTGTAATCGCTCGACAGCAGTTTTTCGATCGGCACATCGACGTAGGTGGGGTCGCCATAAAACGCATCGCGATCGGCAAAACCCAGCTTCATCGCTTCGGTGACCAGATGAATATAGTCGGCCGAATCATGCTCCATCTTTTCTAGCTCGCGATCGGCCAGCAGATTCAACGTCTGCAACAGAAAGGGGCCTTGCGTCCAAACATCACACTTGTGAATCGTGTGCCCGCGAAACTCAATCGTCCTCGACCGATCAATCCGAGTGTGGTGGTTGGCAAAATCTGCATACCTCAGCAAGCCACCGTTTTTGCGAGACCAAGTATCAATTTCTTTGGCGATTGGGCCTCGATAAAAGTAATCGTGAACCGCCTGCAAACCACTCCGCCGATCACCGCCGGCCGCTTTTTCTGCGTCGACCAATCGCGAAATCATGCGATGGAAATCTTTGTGATGCTGGACCCAACTTTCGGCGTCAAAGCCAGCCTTGGCTTGTGACTTGAGCTTTTCGACCGACATTTCCGACCGCCGCTTCAGTTCCGCCAACATCGGTTTGGAACAGTCCTCAAACGTTCGCGAGCCGTACCGATCGAGCAACACCAGGACGGCGTCCAAGAAACCTGGCACAACGCAGTTGGCAATATCGCCGCGACCTTGAATCACACCGTTTCGATTTTCATTGAACCATTCTGCGGTTGCCAGTTGCGGCGCTGCTCCCAGCCCCACGATCACTTCGACGACGTCTCGTTTTTTGTCGTAAACAATTATTGGCACCTCGCTGCCAAAACAAAACAAGCGAGCTTCGACCACGGTTTGAACCAACATCGTCGACGCGGCGGCATCGGCGGCATTTCCATCGGACTTGAGCATTGCCAGGCCTGCTTCGGCGGCCAATTTACTGCCGGTCGCGATCGCTCCGTTTTTGCCCTTGGCACCTTGATAGGATGGTGACTGCGCCGAGCATGGCAGCGATGTGGAAACCATAAAGACTGCGGTACAAATGAGTCCGACAACAATTTGAAACGTTCGAGACGATGGGGACATTTTGACAAACACCTTTTTTGCTTGATTTTCGTGCGCTGCTTCAGGCGATTGGCAGTTCAAGTTTTACCGCTGATGTTTGCAATGATTGCGAAACATAGGTTTGAAGCCCGGCAGTTTCTCAATCGCCTTACGCCTGCCTAGGTCGCCCCATGATAACGAATCGGGTGCCCCGCCGTCTGCACTTGGCCGACTAAAATTCACCAGCGGTAAAAACGACTCATTTCCTAAAACGACACACGCACGCCCGGCTTGCGAAGCGGCCGGTGCTTAAAGATTGACTGGTCTTTCGGCGTCACCATCACGGTATTGGCCCGCAAGGCTCGAATGGACCACGTTTCGTTAGTTCCAATTTTGGCAGCAACCATTGCCTTCAACGGAACGGCAGCTTCGACAATCCACTGCGTCGCCGATTCGTCTTGAGCGACAAACCAATCAGGATTCCAGTCCTTCGCCCACTGACATGACTCGCTGGCCATCCCATGACAATCCACGGCAAAACGAAAACTCGTCGCAAAATCGTTGTCCAAATCTAATTCGATATCGACCCAATCGTTGGGATTCAAATCACTATCGCGAACGCGAGGCATTTTCCGAAACGATTGATAATTCACGCCGGGAATTTTTTGACAGACGACTGCCACATACAAAAATTCTTGATCACGACAGAGCTGCAGATACGAATTAGGCCATCGACTGCCATCGCTGCCTCGCTGGATTGGAATTCGCTTGGCGGTTCGCCAAAACGATTCTTCCAAACGACCGTCCAGATTGGGCCGAGCGTCAATCAGTCTGCATTTTGTCGGCGGCAACGTCACCGGCGCCGCCCAGTCTTTTTCCTCGCCCGAATTTTCCTGCAGCAAACCTAGCTCGCGCTTGGCTTGTTCGGCAATGCTCTGCACGACCGGGTTCGGCGTCGACCCAGCGATAATTTTTACCAGACCTTGGTTGGCCAGCTTTCCATATCGATCAGGCAATGAATCGATCTGAGCCGCCCCGACCGCCGACAATCGCTTGGCCAACTGCACTTCCAACCAACGACAGTAACTGCCCGCAGCAAAGTCGGGATCCTTTTGACCCACGAATGAAACCAGTTGAGCCGCCCGCTTCAAACGTTCGGCAAAAAACGGTGGCGTTGTTTTCGGTAGTTCATCAAATTCGACGCTCGATTCGAGCCTGGCCAGCGCGACGTTCGAGCTCGTTTCGTTCGTCGTTGATTCCATCGATTGAACCGGTTTCCAAGTCAACGTTGCCACGCCATCGTTAATTTGAGTTTCGGGGGCCGACGAATACTTCGACGCCAACCGACTGGCTCGCGACAGCGTTCCGTCCTGCTGCAAAACGCCGTTTTTGATCTGCTGCTCGAAGGCCAGCCGCCCCAATTCGTGGCTTGAATAGTACCGAGCCAACCAAGTGGCGACGGCGACCGCGTAGGGGCTATTAGGAAAACGCGAAACCAACATCTCTGCCGACTCCACCGCCAACGTGGTATTCGCTTCGGCCAAATACTCTTCGATCAACCGCATCGTCCAATCGCTGCCCGAGTGAACATCGACTTCCATCGAATTCAAAAACCGCCTGAGCTGCAAACGCCAGACCGCCACGTCCTGAGGTTTACCGATTTTAAAATTGATAAAGGTGTCTAATTGCCGAGCACTATCATTGGCGAATTTAATCGCCATCAAGTTACCGCGAAGGTTCGACTTGCCCAGTCGAGTCACCAGTCGCTGTTTTGATAAACCGCGAAAGAAATCTCCACGGGCCGCATCTTGGTAATTCGATTGTAGATTGACAATCCGATAATGGTCAGGCTCGGGATTGATAACCGGCTTGTCCAACAGGGCTCGGCTGAGCGCGATTTTGTCTCGTAACTGCGTGCCTGACTGAACCAACATCCGTGAACCATTGACG
This sequence comes from uncultured Pirellulaceae bacterium, assembly GCA_964601665.1. Classification (GTDB taxonomy): domain Bacteria; phylum Planctomycetota; class Planctomycetia; order Pirellulales; family Pirellulaceae; genus Mariniblastus. The sequence continues at coordinate 3,964 of CAZROJ010000214.1, forward strand.
CTGATCGAACCGATGGGATCTTGGACCACCAGCCTTTCCACTCGGTGCACCTGCAAACCCAACTCAAATTGCTCCGGAAACGCTCGCGGATCGGCCGCCATCGAAATCGCTTGAGCGACCGTCTGAAAGGCGTCGCCCGCCTGCGGATCAAATGACTTCCTCGCTTGGCTGACCACCACCGACGGACGATTAACTCGAATCGACCGAACTAATTTTGCCAACATGCTCTGCGGCGAAGCCGTTGATGAATCGCCCGACCTTTTCAGGCTCAACAACTCATGCGAACTGCAACCAAGCCGCTCGCTGGCCTGTCGAGCGGATTCAAAGTTCGCTTGCGAGTCCTCGATCACCACAAGGCTGCAGGCAAGATTGTCTTCGGCCGCATACCTTGCAAACAAATCCACAGGAGCTTGATTGGCCGTTGGAGCAACCACCATCATCGCCAGTCCACGTGTATTGCCGCGCTGTTGCCGCCAAACTTTACCGCCGTCTTGGGTCGACAGAACCACGCCAAATTCACCCACGGCCCAGCCTCGCTTGGCATCCAAAAAGAACAATTGATTTAGTTTCGAGCGAACGGGTGTTTTGTGCAGATCGATGCGATCTTCGGCCAGGTCGATTGTCGCCACGATCGACCCTGGATTGCCAGCCAACTTAATCCGGTCTCCCGCGACGGCGGCAGTCCACCAATCGACACCGGCAAGCTGAGGATGCTGTTTTTCGACTGGCACTCGGTTCCACGAGAGCCCAGCATTGGAAGTCTTAAAAACCAGACCATCATTTGCCAGAGCCACACCGCGGCTCTGATCCAACATCAACACGTCATGAAAAACGACAGGCATACCGGCTGGCAAACCAATCAAGACGCTATTTTCGTATTGGTTGTTTTGAATGTGACCCAGTTGCCCAGCGGCATTGATCGTCACGAACCCAGCACCGGTGCGTTCTACGTCCCGCCAATCCTGATCAAACGGAAATAACTTTCCCGACCACGACCTGCCACCGTTATTGGTTTGAAAAATTCCGCCCGTGAAGACATTGCCAGAATCCCCAACGGCCATTCCTTGTTGAACATTTGAAAAATGAATCTTTCGCAGTCGCGGCAATCCATGAGTCTCAACCGATCGCCAACTCAGGCCACCATCGCGAGTTTGCATCACCACCGCGTGCGTGCGATCGATGTAAGGAACCTTCACGCCGCCGACTGCCCACCCTTGATTCGCGTCGACAAAGCTGACCGATTCAAAACGACAAGAAAACGACGACGTCTCCGCCTGGCGACCCAAAACGCCTGTCGAGCCAGTAAACCGCCCGTTTTCAAGATGGTCGACTTTTTGTTCCAGCCGCATCGTGTCTTTGCGAAATCGTTGGCTGGCTGTTTGGTGGGTCCACGTCAAACCTCCGTCGCGCGTGCGCAGCATCGTCCCAGTCGCACCCACGGCCCAGCCAAGATTCGCGTCAACAAAATGAACGCCGGTGAGCTCAGCATCCGCTTGCCATGATTTTGGCATGGGCTCTTTGACAGCAGAATCATCAGCGTTTGCCGACGGCACACGAACGAAAATGACACTGACAAGAACGACAAGTTGAGCAATTCGAAAAACCATATTGGCTCTCGATTGGGCTGTTGGAAAACAATTTTGTTGGCGACTCATCCTTGAACCGTTATAAATTGAGTGCACGATAAAAACGTCTGACCGCTTCAAGGCGGCTGGCAAATGACCTTGGAACGGCTCGAATGGTAGCCACGCACGCAGGGCCGCCCTAGCCCATGTAAAAATGGAATCACGCTAGCAACTAGCACGAAGCACAATTAAATCACGAACCAATATTGATCGCGATCCGAGTAATCTTTACAAACAGCAATGAAAATTTTGCATGGTCGGCGTCAGCGAAGATTGAAGTGCCTACAGAACTCACGTTAAACTTTTAATGACAGTGGGTTTTGGCGAGCTGAAAAAGCTGACGAACTTCACCAGCAAGAATTAAACATTTAAAAAACGCTTTTGGCATTCCAATTGCCTACACGGTTGTCAGCAGGCGATGGATCGTTTGCAAAACTAACAAACTCAATTCAGACATATCGAAAGATGTTTCGTCAAGGAGGACGAGTCGTGAGATCATCGACCATCATTAAAGTTATTCTTTCTGTTGCAATCGTTGCTTGTGCCGTTTCAGAATCAAACGCACAAGACCAAGCCGGCCGCGTCGCCATTTTGGACGTCGCCAAGGTTTTCAAGCAAAACAGAGCCTTCGACGCAAAAGTCAAAGCCATCAAGGCCGAAGCTGACCAGCTCAAGCAACAGATTACGCAGGAACAAGATCGCATCAAAGCAGCGGCTGCCGACCTGCGAAACATGCCAGCCGGCGAAGACAGAAACAATCGCGAGTACCAACTTGAGCAACAGCTTACCAAGCTTCGTACTCAGACTCGCCAACAAGAAGCAGCTTTGCTCAACCGCGAAGCTCGCGTTTACTTTGAAACGTACAACGAAATGCAATCGGTCGTTTCCACCATGGCCACCGAGTACGGTCTGTCGTTGGTATTGCGATTCGACAGTGAAGAAATTGATCCCAACAATCGCAGCGAAGTGATCAAGGGCGTCAACCGAGCAGTCGTATTTCATCGTAAGCTCGACCTAACCTCGCTTGTTTCTGACGCATTGAACACTCGCATGGCTGCCGCCGGCGGTCAAAACTTAAAGTAAGCCGCGGATTGCACATCGGCTAACTTCGTCGGCTTCGTCAAATTGCTAGCTGGGCAGCAGGCAAACCGCACCACCAATTGAATCGACCCGATCGATTGTAAAAACAGCTTTCTCCAAAAGCGGCTTGATCATTCAAGCCGCTTTTTTCGTTGATACTTTTATTGCCTGAATTCAGCGATCAAGAAATTCTTAGTCAAAGTTGCGAACCCAGATAAAGCACCCCTCTCCTATCTCCCAGAAGCCCAGCGGCGAAGGCAGCTGCCTTACATACAGACGATCGACGGTTCGAGTCCGTCCGGGACTACTTTCAAGTTTTCCAAATCCAACACTGGCGTCAATCCGCTTGGAGCGGGGCATGTTTGCAACACATGCTTCATTGAGTTCGAATCTCAGTGGCGCCTCTTTTTAAACGACGCAGCCAAAGCAGTCCAATGTTACAGCTAATTGTCTGGGCAGAACGTAGTGGGCGAGGCGACGAGTCTTTACCACATCGTTTGTGCTTCGGGACGCGATTTGGCGCGTCCAACTCGCGGGCGTTTTCTATCCGCTTTCCTGATCGAACTGGCGGTATAATCAAAGGGTTCCGATTTCAAGTCGCGAACAACCAACGCAATTAACCCATTAAACCCTACGCGATGCATTGCCCCAATTGCCAACAACGGCTTGATCGAACCAAATATTCCGGTGCAAACGTCCACCAATGCAGACAGTGCGGCGGGCATTTGGTCGACAAGCGTCGAGTGAAAACGATCGAAAAACGGATCGACAAAGACCACAAATCACTGGTTAACGAAATCGCCGCTTCGACCCAAGTGGACCAGCTGGACAAATTTCGCTGCCCTCGTTGCAAGGCACCTATGAAAAAAAGCGTTCCCGAAGATCTTGGCTTTCACGTCGACGAATGCATGAATTGCGACGCAACCTGGTTTGACGGCGGTGAACTGGCCAAAGTCCAATTGGCATTCGAAACAAAATCGCAAACGCAACAAGTCAATCGCATGCGAGACCGACTGAACTCAATGACCCCAGCCGAACGAGCGGCCTACGAAAAACGAATCGAAAACTTGGTCGATCTGGGTTCGCCGATGGGACAGGCGGTCACGGAAGCCACATTCGAACTGACGTGGAACTATTACTTTTTCGGTCGGCGCTGACAACTTGGAAAGTTGAACGACATTGAGTTCTTCGAACCGGCCCCGTGAACGGTTACTATCGTTTTATGCTGATGAACTGCCAACCGGAGATGTACCAGTTTTCGCCATAATTTCGTGACCATCGGCAGTCCGCCAAAATCTTCACCGGCGAATTTTTGATTCCAGCAATTTCCAAGATCGCCGTCGACTTTTCCAAGATCTTCTCGGACGAGATCACGCCGATTCCGTTGGCGGAAATATTGCGGGAAAAGGCCGGAATGATCAGCTCTTCGCTTCGCAGTTCTATTTGAATCGGCCGCACCAAATGCTCTCGATGCGCCGACCGATTTTCATGGCGGTCAAAATTCGAGTCCTCACTAATTGGACAGCGCCACTTTTGGGGTGTTTTGCCGCTTCCGTCGGGCTTGCC
>CAZROJ010000215.1:0-8167 GCA_964601665.1 uncultured Pirellulaceae bacterium
CCTGCGATTCAAATGGTTCGCGAGTCTGCACGGCGAACCGAATGTTCGAACAAGGTCAGACAACTTGGTCTCGGTTTACTGAACTTTGAGTCAAGCCACCAAAGACTGCCTTTCGGACTGCGTAGCTTCGAGGAGTTGGACGGCAGGGCGAGTGGTGGAGCGAATTCGGTTGGCATGACCTGGATCACGCTAATCCTACCGTTTGTCGAACAACAACCAATGTGGCAGAACGCAATGGAAGATTATCGACGATCGCCCATTCCTTTTCGTGGTCATCGCGGGATGCAAACCGTACTACCAGCTGTGGCTTGCCCCAGCGATCCGGCATCCACCGAATTACATTGGACACACGAAGGCTATTTAGTCGCCTGCACCGACTACCTTGGTGTCAACGGAACCAATTTCCAAGCCCGTGACGGGATCTTCACCTACGATCGACCGTCGCGATTGGCCAGTATTCGCGATGGCCAATCCAATACCTTAATGATCGGCGAAAGACCACCTTCCAAAGATTTTTGGTACGGTTGGTGGTACGCCACGGGTTCAGGCTCTCAATCAACAGGAGATGTCACCCTGGGGATGGCTGAATTGAATCCCACTCAAGCTTCCGGCATTCCAAGCTACTTGGACAGCTGCCCTCCGGGGCCCTATAACTACCGGCGGGGCAGTAACCAGCAATGCGACACGCTGCATTTCTGGAGCTACCATCCCGGCGGAGCGAATTTTGCCATGGCCGATGGCTCAGTACATTTTGTCCCATTCACGATTGACCCATCGATTACGGTCGCCTTAGCAACTTCGGCTGGTGGAGAAACGGCGAGCCTCGAATAGTTTTCCTAAAACCGAATAAACCAACAACGGCTACATATCTTCTCCAGCAATTGAATCGACTGGCTACAAATTCGCTTTGAGCAAATTTCTTCCATCGAATCTGCCGCAGCTCTGCGTCAAATGAACTCCGGCGAAACACACTCCCGACCCGGTTGCGCATAAAAAATCCCTGCCGCAAACACGACAGGGATTTCTATATTTTCAATCTCAAACTTGTCTGGCGTCGCGAAGCCACCGGCCTCGTTTGAAATTAAATTGTTATCAACATCAAGTGTCCCGCCGCAAAGTTAACTCCTCAGTATTTGACAAAGATCCAATCCGCCATCGAAGTTGCAAGTTGAGTTCTATCGATGGTTTCAATTTCTTTATCAACGAGCAAAGGTCGTCACGGGTTTGCTCGTTTTAACTTTGCGATTCCCAAAGCGTCGATTGATTCAACTTGCCCCCTGCAAGCTGAGCTTTCGTCCAGGCAGTTAATGGCAATGTCGATTGTCGTCGTCGCTCCAGTTAGACACTTCATCGAAAAGCAACCGGGGCTATCGCCCAAACGGCTAGTCGAAAAAGTACCGCGTTCGCTAGGCACTTCATCTGAAAAGTACCGCGTTCGCTAGGCACTTCATCTGAAAAGTACCGCGTTCGCTAGGCACTTTTTGTCGTCGGCATTTTGAAGGGTTGTGGGTCAATTCCTTCATTCACGATTTTTTCGTCAATCACGATCTTCGAGCCTTTCGGCTTGTCGGGGAGGTCGTACATGATGTCAAGCATTACTTGTTCGAGAATCGAACGAAGTCCTCGTGCGCCAGTCTCTTTTTTCATTGCCCGTCCGGCAATTTTCTCAAGCGCCAATTCGGTAAACTCTAACTCGCAGCCCTCCATTTCGAACAACGACTGAAACTGACGCACAAGTGCGTTTTTTGGTTCAGTAAGAACCTTGATCAGACCTTCTTCTCCAAGTGGAGCCAACGAGGTGGTCACTGGCAAACGACCGACCAGTTCCGGGATTAACCCGAATTCCAGAATGTCGTCGCTGGTAACCTGAGTTAACACTTCGGCTGAGGTAGCATCTTCGTGGGAACCAGCCCCCGAACCAAAACCGATGGTGCGTTCACCTAAACGCTTGCGAACGATGTCTTCAATCCCGACAAACGTACCACCACAGATAAACAGAATCTCGCTCGTATCGATCGGGATGTACTGTTGCTCTGGATGCTTGCGTCCGCCTTGGGGAGGAACGTTGGCGACGGTTCCTTCCAACATCTTTAGGAGTGCTTGTTGAACGCCTTCGCCTGAAACATCGCGGGTGATCGAAACATTGTTGCTCGTCTTGCCGATTTTATCGATCTCGTCGATGTAGATAACGCCACGCTGAGCGGCCTCCACATCAAAGTCCGCTGCATGCAGCAGTTTCAAAAGAAGGTTTTCTACGTCCTCGCCCACATATCCTGCTTCGGTCAGTGTCGTTGCGTCGCCGATCGCAAACGGTACGTTCAGAGAACGAGCCAAAGTTCGAGCCAACAACGTTTTGCCTGAACCCGTCGGTCCAACCAGCATGATGTTAGATTTCTCTACTTCGACTTCGCTTCCTTCCCATCCAAGCGAAAGTCGCTTGTAATGGTTGTGAACAGCGACAGCCAACACCTTCTTGGCAGAATCTTGTCCGATGACATATTCGTCCATTCGAGTTACGATTTCGCGCGGTGATAAGATCTTGTTGAACAGCTGTTTCGACGGACCACGTCGACGTTGCTCTTGTTCCAAAATCGATTGGCACAGCTCAATGCAATCTCCACAAATGTAGACATCACCTGGGCCTTCGACTAAGGGACCAACGTCTCGATAGTTTTTCCGACAAAACGAACAGTGCGCGTTTTTCTTGGAAGCGGCACTTGAACGGCGACTTCCTAAATCGTTGCCTGCGGGCATTTTTACTCCTAAAAAGCATTCTCGTATCAACCGTATCCAGTTGACGTTCGAACATTGAATGACGATAACGTCTCGCCAGCCAACGGTGCTTCCTTGCCCGCGAACTTCGAACTCTGTTGTAATCAGCATTTGTGCTATCACTTCTTTATCGAGCGATAGCGTTCTGTTTTAATCCGTCCAAAGGTTATCGCTTATCCCGCGACTCGCCTTGCGGACTGGTATACGCAACCAAAACCAATTCGTTCGATCGATTGGAATAATTCGATCGTGTCCTTGAATTAGCCTAGCCGTCGGGATTGTCTTCCAATTCGTTGAACATCGATTCTTTTTCCGAATTCTGATTTGACATTCGCTGTTGCTTGATTTTGCGAAACACAGCCAACTCTGGATCCACTTCGCCGTCCTTGGCCAAAGCCGCAATCGGGCTGGCCGCGTTCAAACGTCGCTTTTCTTCATCCGTCATATAAGCCGTCGATTTCAACTGCTCCAATTCGCTCAGCTTTTCCGATGTAGCCGACGCCGGATCGTCGTTAATCGACTGGCGAAAATACTCAATCGCGTAGTAAGCAATCGTCACTAATATCAAAAGCCCCGCAATCACGATCGACCAAGCCATTATCGGATTGCTCTCAAAAAGCCAATCCAGCGGCGGAGTGACCTCTTCGACCGGGGCTACGACTCTATCGACTGGCGCGATACCGCCACCGGCAGCGACTGCATCGTCGGAGGCTGTGGTCATTTCTTGTTGCATTGGATGAATCAACTTTACAAACATCAAAACGGTCGCCATCGCTGAACCCGTAATCGAATCGCCTAATTATATCTCTGCGGCCCGTTGGGGTTTAGACCAGTTTTCGGCCGATTGCGGTTGAGCCAATCAACGCTGCCCCGATCGCAGCCAAAATCGATCGACATTTCGCGACCCCATCAAACATTTGGCCGCGAACCATTTCGACAGCCCCAAATGACAGTCGTTTCTCGCATGTTTTGCACGCTTTTTTCGGCCATTCAGGCCCAGTCAAAGTCGCGGCCATTTGCCGCCAACGCGACCCACCACGTGGAAAAGCTGTCGTTAACCCGAACCGACCACCCTCTTCGAAACCAAGTCCAAGCCTTCGTTCCAACCGCACCAACCTGAATTTCGTGAATCAGCATCAATAATGACGAAGATCTTTCGACCGCTAGAAACCCGACACTCCTGAAAAACGAGCCTTCGCCAAGCTAGACGACGCGATCATCCGATCCAAGAGAGACGGTCATCCTTTTTCGGTTGGAATGAATAGCGAACGCTCGTGAAACAATTGCCATTCAAATTCTGCTCTGCCTTTCTTTTCGCTGGCGTTTGCTGCGCCTTCATTTGTTTGCTGCAAGCAACCGCCGACGCCCAGCAAACCGACGGCCCCAAAGTGGTCGTCACACGACTAAACGCCTTCGGGGTGCCTTTCAAAATTAACGCCGACGACGGAGCCTTCGTCGAAGTGCAACTTTACTTGTCCCGCGACCAAGGCCGCACATGGTCGTTCTTCGCTCGACAAACAACCGACAAAACCGAATTTCCGTTTCAGGCTGATGGCGACGGCGAATACTGGTTTGCCTTGAAGACGCTCAGCCGTGACCGGCAATTGCTCCCCTCCGGTGACCCGCAACCGGAATTGAAAATCTTGATCGACACCGAAGAACCAAAAATCGATTTTCGCATTCAGGCCGATCCAGCAGGCCGAGTCATTTGTCGTTGGCAGGCGACCGACGCAAACCTGAACCCAAAATCTTTAAAACTCTTATACCAACCGGTCATGATTGACGGTTCGGTCAAACCATGGCAAACGGTCCCCGTAGAACTCAGCGGTGTCGCCCGAAACGGTGTCTACTCAGATCAAGTCGGCTGGTGGCCAGACACGACTCAAACGATGGTCAATGTCGCGATCGAAATCCAAGACCAAGCCGGCAACAAAGTCCGCTCGGACCGTCGAATCAAATTACCATCAACCGCTTGGCGCAACCGAAGCCAAAGCACGACCCTGCCATCGACTGCGACAACGAGCGGCCAGAACCAACAGCGAAATTTCAAACCGATCGCCACCAACAACTCAACAACATCTTCCGCCGGCCCTCCTCAACAACCCGACTGGGCTTATCCCGGTTGGCAGCCGCCATTGCAACCACCGCCGACGGATCCGAAATCAAAGCAATGGCAAACCGACAGCCCGATCGGCAAAACGGCGTCCAACTCAAGCCATTCCAGCCCCAGCCAGAAGAACTCTGATCAAGCAAACACGGGACAAACAATCGCCGGGCCAGCCAGTACCGAACCTACGAACATAGTTTGCAAAGACGGAGTTTGCGTCCGCGTTCCCGCGAAAAAATCTGCCGCTCGCGACAGCATTTCAAAACATCGCCTCGCGTCAAACACGCCCAACCCCATGCAGCTGGTCGGGTCGCCGGAAGAATTTGCCGCCCCGCCTGTCCCTGCTGGCTACGTCTTCCCCACGCCCGCGCAATCGACTCGCCAACCGCCAACCCGAGTCGCCCAAGCACCTCGCCAAACGCCCACTCGCCAACAAGACGCCATCGTCTGGGAAAGCGACAAAGAAAACTGGCAACCGCTGGGCTCAACCAACAACCAAAAATTCGACGCCACGATTACGCCTCAACCAGTTCGTCAAACGCCGGCCTCCGGCGCAGCGACCGACGTTCCATCGAACCCCGGAAAAATGTTTTACGATGGCAACAAAGTTATCGGTCAGTCTTCGACCAAGGGACCGACCAACCAATATCGCGGCAACCAAACCATCAAACGGCTGCCCAAATCGTCTCTGCTGCCAAATTATTCGACCCCCACGAACATCCGCCAAACCAGCAATCGCCAAACAAAGAGTCCCCAAACCAACAATCGCCAAATTGATTCTGCACCACGAAATTTTTCTTCACGCCGCCCCTTCTCCAAAGCCGGTTTCGCCTCACCTGCAAATCCGCAAGCCAAATCAGTCGTTGAAACTTCCGCGCAGCCCAACCGCAAGACGCGTGCTCCCGTGCAAATCATCGGCAGCAATCGTTTTCGTTTGAACTACGGCATCGATGCGATCGATCCTTCAGGCGTCGACAAAGTCGTTCTGTGGGTCACGCGCAACGACGGCCAGACATGGAAAACATGGGGCACCGATCCCGACCGCCGCAGCCCGTTCCCGGTCGAAACCACCGAAGACGGTCGCTACGGTTTCCAGATCGTGGTCAGATCCCGCGACGGCCTGACCGGACAAGGCCCTTCCAGCGGAGACGATGCTGACATTTGGATTACAGTCGACACCGAGGCACCGCTGGTTCAAATCACATCCGTACCCTACGGTCGCGGCTCCGAAGCGGGACGATTAGTAATCAACTTCAAAGCCTCCGATTCATTTTTGACACTGCGCCCCATCAAATTGTCTTACGCCGCCAACCCCGCCGGACCATGGGAAGTAATCCAAGACGGCGTTCGCAATGAAGATCGCTACCTGTGGAAAGTTGGACGAGACGTACCGGAACAAATTTTCTTAAAAATCGAAGCGGTCGATCGCGCGGGCAACGTCGGCGTGCACATTCTAAACCAGCCCGTCGATGTCTCCGGGCTCGTGCCCCGCGGTACGATCCACGGCGTCACTCCGGTCGGCAATTGAACACCAATGCCGCAACGTCGACGCTGCTGCCCAAACCGCATGCATAACAAATTGCAATCTCTCCGCGACAATCGAGTTTGTTTGCGGCCATGGTTTCGTTGCAGCCGACGCGATCTTTGAATCGGCAAGCGTGCGGTTTAGCACGCCGCCACCCAGCCGAACGCCACTACCAGCTGAACGCCACCACCCAGCTGAAGCTCAAAAAAATTCAAACCCGAACGGATTCGGTAGCCATCGAGCCTTACCAAGGCTCTCCAAACTATTGCCGCTTAGCTGAAAAACAATCGACAGTTTGACTGGGTTGCGTATCGGGTTTACTTTCAACTCGCTATACTAAGCACTCGGCGATATGCCGCTTTGAAATATTTTGATACGAAAAGAGTTAACGATGAAAACAATTTTGGGAAGTTTATTTTTGGCAATGGCCGTCATGGTCATTGGATGCGGCGAACCTGCCCCGACCGAAACTCAGTCGGATGCAACATCCACAACAACGACCGGCTTGGAAAACGACTTGTGCGCCAAGTGCGGTTGTTGCGAAGGTTGCGAGGATTGTTGCAAGGGCGAAAAATGCGACTGCGGCATGCAAAAGGGAACACCTCTATGCTGCAGCGGTGTCAAATCGGCCGAAGGCGTTTACTGCAAAGATTGTGGCTTCAACAAGGGCTCGGAAAAGTGCTGTGCTGAAGGCAACGAACCTTGCACCAAGTGCAATCTTGCCAAGGGCTCGCCGCTGTGCTGCAAAGTCAAAGAAGGCGAAGGCCACGACCACAAAGATGGCGAAGATCACGACCATGATCACGATGCCAAATAGTTTTGCCAGCGGCCGAGTCAGCAGTTGACTGCGGCCAGTAGCAAACCAGAAATCAATGAGTCCCGCCTAACGGCAGGCGAACACCTTGGACCTCAGTCCGAGGTTTTTTTATGCCGTCTTTTAAGCCAAAGGCGACCGAGGAACTTCAGCCTGATGCCATTTTTTCAAAACCATAAAATGCCGCCGCAAGCGCATCGGAGCAACTTTCCCGGTAAAAACAAGCCTAACGAGTCGGTGTTTGCTACGATTGATCGTATTGATGTTGGCGACAATGGGCAATTGTTTTATTTTGCCTATCTTAGAACTTAGGCCCAAGGCGATTGAGGAACTTCCGAGCACCCTGCCAAAGATTCGCAATCGCTGCAACACCAGCGGTAGAACTTCAACGGCCGATCGCCTTACGACTGTGCCGCCCAACAGAATAACCTTTGGCTTCCCGCATCATGATTTCAGATATCAACAATCCAATGTCCGAAGACCCGCTTGCCAACGAAGCAAACTTAATGGCAATGCTTGGCATGGATTCGGCTCAATCGGAATCGTGCGATGCGATCGATCCTGAACTGGCATTGCAAACGCTGCTGGACGACGCGAGCCTATCCCAGCTGTTGTTGCGTCGCCAGGATGAGCAGAACGAATCGCTGAACGGCTATTTTCGTTTGAGCGTGCTACCGGGCCAACAGCGAGTGAGCTGGCACATTCCCGTGTCGCCACCGTTTTCGACCATGCCAACTTGCTCAGCTGAAGCAGTCGATGGAGCCGACGCTCGAATTCGATTTACGAACATCCAAAAATTTGGCGCACGGGCCGAACTAGTCCTGCCGGAATCCTCGGATGTCGAGCGAACTGTTTTGGTGATGGTTTGCATGACTGCGGCCAGCGAAAAGTAACATCGCGTCGGGCGATCTTGAGTTCGCGGACTGGTGCCCCTCGCTTTCGATTCGGA
>CAZROJ010000216.1:0-7988 GCA_964601665.1 uncultured Pirellulaceae bacterium
AAAGATAGGCAGACTTCGGCCGTGGTGGCTTAACAATTACAGGTTGCGGCACTAGCCAATTCAAGCAGGAACTGATCCGCCCTCGATTTGAAAACCGGCCTCACCCGTCAAGTAGTTGAGCCCGTGTGAAAACTAAAAAGTACGGCTCGCTCCAACGAAGTTCTCAAGTTCACCCCCGTAAGAGGTTCACCCTTGGATACCAGCCTGCGAGCCCGCTTGCCGCTTGGCTGGCACTCGGTTGACTTTTAACCTGAGATCAATTTAGATTTTCAACAATAAATCAGGCATCCCCATATCCGATCCTCTAGGCAACTCTCGCTGGTCTCGCAGTCCTCGGAAGCGGAATTGAGGAGTAGCAAGATTGGATGTCCCCATTGAAGCCACTATTTCAGAACGTGCTGGGCATCAGCCGATTCATTGTGCTGCTGAGCGTCAATCCGGTCGACGCGGGCGGTTACGAGTGGACTTGGGGGCAGTGGGGACTGCTCAATTTTGCCATCGCGGTCGGTGTGCTGCCGTATCCGATTACATTTTTATGCACGGACTTGATCAGCGAATTTTATGGACGTAAACGAGCCAATTGGTTGGTGGTCGTGGGAGTGATTCTGAACCTGTGGGTCGTGTTTATCTTGTGGCGCGGAGCGGCACTTCCGCAGCGACCTGCGATGGACGACAAGGGCGTGCCGATTGTTGAAGTGGTGGTGCAGCAAACGGATGCCGGACCGCAGCACGTGGCGGTGGTGCCTGACGATTATGCGTTTTATCGAATCAAACAGATGGCTTTCGGAGCCGTCATTGCGTCGATGATCGCCTACATGGCGGCTCAGTTTTGCGACGTGTGGCTGTTTCACTTTTGGAAACGACTGACCGGCGGCAAACATCTGTGGCTGCGGAACAATGGATCGACGTTGATCAGTCAAATGGTCGACACGGTTGCGGTGATTTTGATATCGCACTTCTACGCGAACTCGTTGCCGCCGCCGGGCGAAGGCAGCACCTTGTTCCAGCATTTGTTCATGCTGATCGCGACGGGGTACATGTTTAAAATCGCTGTGGCGCTGTTGGATACGATTCCGTTTTACATTTTGGTCGCGTGGCTGAAACGCTACCTAGAGTTCGATCCGCTAGAACACGAAACGCAAAAGTCCGCTCACTGACCTTCGCCGCCGTCGGTGCCGAGCAACGGAACTAGGTTCAATACGTCTCGCAGCGGCATGTTTTTCAAGTAGCTTTTCTTCTGACGTTTCATGAAGTAGGTGACTCCGCCGGGGCGGTCGGACACATGGAAACACTCCCAGCGGAGTTTGCCGTGCTCGTTGAGCGTTTGTTCCGGCGGGACGCGATCTTTCGTTTTGTCCGTTGACGCCACGAAGACCACTTTGTATTCCCACGCACCGATGCTGTTCCAATCTTCGCTGTCCCAACTGCCGGCGTCCTTGGCGGTGGTCAAGCCGCGGTAACTTTTTAGCCACCCAATATCGGTGTGCCCGCGTTCGGCTGCCTGACGAACTAGCAAATCGTTATAAACCGCTGCGTCGGCAATCGACTTGTCCGGATTAGCGGCGACGTGAATCAAACCTGCGGCGGTCATCGAAAGTAAGTTTCAGCGAGATGGTTTCATTGTCATTTCCTTTCAAAAAAGTTAGTTAGCTTACATGTAAACGATTGGCATAAAAAAAGTCAGTCTTCAATTTTAACGCGGGCCTTTTCAAGGATTCTGTTGAGTGATTTTAAGTCTGCGTTGGAGACGTGTCCCAATAATGATTCGTGTAGATCCAAGATTGGATTGTCAAGTTTCTTAAGCAATCGCTTTCCGGCGGGCGTCAAGCCGACCAAGAAAACGCGACGGTCTTCGCTTGATTGCTGTTTTTCGATTAGCTCCCGACCAACCAATTGATCCACCACTCGCGTGATCGCTGGAGCAACCTGGATCATCCGACTTGCGACTTCCAAGCAAGGCATCGGTTCGCCTTCGCCACGCATAATCCGCATTGCGTTGTATTGTGAAGGTGTCAAACCATGTTCCCTCAACAGACGAGCTAACCGGTTTTGCAACAAGTCACTGGTACGCAAAATTCCCAACATCGCCTCCTGTTCGAGCGAGTCGAAAGGGTGTTTCTTCTTCAGTTTTTGACGAAGTGATGATGACGACACGACTGGATTCCTCAATGATTGAACTGAATATAGTCCACATGTAATGTATTTGGTTGTCAAGGAGAAATAGTTTTTTATCCAATCTGCTGTCCAATCTGCTGGCATAAAACCGCAGCGATCGGTAAAGCTTTGAGTACTTTGGGCTCAAGTGTGGGGACCAAGTTACTGGACGAGCACTGCGGCCAGGCCGCCCGGAGGCGACTAATCTCTGAAAATAGTACGTTTAGTCATTGATTGCCTAGGCAACAATTCGTATCGTTAGCACGCTAAATAAAAGAAGAACGGGGCAAGCAGCCCTTTTGGGGCATTCTTTCGGGTAATTGAACTTCCCGGTTTCGGTTGGCCCCGACCGTTTTGGGCCCCGGCCGTGTTTTGAACCCGTGCTGCCGACGTTGAAGCGTGGTGGCATCCCAAGGACTACAGGAATTGTGACAACGAAAGCACATCTGGCCATGCCCTCGCCAACTATATCGTCGGATGATGCAGAGAGCCCCGTGATTGAGAGTAAAGATCAGCTTGTCAAATATCTCGCCGAGGGATGCAAGTCGCCTGACGAGTTTCGGCTGGGCGCAGAACAAGAAATGTTCGTGTTCAGCGGCGAAGATTACCGCCCGGCCGAGTACGACGGCGCTGCTCCCGGAATCAAAGCTTTACTGGAACGGCTGGTCGATTTTGGCTGGGAACGAGTCCTAGAAAACGGTAACCCGATTGGGCTGACGCGAGAAGGCTGTTCGATCACGCTTGAACCTGGTGGCCAGATCGAACTGTCCGGTGCACCGCTGCAGGACGTGCATCAGGTAAGCGACGAAGCTGCCTCTTATTACCGTGAACTCGAGGCGGTCGCTGGCGATCTGGGGTTAAGCTTCCTGTCGATTGGCTTTCAGCCGAAGCACTCGCCAGAGCAGATCCCTTGGATGCCCAAACAGCGTTACGCAATCATGCGAGCGTGGATGCCCAAGCAGGGCGGCCTTGGTTTGGACATGATGCAGCGAACCAGCAGCATGCAGGTTAACGTTGATTTTGCCAGCGAAGCGGATATGGTGAAAAAGTTCCGCGTCGCGTTGGCGTTGCAGCCGATTGCGGTCGCTCTGTTTGCGAATTCGCCTTCCGATTTAAGTGACCAAAACGGATACAAAAGCTATCGCAGTAAAATTTGGGAAGACACTGATCCGGACCGTTGTGGTAGCTTGCCGTTTGTATTTGAATCCGGCATGGGGTTTGAAAAGTACGTGGATTACGTACTGGACGTTCCGATGTACTTTGTCCAGCGCGAGGGCCAGTACGTTGACGCTTCGGGGTTGTCGTTTCGCGATTTTCTTGCCGGGCGACTGCCGATTCTGCCGGGCCAACGTCCGCAGTTGACGGACTGGGCCAACCACCTGTCCACCGTTTTCCCTCAAGTTCGCTTGAAGCAATACTTGGAAATGCGTGGTGCGGATTCGGGTGACGCGCCGGTTCGCGTGCCAGCCGTGACTGCTCTGTGGGCTGGTCTTTTGTACGACGATGCAGCCTTGGATGCCGCTTGGCAACGAGTTAGCGACTGGACGCTGGAAGAAAAAACGGGATTGGAACGCGGCGTCGCAAAGCAGGGGTATCGTACGCCGTTTCGAAGTGAATCGATTCAAGAGCTTGCCTTGTGGATGCTGGAGCTGTCGCGGGAAGGGCTTGAACGTCGCGACCGATGCAATGAAGCTGGTGAAAATGAAAGTCGATTTTTAACGCCGTTGCAGACGGCCGCCGAATCGGGACAAACGTTTGCTGAAGTGCTGGTCCAGCGTTTTTCCAGCCAGTGGCAAGGGGACATCGACGTCGCTCTGGCTCAGATGTGTAAGGAAACGTTTTCATGAGCGGTAAGAAATTAGCGGTCATCATGGACCCGATTCAAAATATCAAGCCGCACAAAGACAGCTCGCTGGCGATGCTGCTGGAGGCTCAAAAACGCGGCTTCGGAATTTTTTGCGCGGGGCTGGCGAATATTTGGCTTGATGGCGCGAAGGCTCGCGGCAAGCTGACAAAAATCAAAGTGTTCGACGATTCCCAACGCTGGTTTGAAATCGTTGAAACGGACGAATGTGATTTGGGAGACTTGGACGTTGTCTTGATGCGAAAGGATCCGCCGTTTGACATGCAGTACATTTGTGCGACCTATGTTTTGGAGCAGGCCGAGCGTCAAGGCGCGTTGATTGTGAACCGACCTGCTGGGCTGCGCGACGCCAACGAGAAAGCTTCGACGGTTGCGTTTCCCGATTGCATTCCGGCAACGTTGATCAGCCGTTCGATCGAGCAGATGCGAAAATTCATCGCCAAGCACGAGCGTATTGTTGTCAAACCGTTGGACCTGATGGGCGGGCGATCTGTCTTTTCCACGGACATCAAGGATGGCAACCACAACGTGATTTTTGAAACGGTTTCAGACTACGGCCAGAAGTACACGGTGCTGCAACAATACATTCCCGAGATCGCTGAATCGGGTGACCGCCGAATCTTGCTGATCGATGGCGAACCGATTCCGTTCGGCTTGGCCCGGATTCCTGCGGCTGGCGATCACCGAGGCAACATGGACGCGGGGGCTCGAGTCGAAGTTAACCCGCTGACCGAAAGAGAATGGTCCATCTGTAAACAGGTCGGCCCGACGTTGCGCGAGAAAGGGCTGGTTTTTACCGGAATCGATGTTATCGGCGGCTTCATGACGGAGTTAAACGTGACGAGCCCCACCGGGATTCGAGAGTTGACACGAGAGACCGGGATTCCCATCGCCGAAAAGCTGTTCGATTCCATTGAGTCTCACCTCCATTCCAACCAAAACAAATCAACCACATCAGGTGCATGAGTCTTGGCCCAATTCAATCTTCACATGAACAGTCGAGCCTGCACATGAGTTCTACTAAAGCTCTCGAAATTCGAAATCTTAGCAAGACGTATCGCGATGGAACGGTCGCGTTGCGCAGCATCGATTTGGACGTTCAGGAGGGCGAGTTCTTCGGCTTGCTGGGCCCCAATGGAGCGGGCAAGTCGACCACGATCGGGATTATTACTTCGCTGGTCAACAAATCGGGCGGGTCGATTCGTTGCTTCGGGATTGACCAAGATCAAGATCTCGCTGCGGCGAAGCGTCAGATTGGTTTGGTGCCGCAGGAATTTAATTTCAACCAGTTTGAACCGCCCGAGCAGATCGTGATGCAGCAAGCCGGCTACTACGGGATCGCTCGGTCCGAAGCCAGAAAGCGAACGGAAAAATACCTGCGAAAAATGGGCCTGTGGGACAAGCGTTCGACGATCACTCGGATGCTATCCGGCGGAATGAAACGCCGCCTGATGATCGCTCGGGCTCTCGTTCACGAACCCAAGCTTGTGATCTTGGATGAACCCACGGCGGGAGTCGACATTGAATTGCGACGTGCGACTTGGTCGTTGCTGGAAGAGATTAACGCCAGCGGAACGACGGTGATTCTGACCACGCATTACCTTGAAGAGGCCGAAAGTTTGTGTCGCCGAATTGCGATTATCGATCGCGGCAAAATCATTGAGGACACGGACAAAAAATCTTTGCTGTCGAAGCTAAACATCGAAACGTTTATTCTTGATTTAGAATCGGCTGCTCCCGCCGAGCTAAGTTTAGACGGTTATTCGCATCGGCTCATCGAACCCACCACTTTGGAGATCGATGTTTCGAAGGAACGGTCGCTGAATTCGGTTTTCGAAATGCTGACGCGGCAGGGCGTTAGTATTCTTTCCATGCGTAATAAAGCAAATCGACTGGAAGAGCTTTTCGTTGAAATGGTGGAGACGAATGAAAGTTTAGCAAACAACGGGTAACGCCATTTCCACTTGACTTCTGGCATCTTTCGCCGCACCACCGCCGCTCGAGCGATCAACTCTTTTTCACTGACCAAAAAACATGCCTTCCGACACCTTAACCAACTCGACCGACGCAACCAAGATAGCACAGGCCAATTTTAGCTCACGCTTGCGGGCCAACTTGATTGGTTTTCAGACAATCGTGATCAAAGAAGTTACTCGACTGATTCGAATTTGGCCGCAGACCATCGTGCCGCCGGTCATCACGACCACGCTGTACTTCATTATTTTTGGCAAGGTGATTGGGTCGCGTGTGGGCGAAATGGGAGGCGTGGCCTACATGGAGTTTATTGTGCCGGGGCTGGTGATGATGAGCGTCATTAATAGCTCGTATCAAAACGTCGTGTCGTCGTTTTTCTCTTCGAAATTCCAACGGCATGTCGAGGAATTAATGATTTCACCGATGCACAATTCCGTCATCCTGCTGGGATACATGGCCGGCGGGATCGCTCGGGCGATGGTGATTGGCACGATCGTTTTGTTGGTGAGTTTATTCTTTGTGGAGACGCTGGCGATCTATAGCATCGCGATCACATTTTCTGTTGCTCTGCTGACGGCGATTTTGTTTTCGATTGCCGGTTTCATCAACGCGATGTTGGCTCGAAAATTTGATGACATCGCGATTATTCCAACGTTCGTGCTGACGCCGCTGACGTATCTGGGTGGCGTTTTTTATTCGATCACGTTGCTGCCGCAGCCTTGGGAGACGATTTCGCGATTTAACCCGATCGTGTACATGGTGAGTGCATTTCGATCGGGTATCATGAGAGACCGACTGGATCCAGCGATGATCGATATCAACCTCGGGTTTGCGTTTGCGGTGATTGGTCTGTTCATTGTCGGCCTGTTTTCGTTGACGCTGTGGATGCTCAATCGCGGCGTCGGTCTGCGATCCTAACGACGGTTTAGCGTTTTCGCTGCAGCTACAGCGATCAAGAAAATCTGTTTGTGATTTAAATTTTCAGGAGTAATTTGATGCCCGAATTGATGCTTTATTATTTTCCTTCGTGCCCCTACTGTCGAATCGTTTTAGATTGTTTGGATCGCTTGGACAAGAAGATCCCGATGCGTGACATTCAGGCCGAGGATGGAGCCCGAGATGAACTGATCAAAATCGGCGGCAAAGGCCAAGTGCCATGCCTTGTGATTGACGGCAAGCCGATGTACGAATCCGGTGACATCGTAAATTGGTTGGAGGCAAACGCGGGATGAACGACCTGACAAAGCAAATCGAAAAGATCATTTCGGAGGCGATGCCCGGCGCACAAATAATCGTCAGCGATCCAATGAATGACGGAGCACATTTGGAAGCCACCGTAATCTGCGAGTCGTTTGTTGGCATGTCGCTGGTCAATCAACATCGACAAGTGATGCGGTCACTGAAAGATTCTTTTTCTGGCGACCTGCACGCACTCGCGCTCAAGACCTTTACGCCTGAAAAGTGGGCCCAAGCCCAGATTTAGCCTGCTCGCAAAATTTTGTAATACTGTTTTTATAGCTGACAACACGTGGATTTTAATATGACGATCACCGAGCGTATTCAGAACGAAATTGACACCAACCGGATCATGCTTTTCATGAAAGGCACGCCCGATTTTCCCATGTGCGGATTTTCGAAAACGGTCGTCGACATCCTCAAGCACGTCGATGTTGAATTCGGCAGCGCCAATGTTTTGGAGGATATGGAACTGCGGGAAGGGATCAAAGAGTTTTCGGACTGGCCCACGATCCCGCAGCTTTACGTGGACGGCAATTTTATCGGTGGCTGCGATATTGCGGTCGAAATGTTCCGGTCGGACGAACTCCAACCGCTGCTTCAAGGAAAAGAAAAAGAGGCTTAACCACCGAAGCGTTGATCTGGTCTTCGGCTCAAACTGTGATTCCAAACAGCCACTTTAAATTACGAGCGTCAACGTGCGAGCGTCAAATACTCGACCAAGCGAAAACGCGCCGACCAAGGCCCCTATGAATCGATC
>CAZROJ010000217.1:0-7964 GCA_964601665.1 uncultured Pirellulaceae bacterium
ATGTTACGTCCCACTGGGACGAGGGGTGGGGTGTTTGTTTTTTTCTACCGATGTTGCGTCCCGCTGGGACGAGGGGTGGGGTGTTTGTTTTTTTCTACCGATGTTGCGTCCCACTGGGACGAGGGGTTTTGGGATCAACAGAGGAGAAAACGGGAAGCCGTTCGTTGTTAGTTGCGAACGTCGGCTCGAATAAAACGTTTGTTCATTCAGCCGAGGAGTGCCGCGTGCGATAATCGTTTGGCCGGGTGAGCCAGCAAAATTTCAAAGAACGGCGCATAAAAAAAGCGGCACCAGTCGGCACCGCTTTTTCCAAATGCAAAGTCGAAATGACTTCGTTGTTTACCTAGCTACGCTTGCGACGCAAGAAAACCAAACCAGCTAAGGCTAGAGCACCCATCGAGCTTGGCTCGGGAACCGCAATGAACGATTGCCCACTATTAATACTGCCACTGGTGTTCGTAGCAGGGGCTGCCCAAGTAAAATCTGACGACGAAGCACCGGAACCGGTCAGCTGCAATGACTGTCCAATGGGAGTGTTGCTGGGTTCAAAAACACCAATATCGGTTGATGTTAGCCCATTTGCAGCACCCGCGGTCGCAGTGAGAGTGCCTTCGTAAGAAAGAAATTCTAGCACTGTCCCGCCTGCGTCCAAAGACCAACCGTCAGGAGCACCGTTCTGAATGCTTGAAGGTTGCCACGAGTAAAACTGAAAACCATCGACGAGGTCACCCACCGTAAAGTTGTCGAGAGTTTCGCTGTTGTAAACTGTTCCGTTAGAACCGTTGTAGAGCGAAAGGGTGACAGAAGACAAATCTGTTGCAGACATACTCGGAGCGACGACGACTTCAAGAAACTCGCCGCTATCACCACCTGCATTGTCGTAGTGCAACTCATTAACCCAGATATCTGCAGATGCTGAGCCTGCGATAGTTAAAAAACTAACAGCCACTGCCATTAAAAATCGTAATTTCATTCTGTAATTCTCCGAAGTAAAACAATGAGAGATTGGGGTGCTCGGTCGAGCGTTTTGATTATCAAAAATGCGAACGAATGACTCGTTCGAAAGGCGAAAAAATGTTTCACCAGCCGGTAGGATACATGAGTGCCAACTCGCGCCTACTGAAATACCCGTTAATTCGGTTGACTTAACCGAATCCTAATGAAGTTAAGCATAAGTCGTCATTCGCATCACCGGAAAGGCTAACCCAAGATTTACCGCAATTTTCGTGTTTTTGGGGCAAGCCAACATCACGGAATGCTGACTCGTCACCGGCGGCCCAAATCGGCACCTTTGAGGACCAATAAGGGTGCGGCAATTGAACCGGTGATAATAACTTTTGAATCACTGTGCTCTATTTTAGCTGAATCAGGTCTTGGAAATTTTTGGGAACGAACAGGCTGCCCTCGGTTGTTCCGAAAGACAAATTTTTCGCCAGCACCGTTTCAACTTCCGATTCCGTCGCCAAACCGTGGAAAAACCGTCCAAAACTCTCCGCAATCGCTGCCACTTGCTCCGCCGTTTCGTGGACGAATTCCAAACGGTAGTTGCGGATGCCCGCAGCGGTCCATTTTGGAATCGACGGGATATCCGTCTGAGCTTCAGCACCGAAGACCGTATTCCGGCAGCCGACGTCCGCCATGACTGGGTGAGCACGATTGTGCTGGTCGCGGACGGCGATCTGATGCGTTTCACATGGGTGACCGCAGTTCGTATTGTCGGTGCCTTCAGATAAAAAACGACAGAACACGCAGTGCTCCATATGGAACACGGGCAAATGTGAATAGCAAATGACTTCGATCTGGTCCGCCGAAACGTGCTGAGTCAAACCGGTAATCTGCTGAGCGTTCAAATCGTAGGTCGGTGCGAAACGCGAAATGCCGGTCTCCAAAAACTTAAACGCCGTGATCGCGTTGGCAATGTTCAAACTAAAGTCGCCAATCAACTGACAGCCGGCCGCCAATTCGGTTTGCTTGAGGTCCTCGAGTAAACCCGCCGAGCGAATCACGATGTCGCATTCGAGTGATTGCAGAAATCGCACGACCTTCTGTTCGGCCGGTTTCAAAATCCGTGGGCTGGCCACTCGCGGACGAATGCCGGCAACGCGAATTTTTTCCACCGCCGGTCGCAAACCGTACAGCTCCAAATAATCAAGCGTGATCGAAGCGATCGGCGTTTTATCAGCCGTTGCCAAAGCCGCGTCCAATTGGTCGCCATTGCGGACCAGCAAATGCAGCTGCGGGTGCTCAAGTTCGGGTTCCACTTTTTTCGTTGGCAGCGGTTTGAACTTGGTCAGCTCATCGTCCAACACGGGCGTCGCTGGAATGGGCTGGGTTTCGCCCGCCGCGTCGAATAGTTCGTCAACCAGATGCCGCCGAGCGTGATTGAGCAGGCTGGTTGGAACAAACGCGTCGCCCGGCGTATCCAGTTTGATCTGGCCTAGGTGAAACGGAGTGCCGCCCAGCCGTCCAAGTTTTTCCTGAACAACGTCTTGGTCCAAGCCGCGTTTCTTAGCGGCGGCCAACGGTTCCTCGCTGGCAAACGTTCGCGACAGCCCGCTCTCAAGGCTGGCCGTGATTTTTAAAGGTTGGCCGACGATGGCGGTGACGTCAAAAGAAATCGGCCGAGTGAAAACGGGGACTTCGGTGTGCGTGAGGGGCTTGAGTCGTTTGTAAAGTTTGGGATCGTTGGTTCGCCAGACCAAGTCGCCGGGTTTGATACGATCGAAATCGATATCGTCGTAGCCGAATTCCAGTTGCACCAGTTCAGACTGCGAAGTCGTGGTGGCTTGCGGCGAACTGGCTGAAACATCCGAACTGGCGTCTCCGATCGGTTTGACTTCGTAGACGTTTCCGCCTTCTTCGGGTTCGTCCGGGCTGCGCCAATCGGCGGCGTCGAAAACCAGCCCATCGCCGCGGCGGATTTCGTGTTCGGTTTCGACTACGACCGCTTTGGGTTTGACTTGGATCACGGCCCCAACTTTGACGCCACGATGCCGCGGTGCTCGGCCTTGGACAACCTGTTGGTGATCGACTCCTGACATGAAGTGGGCACCCAATCCTCGCGAATAAATTTGCTCAAGATCCAACCGTTGTTCGTCTTCGATCGAGACGCTTCGGTCCATTGCCGCCAAATCAATCGCATCGCGATAGGCTCGCGTGGTCATGGCGACGTAGGCCGAATCTTTGTAGCGGCCTTCGATTTTCACACAAGAGATTCCGATGTCCATCAGTTCGGGAATTTGGTCAATCGAACAAAGATCGCCCGGCGACAACAGGTATCGGTAAGGGCCCAAGTCGCGGACTTCTCCGTCGACGATCAAGTCGTAAGACAGTCGGCAGGCCTGGGCACATTTACCTCGATTGGCACTTCGTCCGCCCCAAGCTTCGCTGCTGAAACATTGACCGGAGTACGAAACGCACAGCGCGCCGTGAACGAAGGTTTCCAGTTCAACCTCGGTCGATTCAGCGATCTTGCGAATATCTTTCAGGCTCAGCTCGCGGCCCAGGACCACTCGAGAGCAGCCCAGCGACGCGGCGAAGTCGGCACCTTGAGCACTGGTGATCGACATTTGAGTGCTGCCATGAATTTCCAGTTCAGGGGCAACCGCTTTGATCAGTTCGACCACGCCCACGTCTTGGACGATGATGGCATCGGTGCCGGCTTGAGCGATGGCTTCGATTGCCGATTCGGCTTGTTCTAATTCGTGATCAAAGACCAGCGTGTTAAAGGTGACGAAGCCTTTCACATCCCGCTGGTGCAGCGTTTGGATGACCTCGGGAAGTTCTTCCAGCGAAAAACCGACTTTGGCTCGCGCCGAGAAATGGTTCAGCCCAAAATAGACCGCATCCGCGCCGCTTTCGATGGCGGTTTGAAGTTGCGGCCAATAGCCGGCTGGGCTCATCAATTCTGGCTTGTTCATGGCGGTAGTTTTTTTTAAGCGGCAGAGGAAAGTGTCAGCTTCGGAGTTGTTTTTTGGACTCAACTTGAAATCACCGAAACATGTCAAGCTTTGGCGATGACACCGATTGTAGCGTTATCGTTGCTGGAGTTGCCGGATAAAGAAAGGGGCAAAATCGAACGTCTTTAAAAATCAAAGCTGAGATTAACGCGGCATTTGAGCGAAAGCTCGGGGCGCGGAAAATTCGCTAACCAGCAAAATCGGAAGCTCAACCACGATTGATTGCTGTGTTTGGATTTGAAATTCGGATTGCTTTTGATTCATGCTGCAGCGTCGCCGAATAGATGATCGGAGCCGCATCCGCAGGTCGCGGAGATAATCGCGAAGTTTTTCGCCGGGAATGATCCAGTCGTTGGTAGCGTGCTGGGTGGTCAAATGTCAGAAACCAATTTCAATCCGAATAGCGATCTAGCTGCAGATCCCAATGGTCTGCTGCGCTTTCAGTCGGTTTTGAACGATCTGCAGGCTCAAACGACGTCAAAAGATTCCGCACCCGATCGGCAGAGACACCAAGACGTACCCAATACCGGGCAGCCAGTCGTTGGATCGCCGGTCGGTGAAAAACCTGGCGTTCGCAAGCCGCAGGAGAGCACCACAACGCCGTTCGTGGTTTCCAAAGATGCCGATCATCCGCTGATGGCCTTGGACGAGATCGAATCCGAGATCGATTCGGTTTTGGATACGGCGGAGCTGTTAAAAAATCGAGCGATCGTCGAAAACTTGGCCGAGTCGGTTTTGGAGTTCTCGCGAGATGCAGTCGCCGTTTTGCGCGGGTTAAGGGTTGTGTATTGCAATCAGTTGGCCGAGTCGCTGTTCGGTGTCGATCGCAGCAAGCACTTTGGCAAAAACCTGATCCGAGTGATCCTGAAGAATTTCGAAGTTGATCGCAAGCAACTTCGCAGGACGGTTTCGAAGTTGGGCAGCGGCAAGTCGACCGAACAAGAAGTTCGCCGCGAAGGGCACGCGAATTCCATCTGGTACGAAATTCGGCTGAAGCGTTTTGAACTGGAGGGCTCGGAGCACGTCATTGTGATGGCTCGGGATATCTCCAAACGAAAACAATACGAACTGGAATTGGCTCGCAGCCGAGATTTCCTGAGCAATACAATTAACGCGGTGCCCGAACCGCTGTCGGTCAAAACGTCCGACTTGGAAATCGTGTTCGTCAACGACGCGTATTGCCAAACGCATGATGTGACTCGCGAACAAGTGATCGGCAAGACGGCCGAAGAAGCCATTCCGCGGTCGAAGTCAACCGAGGTTACGCGGCACGAACAACACGTGCTCGATTCGGGCGAACGACAGGCAGCATTCGAGGCCTTTATCGATGCGCATCACGAGCAATTCATTCTGTCGACGTATCGATCGACCTTTCGTGATCAAGCCACGGATGAAACTTACGTGGTGGCCGTTTCGCGCGACGTGACGGCGGAAATGAAACGAGAAAATCGACTTCAATTGCTGGCCAGCGTTTTCGAAAACGCTCAAGAAGGCGTAGCGATCTTGAATCCAGACGGCACGATTTGTGAAGCGAATCCCGAATTTATCTCGACCATCGGCAAGGCTCATTCGCAGGTGCTCGGCACGGCGCTGGAAGGTTTGTTGAATTCCGGCACGCATCAATTCTCCGAAGTGATCAGTCTTGCCAAGGCCGGCCGACCTTGGTTTGGCTACGTCAAAATGATGAACCAACATGGCGGTGAGATCGCATGTTGGTTGTCGCTGTCGCCGTCAAAAAATCGTCGCGGCGAAACGACCAATTTGATCGCCATGTTCTCGGATATCACTCAAATCGAAGACACTCGAAAAGAACTGCATCGTCAAACGCTTCACGACAATTTGACCGACTTGCCCAACCGGCGGTTTTTCCGACAGCGAATTGCGGAATTGATTGAATCCGATATTAATGGCGATGTTCGGTTTGGAGTCAGCTTTTTAGATTTGGATGACTTCAAAATCGTCAACGATACGCTGGGCCACGATGCGGGAGACCGATTGCTGGTCGAGGTCAGCCGGCGGGTTCGACAGTCGCTGGGTGAAAACTGCTTTATGGCTCGGTTTGGCGGTGACGAATTTGCGTTGTTGATTCCCGAGCAAGCCAATTCGCCATTGAGAGCGATGGCCTGCGCCAGTGCGGTCGTGGAATCGTTGAGCATGCCGTTTAATCTGGCCGGTCACGAGGTGCACATTGGTGTAAGTGTCGGGACCACGGTCTATCCCGATCATGCGGTTGATGTTGAATCGTTGATGCGGCACGCGGACGTTGCGATGTACAAGGCCAAGGAAGAAGGCAAAAACAAGGTCGCGCTCTTTTCAAACGAACTGGTTGAAATCGTCGAACGGCGGCAGCGAGTTTTGTCCGAACTGCGGGTGGCTTTGGATCGCGAAGAACTGTCGGTCGTGTACCAACCGAAAATGTGTTTGCGTACCAACCGCATTGCCAGCAGCGAAGCGTTGGTCCGCTGGCACAAGCCCGACGGCACGACGGTCCCGCCTAACGAATTCATTCCGCTGGCAGAAGATTTTGGCTTGATTAACGTGCTGGGTCAGCAAGTGCTGCGGACGGTTTGCCTACAGGCACGCCAGTGGTACGACCAAGGCGTGCTGAGCGGTCCGATCGCGGTCAATCTTTCACCACGTCAATTGAAAGAGCCAAACTTTTTGCAGCAGCTATTTGAAACGCTCGAAGAGACTCGCGTCGACCCGTCTTGGATCGAACTAGAGATTACCGAAAACGCGGTTATGGAAAATGTCGATCGCGCGTTGAGCCTGATGAAGGATATTGACAAGCTGGGCGTGCCGATCGCGATCGATGATTTTGGAACGGGATACTCGTCTCTCAGCTACATTCGCGATTTCCCGATCCGCACGCTTAAGATTGATATCACCTTCGTTCGCGATTTGCCACATTGTTCACGAGCGGTGGCCGTTGCCAAAACCGTTTTGTCTCTGGGCCACGGTCTTGATCTGACGGTCGTTGCCGAGGGCGTGGAAACGGTTGAACAGCTCGAGTTCTTGCGCGAAGCCGGTTGCGATGTCGCTCAGGGGTATCTGATCAGTCGACCACTTCCAGCCGACAAATTTCTGTCATGGCTCAAGACGCTGTAACCGACAATCAAGCACGGTCAGGATTTGCAGTCAAGCCATTGCCCATTGCCGACACGGCTTGATCCAAACGCAGCCAGCTAGTGCAGCCGTCATTCCAAGGCGGCGATTCTTCCAAATCACGGACTGACCGGGGCACTTTTGTCTTCGGCGGCACTGTCATAAACTTCAAAATCTCGCAATGCAAAACATGCCCGATCGCCACGGCCTATCCAATATGAAATTACATGAATCCTTCGAGGGGCTGATTTTTGACTGCGACGGAACGCTCGCCGATACGATGCCGTTGCACTTCGTGGCTTGGCAAGATGTACTGACAGACTACGGCCTCCAGTTCGACGAAGACATGTTTTATTCGTTTGCTGGTCAGCCGACGGTTTCGATCGTTTCGAAGTTACTACGTCAGCAAAACCTCGACGGCGATGCGGTGAAAATTGCCAGCGAAAAAGAACAAGCGTTTGTGGAAAACTTGGCCAGCGTAAAACCCATTGAACCCGTCGTCGCGGTCGCTCGGCACTATCGCAAGTCAAAGCCAATGGGCGTCGGTTCGGGGTCCAACCGCGAAGTGGTTTTTCAAATTTTGGAGCATATTGGACTGAGTGAATTCTTCGATGCCGTCGTGGGTGCCGAAGACACGACATTGCATAAACCCGAACCGGACGTGTTCATAGAGGTCGCTCGCCGAATTGGTGTCGAACCATCCGCGTGTGAAGTCTTTGAGGACGCCGACTTGGGTGTCGAAGCAGCCAAGCGAGCCGGCATGGCGGTGTTTGACGTGCGAACCGTTCATCAGCCCAGACGAATGACAGACAAAATCTAGTAGGGTGCTGGAAAGCTAATCTTCTGGCGTTTCCAAGCGGGCTCGTTACGTTTGACTCGATCTTTCAAAAATTGAATCAC
>CAZROJ010000218.1:0-7908 GCA_964601665.1 uncultured Pirellulaceae bacterium
TTAGGTAAAGTTGGTTGGCTGAAGGTTGGCCTGAAGAGTGCTGCCGCCACTGCCCGCTGCAGGCACGGGTGGTTCAAAAATGTGTTCTTTGTGATGCCCAAGGCTAACGCCAGCGGCTCCGAAATGTGCCCTCTACTCTCTACATTCTACGTGGCCTGCGTCGATGGATCGCGCTTGCGAGGTGCTTGGCGTCATTAGCTCGTTCGAGTTCAGCTTTTTAGCTTCCGTGATATAATTGGGTTCGCTGACCGTCGAACGTTGAACGTTGAACTAAATTTGTCATGAAAAAAATCTTGTGGCTCAAAGCCCGACTAATCTTTTATCCGACGCTCGTTTGGAACATGCTACTCGGACGTTGGCTTAAAACTCGAAACTGGTACGACTTGATCGCGCCGCACGTGATCGTGGGAGCGTTTCCGTTTCGGCGAGACGTGGCTGGATTGGCGGCCAATGGCGTTCGCGCGGTGGTGAACACTTGCGAAGAATACGGCGGGCCGCTGCAGGAATACGATCAGCATGGCATTGAACAATTTCATATGCCCACCATCGATTTCACTCATCCCGCCTACGACGATGTCGTCAAAGCGGTCGAATTCATCGAGGCCAATGTGCGTGATGAGAAGACGGTTTATATTCACTGCAAAGCGGGACGCGGAAGAAGTGCGACGGTCGCGATTTGCTGGTTGATGAAACACTTTGGGATCAGTGCCAGTGACGCCCAAAAGCGACTGCTGGACCAGCGGCCCCATGTGAACGCTCGATTGACCGAGCGTCCTGTGGTTAAGCGGTTTGAAGCAGAGACGTTAAAATAGCCGTCGGGCAAAGAGGTTTGCAAAGGCTGGAAATGAGGGCCGAAGTCTGCGGGTCGGCCTCGCCTTTGAAAGGCGAGCAACTTTGGTGCTTTGCTAGGCTTTGCCCCCCAAACCACCTTTGGCTTGGCAAAAGCGTGCCTCTGTCACGGTCCCAAAGGCGACGATGCTTGTTCAGTCACAAAGCACTAGTTCTTCATTTCGAAGCCTTGGTTTTCTCGCAGCGATTCGTTGGCTTTCTGTTGTTCAGATCCGTTGTAGTACGAAGCGGCTCGTTGCACGTCGTAAGGGACCATCTGGAACTTCATGAATTGGTTTTCAAGGAAGTCTTGGCCTACCTCGTTCATTTGGCGCGGACCATTGATCGACTGCACCACATAAACTGTCTCTCGACTGGCATCGACGGCGACGCCGGCTTCCAGCGGAGCAAGCGAAAACGCAGTTTCCATGAATTCATCGCTGGGGCTATCGACATTTCCGGGCATGCTCAGCGAGTTACCACGTTGCGAATCAAACCATGAAAACTGCCCCGTCGGCAGTGCCTTGTCCGTGTAAAGTTCGCTGAGCTTGCTTTCTTTGGCAGCGTTAACTTTCGCCTTTAAGGCTTCGGCTTCTTTCTGAGCCATTTCAAAAGCCTTTTGGTTGAACCAAAATTCTTTGATCTGTTCGACGCTTTCATCGAACGTTGGCTCGCGAGGTTCCTCGTTCTCGGTTAGCCAGTAGACGTAGGAGTTGGGCAACGAAGCAGCGGCACCGTTGAGCGGCTGTGGTTCGAAAAGTTTTCTTTTGTTGGAAAAGAAGAAGATGTATTCCGAGATGGTGCTGAAGCCCAGATTGAGACCGCCGAAGGGATCTTTGCTCATTTCGGCCATCGTCATCAGCCCGGTCTGCCGCAGCGAAAGTTTGTAATCTTTGGCAATGGCTTCAAAATCGACGGTTGGTTCATCGCCTTTTTTGCCCTCGTCTTCCCAGTCTTGCAAAACAGCAAAATAGTCGCCGACTTCAAGTTGAGCCTCGTTGATTGCCTTGCCCATTTTCTCTCCGGCCTTGGGCAGAGCCAGCGAGCGGCGAATGTTCTCGGCCACATCTTTGAGCGGCTTAAATTCGGTTATCTCTTCCGGCTTGTTCAGTTCGGCCTCCAGGTCGCTGCCGATCCCGCCAACTTCTTGAGCGGCACCGCCGAGTTGCAGTGCTGGGGCGGCGGGAGTGGCCGCCGGTGCTGTTGCTGCTGCCGTTTCAGCCGGCGCTGCTGCGGTCTCCGCAGTTTCCTGCTTGACCTGTCCCGATTGCTCTTTGGTTTCTTCCTGAAACGATACTCGCTGGCTGCGAGTGGAATTCACGACCAACGATGACTGGTCGCCGGATTCGCCCGCGTCGCCTTTTTTCGTATCGTCGCCTTGATTTTTTTCTAACTTTTTTGCTTCCGGCTTTTCCGTCTCTGGCTTTTCAGTTTCTGGCTTTTCAGTTTCAACGGTTTCGGCTTTGGCGGGGGCAGTTTTTTCCGCAGCCGTTTCATTGGCTGGAGTTTCACTGCTTTCATCCATCGGCGGAGCGTCAACATCCGACGGAGGAGCCGGTGCGTCCGAATCGTTGGCTGGATCCGTTTCGGTCGGCAAAGCTGGTGGCGGATCGGTTTCAAGACCGGGCAGAACAAACGAATTATCAATTTCCTTGGGCACGATCACCATGATGTCTTTTTTGGCGACCAACCGATCGTACTCGGCTTGAACTTCTTCGTCCGTGATCGCGTTCATTTCATTCTGAATGAACGTCGCCTCATCGGCAACGAAATATTGCACATTGATTTTCTGTGGGATTTTGAAACCGGGTTCCTCGCCGCGAGGGTCGGCGAACTTTGCTTTGCCTTCGCTGTAGAGTTCACGCAATTCGCTGTCGCTCGGTTTTGCCGTCACTTTGCTAACGTAGTCCGAAACTGCAAACGGGATCACCTCGCACTCGATTTTTTCAGCCGTGCGAGCGTACAACGACATCGCCTCGGTCGGGTTTGGAATTAGGCTCATGCCGACCTGAGTCAAGCGGCTCATCTGCATCGCCAGCAATTCGAACTTCAAATGCTCTTTGACAATATCCAAAGACGTTTGATTGACTTCGCGGTTAATTTTGTACAAATCCTGATCGCTAAATCCAGCGTCGCTTGAGACCATTGTGATGTAGTCACGAATCATGCCATCGCTAACGACCATACCTTGGTCTTTGGCCGCTTGAGCCAACAAGATTCGGTCGATGACCTGGTTGTTCTGTTGCTCGGTGCTTTGGGCTTGGATCGGTACGATGATCGGAGCCAGCGGGCGAACGGTATCGCCAGCTTTCTTTTCGGCGGCACCGACCAAAGCGACCAAGAATCGATGACTTTCAGCGTGCCGTTGGTACAGACCGCTGACGTCGTCCTGGGTCAGACTGCCTCCCTTCCAGCTTGCCAAAACTGGATTTTCGTAGCTTTTTTGACCGACCGACCGCGCGAAGCTGTCAAATACCGATCCGAGACCGAAAATCACCATGGCGGCCGAGCCAAGGAAGACCATCAGAATTAGTGCGTGTCGACGAAACCAAGCGAGCATTTCGAAATCCGAATCAGATTAATGTTTTCAAAAAAATAGGTGCCGCGTGGCCTGTTGGCAGCGTCCTGAATAAAGCTTCAGGGGTTGACAACAAGTAACGAGGCCGATTAATTCTCTCTCCATGAGAAAGCACTGCGGCGGTCAATCCGCCGGTTTCCTCTGGACAATCCCGAAAATCTATCGCTGATCAGGGCCCGATTCAATGCCAAAATTGGGTCGCATCCGATCCGGCGGCTCATTTTTACCGCTTTTTTTGTGCAAGTTGAGACGCCGAAGATCAACGGAGCCGATGTCCATGTTTTCGAAACTTTTAATTTAGTGCTACTCCCAAAACCTCGCGACAAAGTAAAAAATTGTCGCTGGACGAGGTCACGGGATAAGCCCTTGGATAGGCCCTTACCCTTACTTACCTTTAGTAAGGCCTAAAACCGCCCTAACCGCCTAAAACCGCCCTAATCGGCTGGAGAGGTACTCGCAGGAATGTCAAAGACTTTAATCATTGCAGAAAAACCAAGCGTCGCGACCGACTTGGCTCGAGTCCTGGGCAAGCTTCCTGAGATTGGCAAGTTCGAAAAGAAAAAAGACTACTTCGAAAACGAAAACGCCTATGTGGCCTCGGCGATCGGTCACTTGGTCGGCTTGAGCATGCCGACGAAGTCCGATGGCAAAAAGCTGCCATGGAGCATGGCTCATCTGCCTCATATTCCATCGAAGTTTTTGCTTGAGCCCATCGAGCGAAGTTTGCCGCGGTACAAATTGCTGGTTCGCCTGTTAAAGAAAAAAGATGTCACGACGGTTGTCAATGCTTGCGATGCCGGGCGTGAGGGCGAGCTGATTTTTCGCTATTTGATGATGATGGCGGATATCAAAAAAGACTTCGATATGAAACGCATGTGGATGCAGTCGATGACCGACGGCGCGATTTTGGAGGCGTGGAGTTCGATGCGCGATGGCGAGGAGATGGAGAACTTGGCCGACGCGGCGATCTGTCGGAGCGAAAGCGATTGGCTGGTAGGGCTCAACGGCACCCGAGCTCTGACGGCGTTTAATTCGCGAAACGGAGGTTTTAATGTGACGTCGGCCGGCCGAGTGCAAACGCCGACGCTGGCGATTTTGGCCGAACGCGAACGAAAAATCAGAGCGTTTGTGTCCAAGCCGTACTACGAAATTCACGCCGACTGGAAAGTGGCGGCCGGCGAGTACGCCTCACGCTGGTTCGATGAAAAATTCGAAAAAGATCCCGAAGATCCGCAGAAAAAAGCTGAGCGAATTTGGACGCTGGAGCAAGCCGAGGAAATTAAAATCCGCGTCGCCGATCAGGTTGGCACGGTCGAAGAAGAAAAGAAACCGACCAAACAAGCTCCGCCGCAGTTGTTTGATTTGACCAGTTTGCAACGCGACGCCGGCAACAAATTTGGGTTCGCTGCCAAGCGAACGTTGCAGCTGGCTCAGGCTTTGTACGACCGGTACAAGTTATTGACCTATCCGCGTACCGATTCAAAGTATCTGCCCGACGATTATCTGCCCACGGTCAAAGAGACGGTGATTGGTTTTGCCAGTGCGAAGGCTTCGGCGTCGATGCCGCAGGGGTTGATCAATTGTTCGAAATGGCTGATCGCCAACAACCGAATCACGCCGACCAAACGCGTTTTCAATACCAAAAAAGTCAGCGATCACTTTGCGATCATTCCCACCGGAAAAGCTCCACCGGCCAAACTAGAAGAGGCCGCGGCTAAGCTGTACCACCACGTTTTGCGACGTTTTTTGGCGATCTTTTATCCGCACGCCGAATTCGAAGTCACCCGTCGGATCACTCGTTATCAACAGGATGCCTTTCGCACGGACGGGCGAATTTTGGTCGTGCCGGGATACTTGGAAGTCTACGGCCGGAAGGCCGGTGCGGCGGCGGACAAAGACGAACTGGTGGCCGTGGTCGATGGCGAATCAGCAACCAACACAGAAATCGAATTGCGTTCCAAGGAAACTCAGCCTCCGGCTCGCTACAACGATAGTTCGTTATTGTCGGCGATGGAAACCGCTGGCAAACGCGTCGACGACGAAGAGCTACGCGATGCGATGTCCGAGCGAGGGTTGGGAACGCCGGCCACGCGAGCGGCGATCATCGAAAACTTGATCCGCCAGAAATATTTGTTCCGGCACGAACTGAGCAAACGCGATTTGGTGGTTTCCAACAAAGGCTTGGCCTTGGTCGAGTTGCTTGAGGAGATTGGCATCGACGCATTGAGTTCGCCGGAAATGACCGGCGAGTGGGAGTATAAGCTCAAGCAGATGGAGCACGGCAAGCTTTCGCGTGAATCGTTCATGGGCGAGATCAACAGCTTGACGAAAAAGATTGTCGAACAAACCAAAGCGTTCAACGATGCGATCGTGAATCGCCCCTTCGATGATTTGAATGCTCCGTGCCCCGAATGCGACAGCCAAGTTCATCGTCAAACCGATGGAGTTTTTGAGTGTCGAAACCCCGAATGCAAATTCCGCCTGAAAAAGCACATCGCCAGTCATGAATTGTCCGAAGACGAAGCTCGGGCGTTAATGACGAACAAAATAATCGGTCCTATCACGGATTTTAAAAATCGTTTTGGGCAGCCGTTCGAGGCTGAATTGACGCTGGCCAAGGAAAAGAAAACTTGGAAAGTTGGCTTCAAGTTTGAGGGCGATGATCGTCGCGAAGAGGAACTGAAAAACCTCAAAGACGAGATGATCATCTGCGAAGCTAAGCAAGCGGATGACTCGGACAAGTTGATCCCGATTTACGAGACGGAGTCGGCGTTTTTAGCTCCGGACATGGCGACCAAAGTTGACGATCGCGGTGTCCGAATTAGCAAAACGATTTTGAAACGCGAGATTCCGACCGAGCAGGGGATCAAGTTGTTCGTCGAAGGCAAAACGGATTTGATGCCGGGTTTTCTGTCCAAGAAAGGCCGCAAGTTTGCCGCTCACCTGACGATCGATCGCGAAAAGGGAAAACTGGGGTTCGAGTTTGCTCCGCGCAAGACAAAGAAGAAAGCTGCGGAGGACGAGGACGGCGACACGCAGGGCACGAAGAAGAAAGCCAAAAAGAAAACAGCTAAGAAGAAAAAAGCCACGAAGAAGAAAGCTGCCAAGAAGAAGACAACGAAAAAAGCGACTAAGAAAAAAACAACCAAAAAAGCGGCCGCGAAGAAACCGGCTGCTGAAGAAAATCAAACCAATAACGATTCGGAATAACCATGAACGCAGCACTTGCAAATTTTATTAACTCCGCCGCCCTGATTGGACTGGGCGTCTGGGGCTACTTTGACTACTCGGGCGAAAAGGCGTCTCCGACCGCTTTGATCCCTGCCGTTTTCGGGCTGATCTTGCTAGTGATGACTCCAGCGATCAAAAAGCACAATAAGATGATCGCTCACATCGCCGTCTTGGTGACGCTGGTCGTCATTATCGCTCTGTGTTCCAAGCCTTTACCAGCGGCGCTTGAGCGAGGTGGGGTTGGCGTTTTTCGTGTCGGTGCCATGATCTTGACGTCCGCGTTCGCGATGGCGATGTTTGTGAAGAGCTTCATCGATGCTCGGAAAGTCCGCGAAGCGGCGGAAGCTTAGAGCTTATCTGACAACTAGGTCGCCGACGGCCCTAGCCGCGGGCATTTTGAGTTTTGGGATAAACACTTTGTGCGGTTTTAGCTGGGCCGTTTTAGCTGCATAGGCCGATGCCGATAGGCCTTCGCGGACGCGTTAACCATTCCTTGCCAATTTCGCGGGTGCTTGAGGACGAGTTGCCTGGTTCGCGGCGCGGTTTACCGCCGAAGCAAATTTTTGGCTTATTGGGTTCGAGGACGCGCCGAGATCGATTACGATGGTCGAGGCGTTCGATGCCTTGCCACCTCACTAGCCCTAGTCCATCCGTTTCTCGTTTGAGTTGCCCCAACATGTTAAGAACTTTGCTGCGTTCCAAAATCCACCGCGCCCGTGTCACTCAAGCGGATCTGAACTACGAAGGTAGCATCACGATCGACTTGAACTTGATGGACGAAGCCAAGATGGTGCCGTTTGAAAAGGTAGACATTCTTAATGTTACCAACGGCAACCGATTGACGACTTACGTGATTCCCGGCGTGCGAGGTTCAGGCAAAATTTGCATCAATGGTGCGGCCGCGCGTCTGGTCAAAGTCGACGATGTTGTGATTATCGTTTGCTATGGCGAGTACAGCCCGGAAGAGGTCGAGGGGCACGAAGCACAAATCGTTTTGGTGAATGAGAACAACGACATTACCAAAAGCGTTGCCAAATCTGCTGGAAACCTAAAGCCCGGTTAGCAGCGTCGCAATTGTCGCTCGATTCCCCGAATCGTCAGCGGCAGATCGTAGACGCGAGTCAGCAGGCGTTCGTTAACATGCGTTCGTTAACATGCGTTCGTTAGCAAATGAGCAGACGACGGATTTTGTAAAGCGTTTCTGGTTTCTGTTTAGTTGGACAGCGCCACTTCCCGCATTTCATTAGTAAAAACTTTGGTTTTCCGTCGGG
>CAZROJ010000219.1:0-7876 GCA_964601665.1 uncultured Pirellulaceae bacterium
CTTGGTAAAGGTGCTGGCACGAAGAACCACACGAAATTGAGATTCACAGCACTAGAATACTCCGCCGCTGCCCCCCATTCCGCCGCCGCCCATTCCACCGCCGCCCATTCCACCGCCGCCAAATCCACCGGTGCCCGGGTACTTGCTCCCTTTCGCGGTGGGGATGCTAATAAATGCGGGTTCGTTTTTTCCGTCACATGTCGCGATCAGAGACTTAAGATTGTGTGCGATGTCGTTTTGACGTTTGGGTGTTGGTGAATTCACGATGCCCCTGCCCGTCCAGGCTTTTATTGTTGATGGAAGGTTCTTCTCGACCTGTACCAAACGTATTTTTATCTTGTTTCTCGTCTCGGTCGATAATTTTGGCAGCATCGCGTTTAAACACTCCATCGCCTCATAAAGAACTTGAAGTTCTTGGCCCGTGTAAGTCGAAAAACGGCGCTCGACTGCTGCCTGGCTTGATTCTTGTTCGAGAACGTCTGTGAAGAAATCGGCTCGAAGTTCGTCGTGCCAATTTACAATTGGTCGGTAATAAGGAATGCCCAGTCCTGAATTGAAGTGTGAATTCGGTATCTGAAATGCCAGCGCGGAAAACGCTTGGTGACATGTTGGCGTTGGTTGCCACTGAACTTCGTTGTACTGATCGATCAGGTGCGCAACAACTTTTGCGTCATCAACTTGGACGTGAGCGGCTAGTTTCGCCAGTGATGTAATCAATGGGCTGTTTTCAATTTTGGATTGTTCCCGGTACGCTTTTTCGGCAAGCGCCTTAGTCTCCGGATTCAGTTTGATTAGTTGTTCGGTGGGTATATTGAGGGCGGTCCTGATCAGGTGATCCGCCAACTGTTCCCGGTCCATGGCAGCGGGTAGTAACTTTTCTAATCGACCAGCAAATACGGAATCAAATTCGTGACGATTTGGGTTGATCTCCGAGTCAACGCCGCCGACGATGACCCACGTGCAAAAGTGCAAGCTTCGCGTATTACCGTTATCCAATTGTTTTTTGACAAAATCCACGGCGAGTTCTGGCGGGTGCTGCCAGATAGCGTGTAACGCGGCCAGCATTACATTTTCGTCGCCATTGCTGGTATCGCCAATCGCCAATTTACCGTGGCGTTGAGCCGCACTTTCGATGACGGCAAACAGCGATTTTTGTTCCTCGGCAGTTTCAGCCAAGGTGCCGCAGGCGCGAATCGCGTTGGCGACATTTTTGGGGTACCGGTCTGTTTGAGCGATTTGAATCCACTGCTCAAAATTTTTGCCGTCGTAGATTAGCTTGTTGGAGCGTTGGGCTGTGGTTGGGGCGTTTGTTGTCGAGCTATTTGCATCCGCCGCGGCGGAAGTCTTGGAGACCTTCACTATTTGTTTGTTGCCGCGACTCATGACCAGCCGCCGAGGAGTCACTGCGAACGACACATCGCTTGCTCCAGCGGTTGCCGGTGAGGCTCGAAACTCGTAGTTGCCGGATTTGATATTAAATGACTGGTCGGTTTTCGTGTCGAGAACTCGTACCAGTTTGCCGTCTTTAAGCACTTCGACTTGGACGTTCGGATCATCGGTTTCAATCACGATTTCGCCTTGATCGGTCGCGATGCGAATGATTTGTGGACCCAAGAAGTAGCCGCCAAAGCCCAGCATGGCTAAAGCGATCGTGGTCGCGATCCAACGGAAAATGCGACTGCCGTTGGAGGATGCGGTTGGTTTTTTGACGCTGGATGCGAGCTGTGATGTGGCGGCCGAATCGACGTAGTGGTTTATTTGTATCGGCCATTGAGGCCTAGGCGATTCCAGCAGTGCGACCAATTGCTGAGCGGAAGCGGGGCGGTTGGCAGGTTGTTTCTCCAATAACGCCATTGTCAAATCATTTAGGTCGTCGCCGACTGAGGGCCGCAGGCTACTTAACGCAGCGGGCTGATGATTTTGAATCGCTTGCAATGTTGCCAGTACCGTCGGCGCGCCGAACGGCAATCGTCCCGTCAGCAGTCGATATATTAAGCAGCCCAGTGAAAACAGATCGCTGCGTCCGTCCAGCTCAAGTCCTTTGGTTTGTTCAGGTGACATGAAGTTAGGCGTTCCCGCCAACATGCCGGTTGCCGTAAGCCCCGGATCGTCGTCGGAGATTCGGGCGAGGCCAAAGTCGAGTATTTTTACGCTTTGGTCGGTTTCGGTGATCCAAATATTGGCCGGTTTAATATCGCGATGAATGATTTGTCGCTTGTGAGCCGCCTGCAACCCGGACGCAATCTGGCTTGCGATCGTGCGTACTTGCGATTCTTCAAACTGTTTTCCGGCGGCAAGTTGCTGTTCCAGCGTTTGGCCGGGAATCCATTGCATTGCCATGAATGCGAGACGATCGGATTCGCCGACTTGATAGATCGTCACGACGTTCGCGTGTTCGATCGAAGCCGCCGATTGGGCCTCGGCGATAAACCGTTGCCTCGCCATCGCGCCCAGAGAAGGGCGAAGAACTTTGAGTGCAACGGATCGTTTGAGCGTTCGGTCGGTTGCTTGAAAAACCACGCCGGAACTGCCCGCTCCAATTAGACGTTCTAAGTCATAGTCACCGATTGAACCGAGCGAATGGTCGTCGGTAGGCTCCAAACAACGTAGTACCTCTGCCGCTCGATCGGCCATCAGTTCGGCGGCAACATTTGAACGCTGCGGGGAGGTGATTGGATTTAAATTTTTGGGTGGAAGTGACAACATTCGTTTGAGCAAGCCGTCAAGTTGGTCGGAAGCCTTGGCCGGTTTTGGCTCGTTCATGGCCGCTGCAATGTGGCCGGTCAAAGTGTCGTCGGCTCCCAAGCCACGAAGAGTTTCAAGGCAAGAAGGACATGCCGAGATATGTGATTCGCATTCGTCTAACTTCGGCGGTTTCAGCATGCCGTGAGCAAACGCGTCAAGAGTGTCGACGGGCGGGCAGGTTGTCTTGTTTGGCGGATTCATCGTATCCCTTTCGCAGCGGAAGGTTCGTATTTTAACTGCTTCAAAAATCAGTCGGCTAAAAATACTTATGCGCTGGCTCTGGCAAGATTGTGGCGATGATTCAAAAAAAGTAAAATTATTTACCGCCGCTTGTGCCTCGACACGCCATCAACTCGGGCCCGTTGAGCAACAGTGTCGCTCGATTCTCCGAACCGTTTGCGGGCCAAGGTTTTAGTGTGGAACAGAGAAGTTGTTCCCGAGTGGCGGCCTACTACGAGGTTCGAACGGCTTTCACAGCAAGCCTTTGAGTTCGTCTCGCAGACGTTTGAGCAGCCGAGATTTAGCCGAATAAATGGTCCATGGACTTACGCCTGTTATTTCGGCAGCTTGGTCTACGGAAACTTGTTTGCCGACGACTAATTTCAAGGCTTCCCAAGTCGATTCTGAAAAATCAGCTGCCATTGGCTGCATGGCTTGAGCCACGAGCATCCTAGCGTAGTCGAGATCCCAGGTTGATTGAGCGATATCGACGGGCTGCAATTGTTCCAAGATCGAATTGGAAGCGACAGCTTGGTTGGCAGAAAGTCGCCGGCGTTTTTCGCGGTACTTGTTAATCGTCACGGTTCGCAGCCAGCCGCGAAAACTTTGTTGCCGATCGTACGAGAACTGCGGTAGCTTTTGAAATGCCTGCAGCAGAACATCTTGAACAAGATCGCTGGCGTCACTATCCGACAGGCCAATTTTTCGTGACCAGCCGAAAATGAGCGGCGTGTAGATTTCGACAAACTCTCGCCATGCCGTTTCGTCGACGCAGTTGCCAGTTAGTTTGTTGAGGCGGAGGAGTAAGCTTTCAGACGTTGTGTTCATTCGATTTCCAGTGGCGGGTGGATCAATGATAACTGAAAACGGTTCGATCGATCACGGTGTTTGGTTTTGATCGTGCCAATTTGATCGTGCCAATGTAAGTGTTCAGTTTGCTGGTCTGGCTGTTGAGCCGTTTTTGTATGGGTTGATTTTGGCGGCGAAAGGGGGTGGGGTGTTTGGGGTGCCCGGCCGCTTACGCGATCACGGCTCATTGGGGGTGGTGTTTGGGGTGCCCGGCCGCTTACGCGATCACGGCTCATTGGGGTGGTGTTTGGGGTGCCCGGCCGCTTACGCGATCACGGCTCATGGGCGCTTCCTATTGGCTCGGCTATGTGGTTGGTCTACCATGAAAAGACTCAATCTTGCCAAACTACGGTCAATCCCTACTCGAATCGAAAACAACCATGAAAGTTCAATTTTGGGGCGCTGCCCAAACCGTTACGGGCTCGATGCACTTGGTCCACCATGCGGGCAAGAAAATTCTACTGGATTGTGGTCTCTACCAAGGCCGGCGAAAAGAAGCTTTCGCTCGCAATAAGGACTTGCCTTTTGATGGAGCAGAAATCGATGCGGTGGTTTTGTCGCACGCGCATATTGATCACTCGGGCAACTTGCCGTCGCTGATTAAGTCTGGATTCCGCGGTCCGATCTATTCGACCAGCGCCACGCGTGATCTCGCCGCGATCATGTTGCTCGACAGTGCCAAGATTCAAACCAACGACGTCAAGTACGTCAACAAAAAACGTAAACGAAAAGGCCAAAAGCCCTTCACGCCGCTCTATGAACAACCGCATGCGGTCGAGACGCTGCGTCGTTTTCGATCGGTGGAATACGATGTGTTGTTTGATGTCTTGCCGGGTGTCCAAGCCTGTTTCCACGTGGCCGGGCACATGTTGGGAGCGGCGAGTATTGAATTGAACTTGCTGCCCGAGCATCCCGATGCCGAGCCGACTCGGTTGGTCTTTAGCGGCGATATTGGCCGGCCGGAGCAGCCAATTTTAAAAGAGCCTTCGATCGTTTCGGGGGCCGACTACTTGATCATGGAGGCGACCTACGGCAACCGATTGCATCCCGAAGGCGGCGATGCCAAAGCGACGCTGAAGGCGGCCGCTCATGAAGTTTATAACAGCGGCGGCAAGTTAATTATTCCTGCCTTTAGCGTCGGACGAACGCAGGAGATTGTTTTTCGATTGAACCAGTTGGCCGAAGCTGGCGAATTGCCGCCCATGAAGGTGCACGTCGACAGCCCGCTGGCAGTCAAGTCGACTGATATTTTCCGCGACCATGTTGAATGCTTCGATGACGAGATGATCAATGCGATTTTGGACGAAGACGACGAGGATCCATTGAGCTTTGAAAAACTGCACTATATTCGTTCGTCCGGTGCTTCCAAAGCGTTGAACCATTCGAAAGAACCTTGCGTGATTATTAGTGCTTCGGGAATGTGCGAGGGCGGTCGGATTTTGCACCACCTGAAAAACAATATCGAAAAGACCAACACGATGATTTTATTCGCCGGATATCAGGCACCTCACACGTTGGGCCGAATTTTGATGGATCAATCTAAAGACGAAGTCAAGATTTATGGGCAGCCGTATCGAGTGAAAGCGAAAATTTGCAAACTGCAAGGTAGCAGTGGCCATGCGGACCAAAAAGAACTTTTGGACTGGGCTGACGAGACTGCCAAACGCGGGGATATTAAAAAGATCGCTTTGGTGCACTGTGAATTGGAACCCGCTGAGGAATTAAAAAAACATCTGGAGCAAAAACAGCTGGGGCCAGTTATCATTCCTGACCGCGGCGAAGAAATGCAAATGGGGTCTTAGGCGAAAGGCGATTGAGAAACTACCGGGCAATCTGCCCAAGATTCGCAATCGTTGCAAACATCAGCGGTAGAAATTCAGCTGAAGATCGTTTTAGAGCTTATCCCACACAATTAGTGAGCTGACGGCCATGGCCGCGGGCATTTTGAGTTTTGGGATAAGCACTCGGTGGTTGTTTGCTCGCCGTCCCAGTTGGCCAATCGCGTCCGGCTTAATTTTGTAGATGAGTGTTAGGTAATCAAATGGAAATTCTCGGTGGTCCGTTGTTTGGTGTGGCGGGTGCAGGTGAGTCGCATGGCCCAGGTATTTCCACGATCGTTTTTGGTTGTCCGGCTGGCATTAAGATTGATCGCGATCGAATTCAATATTTCCTGGACCGCCGTCGTCCAGGTTCGAACAAACATGGCACACCGCGGAACGAAACCGATCAAGTGGTTTTAACGGGTGGCGTTTTCGATGATGCCGATCATGAAGCGATGTTGAACGGGCCGCGGTTGTCAGTCGGCGCAGGCGAAAGTGTGACTGAGGTGCCGACCTACAGCAGCGGGTTTTCGACGGGCGAACCGATTGCGGCGTTCGTGCCGACGAGTCAGTCCAAGAGCAAGCACTACCAGCAGTTTTCTGGAGGCCAAGGTGCGGTGCGGCCCGGCCATACCGATCTGGTTAAGCATCATAAGTCGCAAGGCTTTGTTGATTACCGAGGCGGCGGTCGGTCAAGTTATCGCAGTGCGATCAGCGATGTTGTGGGCGGTGCGGTCGCTCGGATCATGCTGGAGCAATTTTTTGAGACTCGGTTTTTGAGCAACATTGTTCAGGTGGGAAAACTGAAAGCTGAAACAAGTTTGGCCGACGAGTTCGATGCGGGCTTACTGTCGGCCGGCGATTTGGAAAGCGTCGAACAGCAATTATTGGCGGCCGAAATTCCGACTCGCGATGCAAAGTTCGCTCGGGCTGCGGCTGATTTGATTATCGAAACCCGCAAGAAAGGCGACTCGCTGGGCGGTGTCGTAGAAGTCGTCGCGGTCAATGTTCCAGCTTTGGTGGGAGAACCGCTGTACAACAGTTTGAAGCTTCGCTTGATGGGAACGCTGGGTGGGTTGCATGCGGTACGAGCGGTTGAAGTCGGGGCAGGGCGTGATGTCGTGACGCGCCTGGGCAGCGAAAACAATGACGCCATTCGGGCCAGCGGTTACCAAACCAATCATCATGGCGGCTTGCTGGGCGGGATCACGACAGGTAGTCCGCTGGTCGCTCGCGTGGCATTCAAACCGACGTCGACGATTCATTTGCCTCAGCAGAGTATTCGCAAGGACCTTTCGGAGATGGAGTTCCAGCTGGAAAAAGGCCGGCACGATCCTTGCGTGGCGGTTCGAGCCGGAGTGGCGTTGGAGTCGCGGATGGCGATCGAGCTTGCCAATGCGGTGCTAATGCATCAGTCCGGCCGAATTCACGGCGAA
Organism: uncultured Pirellulaceae bacterium; assembly: GCA_964601665.1. GTDB lineage: Bacteria > Planctomycetota > Planctomycetia > Pirellulales > Pirellulaceae > Mariniblastus. Next base: position 7,070 of record CAZROJ010000219.1, read on the forward strand.
GATTTCAAATTGTTCTAGCAGGCCCATGAGCCGTGATCGCGTAAGCGGCCGGGCCTCCCAAAAAAAGCGCAAGCAATGAGCCGTGATCGCGTAAGCGGCCGGGCACCACCCAAACACCACCCCTATGAGCCGTGATCGCGTAAGCGGCCGGGCATTTCCCTCACTAACCACCTGACTTAATTCATTCTCAATTACCCCTCAATGAATCAGTCGCTCTCGTACAATTACTTTTTTACTTGGACCGTCTACGGGACTTTCCTGCCCGGAGATTCGCGTGGCTGGCGAAACCGCGATCGTGGAGACCAATTGCCGAACCCGTTGCTCGAGCAATGGCATGCGAACCGGCTGAAACACAAGGTGAAATTGCTGGATGTTTCAGAACGCGCGGTGGTTGAAAATGCCGTCAAAGAAATCTGTGAATTTAGGTCTTGGATTCTGTGGGCAGTGGCGGCCCGCAGTAATCACGTTCATGTGGTTGTGACAGCGTTTGATTACAAACCAACTCTTGCGATGAATCAACTCAAGTCAAAGGCGACTCGAGAACTTCGGCGGCATTGTGATACATGGCGAGAACGTCCTGTTTGGAGTGCTAAAGGTGATAGGGAGTTTCTCAATTCGGAAGACGAGATCGATCAATGTGTTGTTTATGTTTTGGAGGCTCAGGATCGAAAGGGTGAGCGTAGAAATTAAGTGATGGAATGAAGAGGTGGGGCCTGGTCGTTTTCGCGAACGGGGGGCGTTGCTTTCGCTTTTTTGGGTGGTGCCCGGCCGCTTACGCGATCACGGCTCATTGCTTGCGCTTTTTTT
>CAZROJ010000220.1:0-7781 GCA_964601665.1 uncultured Pirellulaceae bacterium
TTGCAGCAGCGAGTACGAGTGAACAATGGCTTGCGAACTGGCTTGCAGCAACGCGGAGCCGGCGCACAACGTCGAACGGCTGGCTTGCAACGTGACTTGCAACCAAAAATGCCAGCTTCGGCTGTTGTCGAAGAGGCGAACATCATGCTGAAGGCGATCAGCGATAACAAAATACGATTCATAGGGGTCTCCTAGGTTTAGAATCAAGGTGGCCTACGCAAGTTGCACAATACATTTTGCGATATGACGCGGAAGCCGGAACTCAAAGTTGTCTAACTGGGCGCAAACGTTAAAACTCCCCCACCTTAATGTCAACGTGACAGAACCCGGCAATTGCGCATTTAGCCAGCTTTTTCTAGCTTTTTTAAGATTTACTCGCTAAAAATGAGTTATCGCTCCCAATAACAGGTGGGACAAGCGAAATACACGCATGAAACCGTACTCAATTATAGTTTGCCCCAACGGACCAGAAATGAGCATTTCCAGCCACCGCAAAACACTCGCCGGCTTGGCCCGCATTGCGATCTTGACCGGTTTGACCGTTTGTCTTTTTGGCTGCAGTGATCGCCCAAACGCCAATTTAAACATCAGCGAATTGCCAGCCACGACCTCGGTCAACACGAAGGTAAATGCAACTGAAGAAAATCCTGCCGAGGTCACACCCCAGGCCCAACAAGCATCGAGTCTTCCCGCCGCACCCAACCAAGGTGCTGCCATCGCAGCCCAGGCAAACGGTTCCATTCAACAAGCCGATTCAAGCGGGGCGGACCCAATAATCGCGCCGACAACCGCGCCAACCAACACCGCCGGCAATTGGCTATCCAATACTTGGCAAAGCGTTTCAAATTCAAGCAATCAACTGACCACCGGTTCGATGGATTGGGCCAATCAAACCTTTAAAAGCCTCAAGGATCAAGGCCTGACCTCGGCCGAATCGACCAGCGATTGGTTGACCGAAGATTGGCAAAACATGGAGTCGTGGGAATACAAAGTCGTCAAGTTCAAACCATTTCCCGAAGACGAACTGGAAACCGAGCTCAATCGCTTGGGCAAACTTGGCTGGGAATGTTTTTCGATCAACGCCGGGCAAATGTTTTTTAAGAAACGTCGCGAAAGCTACCTCCGCCGATTGCCTTTCAAAGACTTACTGCGTCTGGCCCCGCTGTTCAACCAAGGCAACTGATGCTCGGCTGCGATCGGAATTCCAAATTGCTTTGCAACCAACCCTAATCATCGTCTAACTTTCAGCAAAGTCGATTAACAACGCCAGGCCGTTGGCAATCAGCGCGACAACCGCCGCAATCGTCCAAGCAAGATTTAGTCTTGGCGCTTTTTCGAACCTTGCGGCAGCGACGCAACCCAATAGCCCCAACGCGGGCCCCAAGCTAAACAGAATCAAGGCAACGGGCGCGGTGGTCAACCGAAAACAAGTCAACGCGACGCCGATGACCGCCGTTGCGACCATTTCAGCTCGCCGGTTTTTGCTTTCGGCCATTCGATTGCGATCTTGGTCATTAGGCGAAAGGCGATTGAGAAAATACCGGGCAATCTGCCCAAGATTCGCAATCGTTGCAAACATCAGCGGTAGAAATTCAACTGCCGATCGCCTTGGTCGACTTACCCATCAAATGCTTGTCCCAGATTCAGCGTTGCTACCATGGCGTTTGCATTTGCGAAACGACTTGTCGAGCGAAGCGTTCGATGATTTCTTGTTGAGCGGTTGTCATTGATTGCCCGCCTTCGGGAATAAAAACAGCATCCTCCGTCACCAAAACCGTCTGCCGCTGCATCAACGGAGTGCCCGCGCGATCGACCCAGTCCACTTCGACCGTCCAAGCGACTCCCAACGAACGAGGTTCGTCGTTGCGGTTCTCTCCGACGACTGTCTTTCGGTCGCGAATGATCCGGCCGCGAATAAAACTATCGGCAATCTGCGGATCGGTAATCGTCAGCGGCGTTGAAGATTCGACTTCTTTGATGACCGCCTCGGTGACTCGCTGTCCCAAGAACCTGCGATTGGAATCACTTTCAAACATCGCCACATGGACGGTTCGAATGTCGCTGCGATACAAATATTGATTACCAAGATGATAGCCGGCGCAGCCCATGGACATCACGCAGACCGCGCAAGCCAAAGCAGCTGTGGCGACGATTTTAAGTTGGTAATGAAGCGACATGCTTTTCGAAGCTCTCTTTTTCAAAGCTCTCTAGCTCTCTCTAACGGCGTTTGATTCCCAGGATCGATTCATTGTCGCCCGCAACGATAACCGGCTTGGCTTTTTCGGGATCTGGAAACACATTGACCAACCATTCGGCCGGCGGCGCTGGACGATCAGGCTTGGACTGCGTCGCGGCGATCCGCTGTTCGATCTGGTTCGCAATTTCAGTGCCCTTGAATTTTTCATGAATTTTCTGGTAGTGGAATCGAGCGGCCAAGTTTTCGCCGCGTCGCTCGAAATACTCGCCCATGGTCAAGTCGCGTTGCCCCAGCATGTTTTTGATTCGTGCTGATTGTTTTTCCAGATAAGCCAATTCGCCTTTGGACTTATGTGGGAAGGCGCGGACGATCGATTTCATAATTTCATCGGCTTTGCGTAACGGACCGTCGTCGTAGCTTGGTCCTTGATAGCTGGCCAGCTGAGCTTCCAATTCCAGTAAGTGGGCATCGAACTGGAATTCACTGCCGGGATAGTTTCGACGTAGATCTTCCAAAGTGTCGCCGGCCTCAAAATACATCTTGGCTTTCATGAAGGCTTTGGCCAACGACATCGCCGCATCATCGGCCAAACGTCCCGTCGGGTCGTCCATCCGGATTTGATGCAAGACTCGCCGTGCTTCTTTAGCCAGCCCCGTTTTGGGTCGCTTTGGATCGCTCAGATTGATACCGCTGGTGGAGTCGGATAACTGCAACCAATAAAGAGCAATGGCGTAGCGTCGGTTTTCAGCCATGTCCATGTGTTTGGAACCGTTGTATTCGGCAACCAGTTTTTCAAACGCGCGATTGGACTGAACATACCGATCGGCAAAGAAATATGATTCGCCTTGGAAGTACAAAGCGTCCTCTTCGGTGGAAGATCCGGGCCAAGCCGCCGCCGCCAAACGAAACTCGTTGGCCGCTTTGGCGAAAGATTCCTGATGTTGGTTGGCTGCAGCATCGGCTTTCATCGCCGCGATGCCTTGGTTGTATAGATCTTGCCCGCGCTGATAGTGTTGTCGAGCGGATTCAGGATCCTTGCCCATGCCGACCCTCGCTTTCCAAGTCGTTGCCAGCTGGCCGGGTGCAAGATCGTCTAAAAGTAACCGGTCGCCGTCGCGGGCACCGAGCGGATCGAGCAGATCGTCGGAATCCAAGCCCTGCTGATTGCGCTGATCCAACCCAAGAACGGAACTGGCTTTGTCGCCCGCCTTGCGGAACGTTTTACATCCAACGCTACTTAATAAGAGCGCGGTTAAAGTCACGGTATATAGAATGACCTGATTTTTCATTTTTGCGACGTCCTTGTCAGCAACAATTGGTGGTCTGGATGGCGGAGTTTAGAAATACTAGGCGATCAGACCAATGGCAGTCTTTGAACCTATTTCAAACAACTCGCAAAAATTGGGGTCAAAAGCGATCAAACGAACGGCGACCGCAACCAAGCCCATCGCTCGACTAGACTTGGTTCAAAAACGTGTGCAGTCGCGGCGGAAACCCCAGCAAATGAGTAATGTATTGACTCATCAGCTTTCGAATCTCGTCCAAATCCTTTGATTCCGCTTCCGGATTCGATGTCGGCGTCCAAGATCGATTCCGAATTCGATTTTCATGAACACGGTCGATTTGATTCCAGTTGTCAGAATTGTCAGCCTCAAGACCAATCTGAGCTCCGACTAAATCCAATAAGCTTTCGAAACCGCTAGCACTGACTTTGACAACATCTGCCCTACCTCGGCGGCACCTTTGGCACAAGACACCGCCCGCGTTAAGCCCAAAATTGATTTCGTTAATCTGCGTCTTTTCGCGACCGCAACTGACACAGCGGGTCAACATTGGCATTTGCCCAATCAAATCCAGCAACCCTAATTCGTATTGGAGCAGCCGATGGTTCAGATCATTTTGGAAAAAATTTGATTCATCCAATTGAATCAACATGTCGCGGGTCAAATCAAATAGTTCAGGCGACGGGTCTCCCTCATCGGTGAGCTTTTGCAGTAACTCTACGACGTAATAGCCAGCGTACAGGCGTTTCAGGTCCGTGCTCGCAGATCGAAAACGTCGATCAAGTTTGGCCTCAGTCAGTATGCTCATCGCATTCGTCTTTTGGATGAACACGATGTGGCAAATCGCCAGCACATCGATCGCGGCTTCGAACGGACTCTTGAGTCGCCGGGCTCCTTTGGCGATGGCGGTGATGCGACCAAATTCGCGCGTCATAAGGTTAACGATGCAACTGGTTTCGCTGAACTCAGTCACTCGAAGTACAATCGCTAATGATTTTTCTGCTGCCATGGAATCATTCTAGTTAACCGCTCGCATTCGGTAAGGGCGTCTGCGTCGAGCGTTTTTTAAGTGCTAAATTTTAGGACGGTAGCACTCGCAAAACAGGAAAGGAAATGTTGACTTTGTTGTCAACTTGCGGAAACTGGAAACTACTTGCGGAAACTGTGGCGATCCAGTGACTTTCGTCGTCGCCCAACCCGAATTTATAGAAGTCACAAAGCGCCAGGAATTTGAACGGCTTGGTACCCGGTAGTTGCTCAACCACAGTTGCTCAACCATCTTTCGGCGAAGTGGTTAGTTCGTGCCGACGTAAAAGGGGCGTTTTTCGTTTGCGATGCCGGCAACAATATGTTGAAGCATCGCGATGCCGATGCGAGATGCGTTGGTGCTGGCCGTCCGTTTTGCCTGGCCATTTTTGGTGCACCATCGCCCAGTGGTAAACCATTTATTTTTTTCTAAAATAGGGCCAGTCGTTAAGCGGTCACTAAACGGTCATTTAACAATCAGCCGAGCAGATTGAATGGGAATTTCTGATGGTGGCGTCATTGCCCGGCGGAAAAGTCTCAGGCGCCGATGGGGTTCTCGCCTAAAACACCGCCAATTTCGCACGCCGCAGTATTTTTCCCAATCTTTGACCGACGAATAACGACGAACACGATTCGGCACTTTAGAATTCGCCGACGTTTGCGATCCAATAAATTCAATCAGTAAATCACTTTAATTCATCTACCGGAGTTACCCAATGCTTTCTGAAACAATCCAAAAAGCACTCAACAAACAAATCAATGAAGAAATGCACTCGGCCTACGTTTACTTGGCGATGGCGTCGGAGAGCGATCGGCTGGGGTTGCCAGGATTTTGCAATTGGTTCAAGCAACAGTACCAAGAAGAACTTGGGCATGCCGAACGATTTTTCAATTTTGTTCTTGAGCGTGATGGCGAAGTCAATTTAGAGGCAATTGACGGGCCTAAAGTTGCCGACGAATCGCCGCTGTCTCTTTTCGAAAAGTCACTCTCTCACGAACGACACATCACGTCTTGTATCTTTAAGCTGAAGGATTTGGCTCGAGCGGAATCCGATCACGCGACTGAAAACTTCCTCGAGTGGTTTGTGGCTGAGCAAGTTGAAGAAGAGGCCAGCACTTCGGCGGTTTTGGATCAGTTGAAGCTCGTCGACGGAAACCCCAGCGGTCTGTTTATGATCGATCGCGAATTGGGAGTCCGAAAAAGCGATGACGACGATTAAACCTGATTGATGCAGCCTGCTGATGCCCGAGCAAAACAAATTTTTGTGGCCGCCCGTTAACCAATTGCTTACCGGCGATGCGGTTCAGGTGGCTCGTGGGCTGCCCCCAGCTTGTGTCGATACGGTTGTGACGAGTCCGCCCTATTATCGGCAGCGAGATTACGAGTCGGACTTACAGATCGGTCAAGAAAAAACCGCCGAAGCTTACGTCCAACGTTTGCAAGAATTGTTCTTGGAGCTCCACCGGGTTGTTAAGCCCAGTGGAGCCGCTTGGGTGGTCATCGGCGACAAATACGTCAAAGGCGAGTTGCTCGGCATGCCATGGCAGGTTTGTTTTGCGATCAAGCAAGCCGGTTGGATTTTACGTAGCGATTGCATTTGGCATAAACCGAACGCGATGCCGTCGGCATGTAAAACTCGACCGACGACCGATCACGAGTACGTATTTTTTTTCAGTCGATCAAAAGATTATTTCTACGACGCCGACGCCATTCGCGAACCCCATGTTACGTTTTCCAAGAATTCAAAAATGAAAGGCGGTCGCGGGCATTTTGGTAAACGCAATGGGACGCCCGAAAAAGGCAAGAACTCGGGCGACTCAAATTTGCACGATGGGCGATGGGATCAAGCGTTTCACCCGCAAGGCCGAAACAAACGAACGGTCTGGTCGATTCCACTTTCAAAATGTCGCGAGGCCCATTTTGCGGTCTACCCAGAAATTCTGGTCGAAACTTGTTTAAAGGCCACTTGTCCCGCTGAAGGCGTTGTTTTGGATCCATTCTCTGGAGCTGGAACAACGGCTTGTGTCGCCAAACGTTTAGGCCGTTCGTATATCGGCATCGACTGCAACGATAGCTATCACGCAATCGCCGAAAACCGTCTGGCGGCGGTCGACAAACCAGCAGACGCAGATTAACAGACCCCTTTCTTCGCCCGGTCTGTTATAAAAGAAACCCAGAATCAGCCCTCTCCTGTTGCGGTTGATTTAATTCGAGCCGTCCAGCTTCTCTGCCGGAACAAAGCTTAAGCAGGTTCGTTTAAATCAGCCGACATCAGCGACTCAGCTGGCATCGGCCACCCGACCGTCGCCTTGCATTTCCAAAATTTAACCAGTTAACTCAAATGTCCAGACGTGAACAGATCGAATCCATGCTTGCCGACAACCCGCAAGATACTTTTTTACGGTACGCCTTGGCGATGGAACTGGCTAACGATGACGACGAAAGCCAGCGTTGTCTGGAACTCCACCACGGCCTGATGCAAAACGAAATACCTTACGTCCCGTCGTTCTTCATGGCCGGCCAACAGTACGCTCGGCTGGACCGAATCGACGAAGCGAAAGACATCCTCAGCCAAGGCATCGCCCACGCGGAAACACAAGGCGATCTGCATGCAGCCGCCGAAATGCGAGAATTCCTCGGTTCGCTGTAAGTCGTCCAGTTTACCGCTATCGTCTCTCGCTAACGGTTGGCTGAGTTGGAATTGGGAAATTGGCAAGTGGAATGAGCCGATTGGCTTCACCCAGAAAGCGTCCGATAAATCGTTAGAAGTTAAAAAAGGGTCTCCCGAAGGCGACGATATCGCCCTTCAAAAAATTCAACTTTGACGTCGGTAGCAACTGACCGAAATAGCTAGCCTGAAGAACTGACTCGTCCTCGAGTTCGTCGCGAAAATCAAGCGGGGCAACACGAAGAAGCCAAGCTCGAGACCGATTAGGCTGCCAACGATCCGGCGATCTTTCGTGAACACCCCTTGAGCGGTGTTGCGGCAAAGCTATCCAACGTAACAGCCATTCGCCTTCCGTTTTAACGTGATGTCTCTTTTCGTGTGCAAAATGTTTGACGAGTTCCATGAATCTATTCGAAAACAACCGAGACGGCGGAGACTGCGGCTGCACTTTTCGATCGTGTTCAAAACTCTGTCCGAATTACTGCGGGCATAGATTTGCGGTCCGACGCCCTCGTTTCTTTTTTGCGTCGATGATGCCTTCTTTATCGGTAGCAAAGAAACAACCTCGGAGCTGATTTGTTTTTAGCATTTTCTTGATTCGCTGAA
>CAZROJ010000221.1:0-1799 GCA_964601665.1 uncultured Pirellulaceae bacterium
TGGTCCGGTTCGCCATGGAATTGGACGGCGGCTAATAACCGATCAACCTACGCCAAAATATCGCGGATCACTTTTGCGTGCTTTACGCCCGACAAACGTTGGTTGAGCCCTTGAAACGGGTAGATCAATTTTTCGTGGTTGAAACCTAACAGGTATTGAATCGTGGCGTGCAAGTCGCGCAGCGGAACCGGGTTTTCGGCCGCTGAGTATCCAACTTCGTCAGTTTGGCCGTAGGAAATACCGGGCTTGATCCCCGCGCCGGCCATCCAAGCGGTGAACGCGGCCGGATTGTGGTCGCGGCCAATCAAAGCCATCTTTTTGCCCGCTCGGTTCTCCCGCATCGGCGTTCGACCAAACTCGCCGCTCCACACGACCAGCGTATCTTCCAGCAAGCCTCGCTGTTTCAAATCCGCCAGCAACGCCGCCATGGGTTTATCAACGCTCTTGCATTTGCCGTGAAAGCCACCGTTAAGCGCTTCCGACTTGGCTGCCCCATGCGAATCCCAGCCCCAATCAAACAGCTGCACGTAACGAACACCACGTTCGACCAAACGCCTGGCAAGCAAACAATTATTGGCAAAACTTGATCTCCCAGGTTTGGCTCCGTAGGCTTCGATGGTTTCCTTCGTTTCGCGGTCGATCGACATCGCTTCGGGCACCGCCGCCTGCATCCGAAACGCCATTTCGTATTGAGCAATCCGCGTCAGTGTTTCGGGGTCGCCGAATTCTTCATGCGTTTGTTGGTTGAGTCGATTTAAGTAGTCCATCGCGGTCCGACGCACGTCTCGCCCCATCCCGCGCGGGTTGGAGACATTCAAAACCGGATCCCCGTGCGAACGACATTGCACGCCTTGATAAACCGACGGCAAAAAGCCCGAACTCCACAACGCTTTGCCAACCCGCGGCAAACGTCCGCCGGAGAGCAACACGACGAAGCCAGGCAAGTCGGCGTTTTCGGTGCCCAGCCCCCAAGTGACCCAAGAACCAATCGAGGGATAGCCAATTCGCGGCTGGCCCGTGTGGACCATCAGCTGAGCCGGTCCGTGATTGAATTGGTCGGTTTGCAGCGTCTTGATGAAACTGACATCGTCGACGACTTTGGCAAAATAGGGCAACCGATCTGAAACCCATGCACCCGATTCGCCGTGCTGCTTGAATTCAAACTGCGGCCCTAGCATGTCGGGCGTGCCTTGTATGAAGGCGAACTTTTTACCCTGCAAAATCGATTGCGGGCAGGGCTTGCCGTCCAGCTTTTTCAATTCCGGTTTGTAGTCGAACAATTCCAACTGACTGGGCGCTCCGATCATGTGCAAATAAATCACACGTTTGACCTTGGCCGGGAAGTGCGGTTGGATCTGGTTCAACGGATTCGCCGGATCGTGTTGCGGCATCGCAAAACGATCTGTCACTTGCCCAGCACTGCCGTTGGCGGGAAGCTGCGACGCCAAAAAGAGAGCGCCCAGCCCGGTGGTGCACTGAGTTAAAAATTGACGCCGCGTGTCGGCCTGCAGTCGGTCGAGCGACGCTTGTTTTAAAATGTGTTGGAGGTTCATCGTCTTACTTGGTCTGGTGGCTTGTGCTTGGCGACGGCAAAAAATTCGTTGGTGACGGTTTAAAAACGAGCCACGTTGTTAATAGGTCATCGCTTCATCCTAATAGGTCATCGCTTCATCCATGTTCAATAAAACTTGCCCAATCACCGTCCAAACCATTTGGTCATAATCGATTGGTGCTGCCGGCGGCTCAGCCTGTTTCGCTGCTTGTTGTTCTAATTCCGTACGTTTAGATTCGGCTCGTTT
>CAZROJ010000221.1:1899-7707 GCA_964601665.1 uncultured Pirellulaceae bacterium
ATTCGGCTCGTTTTAATTCGTCGTATTGCTTTTGCAGATCATCGTGCAGTCGCAACAACTGTTCGACTCGTTTTTGATTGGGCTGGCGTCCGGTCGCCAGCACGTGAGCCTTGGCTAATCGGACTTTTAATGAACCTGAAAGCTCGTTTTCAATACGTTGGCCCAACGCTTGGGCACATTCAACGAACGCTTCGTCGTTGAGCGTAAACAAGGCCTGCAATGGCGTGTTGGACGTTAAACGACGAGGCGTACAAAACTCGCGCGAGGGTGCGTCAAAGGTAGCAAACGTCGGAAACGGAATGCTGCGTTTGACATAGACATAGATCGATCGCCGATAGCGGCTTTCCTCGCCCCGCTTCGCCGTATTCCAGCGGTCGGCACCTTCAAATGGATTCCAAATACCCGCCGGAATCGGTGGACGCACTGGACTACCACCTACCTTGCTGGCCAACAGTCCGCTGACCGCCAACATGTTGTCTCGCACGGCCTCAGCCGATAGACGCAATTGAGGCCCTCGAGCCAACAGCCGGTTATCGGGATCGCGGCTGTAAAGCGTTTGGGTAACTTTGGCCGATTGCCGATAAACGTAGCTCAACGCCATCTCCCGCACCAACGATTTGACTTGCCACCGGTGCTCGTTTTGAAAACGCAGGGCAAGGTAGTCCAGCAATTCTGGGTGCGTCGGCTTGTCACCCGACGACCCAAAGTCCTCGATCGTCGGCACGATTCCCACGCCAAACAGCTGAGCCCAAACGCGGTTGACGAAAACGCGAGCGGTCAGTGGGTTTTCCTTCGACGCCCACCAACGAGCCATGTCCAAACGGTTGAGCGGGCCGGGATCCGATTCCAAATCAACCAAAGAATCTGGCAGAGCCGCAAAAACGCGATCGCCCTTGTCCATCATGTTTCCGCGAATGAAAACATGAGTCGGACGACGCAGGTGAACCGGACGTTCGGCCATGATCGGCGTGTGCGTGCCACCCAGTTTTTGGATTTGCTGGCGGAGCTGATTGGCTTGACCATGCCACCCGACGATGGCAGAGCCTTTGCTGGCAAACTCGCCCCAGCGAGCATCCGAGGTCGCCGCCAAGTGCCCTCGTTTGATGATCAAGGGGTGAGCACCGCCGGACATCTTGCCGCATGAAATTTCGATTCGAAGCTGCTGGTCGCCCGCCAATTGGATCGGCTCGACCGGCACCAAAACCAATTGTCGCTGGCGATGAATCCGAGTATGAGCCGACCAGTTTTTTCCGTTGACATCGACACCCACAAACGGATCCGTCGGCATCCAAGCGTAATCGGGAACCGACCAACGAAATTTGATTTCTTGTCGAGTCGGTTTGCCATCGTCACCGTTTGGACCGACCTTGAAGGCCTTTAAATCGGTCAGCCAAAATCCCCACTCGGGACTGTGCACCGCCGTTGTGGGATCCAGCGGCAACACTGCCAATCGCAACGCCGTCACGGGCTGCTCAGGCAAACCGTCGGCTTTTACGTTGATCAGCGTTTGCGTGTTTTGCGAAATGGTGCCTTCGGTATGAAACTGGACCGATTCGTTTTTTGTTTCCAAAACGTACTTCACGCCGTTTTGCGAATTCACCGCCAGTCGGCGAATGGGCATCCACTGCGTGGCGTCTCGCAATTCGATGCCCTGATCAAAAATACTTTGGCGAAGCGTCTCCCATTTGCCATTTAAAACTTGCCGCTGGGCAAATTTTCGCCGGTCCGTTGGCACTCGAATTCGCGGCCCGTCATTGCCCACATCGCTGTCCGCGGTTCCATTAAAAAAATCAGCAAACTGATAATACTCTTCATGGCGAAACGGATCGTACGGATGATCATGGCACTGCACGCACCCAAACGTCACGCCGCCCCAAGCTTGCCAAGTCGTATTGACGCGATCGATCACCGCTTCGATTCGAAATTCTTCATCGTCGGTTCCGCCTTCGTTATTCGTTTGCGTGTTTCGATGGCAGGCGGTCGCGACCAGATCGTCGAGCGTTGGCTGTGGCAGTAAATCGCCAGCCAATTGCTTGATCGTGAATTGATCGAAAGGCATGTTTTGGTTGAACGCCCGCACGACCCAATCCCGGTAAACCCAGATCGATCGCCGTTGATCTTGCCCCAAGCCGCCCGAGTCGGCATAGCGGACGACGTCCAGCCACATCGAAGCCCAACGCTCTCCAAAGGCCGGCGAATTCAATAAATCGTCGACCGCGTTTTTGACGGCCCGATCAATGTCAAATCGGTACGCCAACTCGAAAGTCTCGATTTGATCAAGCGTCGGCGGAACGCCCGTCAGACCAATGCTCAACCGCCGCAGCAAGCGGCCCGGCGATTCGACTTTTGCTGGCTTCAGGTTCTCCCGCTGCAACCGCGAAAATAAATATCGATCGATTTCGTTTTTGGCCAGCGAATCAAATTTAGACTTGGCAGCTGGCGTCGCCTGGGGTTGCTCGTAAGCCCAATGACCACTCCACTTTGCACCTTGCTCAATCCACTGACGGATCAAATCAATTTCTTTTTTGGTCAGCGGTGGATGAGCGTCCGGCTGAGGCATGATCTCGTATTCATCGTCGGAAGTGATTCGACGCAAGAGCTCCGATTCGTCTGGCTTGCCGGGCACGACGACCACCTCGCCCGTGTCCGCTTCGTAGTTGATTACACGGTCTTCGTAAACAAACGACAGACCCCCGGAGGCTTTGACTCCGCCGTGACACTCGGAGCATTTCGCGTTCAAAATCGACTGAATGTCTCGAGCAAAATCAACGTCTTGAGCACAAGCCGTCGTGGCAACGAAAAACCCAACGACAGCAATGGCTTTGATCGGATTCATGAAATTCTTGATCGATTGGAAATGGCGGCGATATTAACAGTGCCCGTCAACTTGCGGCATCTTGCTTCATTATATCTCGGTCAATCGGCGGCGTCGGTGAAAATCAATTCACTGCGGAACTCAAACCCGAGCAAACGGCCATCCGACCGCTGGCAAATGCTGGCTTTTGTAAAAGGCGATCGAGAAGATTTACTTGGCACACAGCCCGAAATTCGCAATCACCGCAAGCATTATCAATTGAACTTCAACTACCGAACGCCTTATCGGGCTTCTCAACTGCTTGCGGGAAGAATGCAGTCAAACACCGGACGGATTTCGCATTTATCGAAAATTGCTACAATTCAGTCGAGGCATACCATATCGCCCCTTACGCCCCTCCTTCCCAACCAACCCCACTGCCCATGAGCTGGTTTAACGCATTCGGTCGACGAATCAAATCGCTTACTGGTCCCTCGCCCGACCGTTTCGACAACGATGAAATCCAGGATCCAGAAATTGAATCGCCACTTGGCGGCTTCGGAAAATTACTGATTTCGATTTTGGTTTTTCCGCTGCAAGTCCTCTTCCTTCCAATGCGGTTCTTGGGACTGTTTCATCAAACAGGCGTGCAAAACGACGACTACGACGACGCTCACAATCTGTCGCTGGGAGCCAAAGTTGGCCGTAATCTTAAGTCGGCCGGGCGGTTCCTACTGCGTCTGCCCTACTTGATCGTGACGGCGCCGATTCGATTCTTTCAAGGCGTTTCCAGGTCCGGCATCAGAGAGGTGCTTTTTATTGTGCCTGCGGTCTTGATGGCCGGTTTTTTGATCTACGTTGGCGTGCAGGTTTTTGCGCGTTCCGAAAGAATCAACAATAAGTATTCCAAAGAAATCGTCGCCGCGATGAATGATGGCGAATTCGCTAAAGCCAAAACGGTATTCAAGCGAATCATGCAGGACAACGAACTGTCCCAACCTCAAAAACTGCAGTGGATGGTCGTGCTGGCTGAAACAGGAGAACTGGATAAGGCCGAGCAAATGTTGGATGAATTGGCGCCCGATGACGCGATCGGCTTTGCTCCGGCTCATAAGATCAAAGCCTTGCACTTGGCATCGCAGCTAAAATCTTCCAACAACCCGATGAAACTGGCTTCACTCGAAAAACACCTGACCAAATCGCGTGACGAAACGCCTCCCATTTTGGATGCTTGGGCGTTTTATTACAAGAATGTCGACAAGCCCGACAAAGCTATCGCTGCATTGACCAAAGCGGCCAGAAGTGACCCGCGATTCCTCACCGTAATCGCCCAATACCAAGGGGAACTGAATCGCCTGAATGACCAGCGAAACACTTTGAAGTTGGCCGAGAAACGTTTTCGTGAAATTTTAGACGGCGACACTTTCAACAATCGCGTTCGCGTGCTGCTGGCCAATGCAATTTCGCAACAACAGCGATACGACGAAGCCGAGGAGATTTTGACATTCGGGCTAGAGAAAAAACCTGACGGCCTGATGAAAACGGCTAACGCTGTCTTCTTTACGATGCGACATGATTTGGAACGAAACAACGAGAACGATATTGGCAAACGAATTCAGTATTTGTTCAAAGCGCTTCGTGCTGAACCGAATCATGCCCCCATTTATGAACGGCTGGTAAAGCTGTCAGCAGCCAGCGACAACGAAACTGACGCGGTGCAGATACGAAACGAATTGCAATTCCAAATTGCTCAAGAAGACGCCAACCCGATGGCTCATTTTGCGTTGAGCAACATCTTGTGGGCTGAAGGCAATCGGGACGAGGCAACCAAGCACCTTGAATTGGCGTACAAGATTCACTCCAAATTCAATTACGTCGCCAACAATCTCGCCTGGGTTCTTGCGAGCCGAGCTGAACCCGACCTCGAACGAGCCCTTGAATTGTCCGAACAGGCCGTCAAATCCGCACCGAAAAGCGGTCGATTCCGCGATACACGTGGCACGATCTATATGAAACTCGAACGCTACAAAGATGCTATTGCCGACTTCGAACTTGCTATCGGCGACGTCGATGACAAACTGGCGGTTCGCAGAAAACTTGTCGAAGCTTACTCCGCAATTGGCATGGACGATCAAGCAAAAATTCAGAAAGATATGCTTGAGGCCGCTCAGCAGGATTCGATCGATTAAGGTTCGATCGATTGGCGGCTGCGAAAGCTTTGTCCCTTTTTGAAACTGTGAGCCGATCGATGCCAATCCTAGGCGCCGAAAATGATATCTATCCCGCCGACCTGCTGACCAACCCCGAACATCTACAAGATGAATCGGCGGTCTGGTACTGCGTGTATACGTTGTCTCGTCGTGAAAAGGACCTGATGCGGAAACTGTTCGCCAAGAAGATCCGCTTTTATGGCCCCGTAATCAGCAAACGTTTTCGTTCACCCAATGGCCGGATGCGAACCTCGTACGTACCGCTGTTTCCGAACTACGTGTTCATGTTCGCCACCGAAGAAGATCGCTACCACGCGATGACGACCAACTGCATTTCAAAATGCACGCCGGTCACCGACACGCAGCAATTGATTTCAGACCTAACACAAATTGCCAATGTGGTCGGGCAGGGCGTAGGCCTAACACCAGAAGCTCGGCTCGAAAAAGGCGATCCCGTGCGCGTCAAAAGCGGCCCATTTGCCGGCTACGAGGGAACCGTGATTCGCCGCGACGGCAAGACGCGTTTTATCTTGGCGGTCAAGTTTCTCGAGCAAGGAATTTCCATCGCGATCGACGAAGCAATGATCGACCCGATGTAGCGTTTCAAACGCAGGCACTAACGACGTCAACTTGCCGAAAATTTCTAACAGTTAGCGCCCAATGGCAATCACTCTCGGTTTTTGAATGACACCAAATTGTTTTTGGTTTGCGTAAGGCCCGCTATCAGCTTGGAAAGCTGAGCGACAATGTCGCTCGATTCTCCGAATCGAAAGCGTTTTTGTTGACGATACTTGTAAAACGAGT
>CAZROJ010000222.1:0-3226 GCA_964601665.1 uncultured Pirellulaceae bacterium
AGCCTATCGCACTGACCGAGTCGACTTGCGACGCCGGGCAGCGACCCCGACGACCAGCAACAGGGAAAACAATGTCGTGCTTGGCTCGGGTACCGCCACGACGATGATGGAATTGGCCAGGTCGTTGAAACTCGTGCCGTCGAAACCAGTGATTTGCTGGCCAGCTGTCACTTGAACTTGCGTGGTCAAGGTATCCAGCCGCAATGGAGTGAAGAAGTCGACTCCAACTTTTGTGACACCATCTGCGGCCGTGGCAAGCTGGTAAGTCGGTGCGTTGTTGCCTAGCGAACTTGTATCTTCGAGCAGCTGGAAGGAGTTGGCGGTGTCGTTGACGTCGAAACTCCAGTAGCCGCTGATTTGAGTATCATTTCCCGGCGGATCCCAAGAATTACCGAACGCGATGCCGTTGGAATCGATCGTGAAGTCACCAAGGTCACCGATGGAAATCCCTGAATCCGTGTTGATGACCAGCTCAGCAATATTGCTGACTGAATTACCATCGGTGGTCAAATCAAACCGGTAAACCGAATTGCCGCCACCCGATTCGCTGCCGATGTTCCTCTGAATGATTGCGTAGTAAGAGCCGTTATAAAAGGAGCCGCCGTCGCCGAAGGTGGGCGAAACCAAACCAGAAAACAAGGTCGAGTTATTCAGGTCAAAAACCTGGTTGGCGGTGTTCGACTGAAAATCATAACTCCAAATGGTTTGTCCATTGGAATCGCCGTAGTACAGTCGGTTGCGCAGCGAGTCCGTACCCAGCGAATTAGGCGTCACTGCCAAACCACCGACCAGCAAAGAAGCCGTGTTGGTGTCGATGTCGATCGAGTAAATCGCATTGCCCGCTGAACCTGAATTGCTGGAGCCATAAATAATGTCGCCTTCCGCCGAGTAAAGACCAGATGAAAACACGACCGCCGCCGCGATCACTCCGGCAGCAGTAACTCTGCTGAACAATCGACTCGCTATTTTTTTTGAAAATCGCTGGATCAACATTCTATTGCTTCTTGGGGTGAAATTTCCACTGCCTAAACCATTGGTCTGTTCATCGGCCCGCGGAAAAGTGCGCTGGAATCCTCACCGATTCATGATGGTTTTGGTGATATTTCGCGTGTTGCGGCCAGCCGCAAACTGCGGAAATTGACTGAAATAGCGTTTGTCACGACGATCGAGCTACATCGCTTGCCCAGACGGTTTGTTCGATACGGTGCGTTTATTCGGTGCGTTTATTCGGTGCGTCGTTTGTAAGAATGCTCGTCAAGCCACCGCTTATCGGCAGGTCCGACGGCACGAAGAGCCAGTCAAAAAAATAGCCCGCCATTAAATAATGGCGGGCTAACAAATTGATCAACAAGAACTTGAAGGCGATCAGGACAAGGAGAAACGGCCCAATCGATAGCGGCGTTTCTTAATTCGTCCGCTTCATCATTTTCATCGCTTCCAAAGCCTTTTCAACTTTCTTGGCGTTGCGTTGCATCTTCTTCAATTTCTTTTGCCCCGCTTCGTCGCCTTCGGCCAAACCGTCGCTGAACATCTTCAGTTCAGCCATCACCGATTCGACTTTTGACGTTTGTTGGACAATGGCTTCGTCCAGCATTTTTTCGCGAGCAACATTGACATCGACGGCGTACAGCCGAGTACGATCGGAAAGGTACATTCGGTCGCCATTGAAAGTCGGCGTGCTGTAAATCGAAGAAAATTCGACCGTGTCCTTGGTGGCAAGAATTTCAGCCTTTTCTTTGGAGGCTTTGAAAACCGTCAAGACTCCACCTTCGCCGCCAAGAAATACCTTGTCGTCGATTGCGAGCGTCGAACCCCAGACGCCGTCCATCAGATCGTGCTCCCAGTGACGTTCGCCCGTCGCCAGATCGACACAGTGCAAGAAACCGCTCAGGTCAGCCGCGAAAACCATGCCTTTGTAAATCGAAACCGTCGACATCGTGCGACGAAACTTCGACTCCAGCTCGCCGTCTTCGCCTTTGATCTCACCGCCGTAATGCCAAATCACACCCGAGTTCGGATTAGGCTTTCCGGGACTACCGATCTCGCCAAGTTCGGGGCTGATGTCACCTTTTTTGGTCGCGTCGATCCGCCACAGATGCCCGACGCCTTCGCCGTGTTCAGGGTCTTGCCCGACCGCCAAAACGACACTGTTGTCAATAAAGACAGGCGTTGAAATGACCGCGTTGCGAGTTCCTTTTCCGTACAACTCCCACTTGGTTTCTTTGGGGTTCAAATCAAAACGCCAAATTTCATCGCCCGATTCCGCGTCGTGAGCGTAAAGCACGCCGTCGCCGCCGGGAAAGTAAACTTGAGTTTTTCCGTTAACAACACCCAAGGCCGGCGAAGACCACTGGCCGTGAAGAATTCGATCTTCGGGCTGGTTGTGTTCCCAAGCCACCTCGCCAGTCTTTTTGTTCACAGCCAAAAAACAAGGCGAACGAGGCGAAGGCACGTCCAGGTGAGCTTCGTCGACGCCATTGGAAGTTAGCAAATAAATCATGTCGCCATGAATGACGGGCGAACTGGTCGCGAGGTTGTGCGGGAACACACCGAGCTCTTCGATCATGTCCAAGTTCCAAATGATGTCCGCGTCCTTTTTAGTCGCATCGACTTCGTCTTGAACTTCGCCATCGTTTTCATCGTCCAAAAAACCGTTCGTGTCCAAACACATTAGTTCGCAACGATTGGTCACGACGTACATGCGGTCACCTTCGACCACCGGCACGGAACAGATGCCTTGCAATAGCCAGTCGTTCACGCGTCCCGCAGGAAGCTTGTCGCGAGTCAGCTGCCAAAGGAATTTGCCGTCTTCTTCGTTGAACGCCAAGACAACGCCTTTGTCCTGTTCGGCAGGATACTTGTCCGCTCGCCAACCGCCGCCATTATTGGTTCCGACGAAAATTTTTCCGTCGGCGACAATGGGGTTGCCATAAGTTTGAGAACCGAGGTTCTGTTGCCAGAGCACTCCGCCTTCTTTGCCTTTTTGCAAGTCAAAAAACAAACTAACTTTTCCCTCGGCGACCATATTTCGCGACGGCGTACCGCCCCACATTGGCCAGTCAGCAATCGCCGCAGTCGTCAAAAGACTGACCGCAATCGCAATGATCGAGAAGACGCGAATCGACTTCATTTTGAATCCTAAATGTAAATTGAAAATTGTATGGTTGCTGAAGCCGCAAGACTCCAGATGAAAATCAGAACTGAACCTTCACTCGCCCACTACGCC
>CAZROJ010000222.1:3326-7697 GCA_964601665.1 uncultured Pirellulaceae bacterium
TTTCGAACTCTAATCTTCCTTGGTGACGATCACGTTGTCGAAAAAGCCATCGGCCAACTTGTAAGAGTAGAGCCCCGGTGAACCCGACATGTTCGGATGCGGATCGGTCTGCGTCATAGTCCAGGCCTCGGGTTCAGCTTCACCGCGAGGCCAAATCTTGCCGTAGATCGTCGCCTTTTCTGGCGTCGAATCGACTTTCATTTTTATCGTGTACCATGCCCCCGGTTCGACCTTGAAACGTTGCATCTTCCCCATTCGCTTATGCGGAGCCCACGAATAAATCTCAAGCTTGTTGTTGTTGCCGTTCAAAATAAAGTTGTAACGGTTACACGACAGGCCCACTCGCCCCAGCTTCCGAGATTGCTCGGCCAGCATCACGTCGGCCTGAATGGTGTAGTTGTCCATTTCCGGAAAACCGAGCCCAATCTGATGGCTGGGCCGTCCCTTGCCGCCGCCGGCAAATTTAAGAACGGTATCTCCGTCGATCTCCGCCGGCTTGACCTTGATGTGCGAACGAATCCAAGTCGAAGGCGTTTGCAAACCCTTGTAGCCGGTGAAATCCCACTTCCAAACCTTGGCCGGATTGAACATCCGCAGTCGTGCCTTGGCCGTTTTGCCAGCCACCGTCGAGCTGACCGTGCCCGCAAACGACTTTTCGACCGTTGGAGCCGTCAACGTGCCGCCAGAAGTTTCGAATCCAGCCAACGATTCGTCAGCAGTTAAATTCTCCGCCGGCATCGACTTAATCAAACCGCCATTGCTGTCAAAAGCATGCACGGTGAATTCAGTTTTTGAACCTGATTCAACGATGGTCTCGTAAGGTCGCAGCTGAACCAAATCAATCTCTTGACCGACCGGCTTTTCAGCGGGCAAGGCCTTAGGCGCGCCTTGCTTGTATTCTTTGGATTCATCAAAAATGCAAATCGTGCGGTCACGCGTAACCAAGATCACTCGGCCTTCGGACGTCGCGGGCGAAGCGTAAATTTCGTCTTCTCCGGCTCCCTCTTTGGCATCAATATTCACATGCGAAAGCTTTTCGCAGCCTTGGCGAGACGGCTTGAGGATCCACATGTTGCCGTTGACTTCCGTCGCATAAATTTTCCCATCAGCGAAAATCGGCGATCCCTTGCCAACGGTTCCAAGGTCAAACATCCACAGTTCGTCGCCGGTCTTTGTGTCGTAAGCGTACATGTTCCCCGTGTCAGCCACGACATTCAAAATTCCATCGTAAACCACCAAAGCCGTGTACCCCGCTTTGATTCCGTCTTTGCGCCAGACGCCGTGGGTTTCGGTCACGTCGCCGGTGCCGGTCGCGTCGATGCATTGCACCCGGCCGAATTCCGTGTTGTCGATATTGTCTTCGCCATGCGACATGAAAACATAATTCCCGTCGACAACCGGCGTCGTGTTGAGCCCTCGCAAGGACATTTTGAAAGACCAGATCGGTTTTCCGGTGCGTGCGTTAATACTGTAGACGTGACCGTCGCAGTTACCGCCGATCAGTTGGCGTTGGCCTTCGATCACGGCAACGACAGGAGCCGAATAGTTGGTGTCTTTCGGGGCACCACCGGGAGCCGAAACCCATTGCAGGTCACCCGTCTTTTTGTCGAACGCGTAATAGTAATGCAGCGGAGCCGGGCCTTTGGTTTCGCCCCAGTTGGTTGCCATGAAGCTGACAATCAAACGGTCTTCGTCGATGATCGGAGTTTGGGTTCTGCCACCGTAGCCAGAAATTTTGCCGTACTTTTCAGCCAGCGAATGCTCCCAAACGACCTCGCCTGCGGGCGTGTAGCAACGCATGATGCCGCTGACCGAGTGAACGTAAACGTTGCCCGTTTCTTCGTCGCCGCACATCGAAGCCCAGCCAACGCGAGGAGCGGGGATGTCCGTTTGAAAGACATTGAATTGGTCGCGCCAAAGTTCTTTGCCCGTTTTCAGGTCCCAGCAAATGACTTGCTCGCGAGCGTTGATTTTGGTTTCAGGGTCCACCACATCGTCGACCGTCCGGCAATTCAAAAACACTCGGCCATTCAAAATGATCGGCGTCGCGCGGCCGCCGGGTTCGGCAACCCAAGCCACGTTCTTCTGCGGCTCAAAACTCCAGTCGTCTACCAAACCAGAATCGCGAGAAATCCCGTTCTGCTCGGGACCTCGCCAGTTGGCCCAGTTTTGGGCTTGGACGGCGGACGGCAGCGTCGCAATGTTGAGCACGATGGTACTGAGTACCGCTGTGTTCAGCATTAAAAAAGTTTGCAACGACGTTTGAAACATGTGTTACCTCGAAAGTATCGCGGGATAGAATTTGACTGGCATTGGAAAATCGAACGGTTCGACCGTCTTTTGAATCGTTCTGTTCTTTAATCTAATGGTATCAGACCGTTTTGAACAGATTTTCAATGGGTAGGTTTCGAAAAATTGATGGAACGTGTACCGTTGCACTCACGAAGGCCAAAGGCAGCTCGAGGGTCCTCGTGACGCTTGAGCTGGCTCTGAGTCGTTTTTCGCATTTTTTGGCCGGCTCATTCCTGCGACCGCCCAAAAAATTTGCCCAACAAATTTGCCCAAGCTGGATAAGCCGATCAGGCGAGTCCCCGATCCCCGGCTCGCAGTT
Organism: uncultured Pirellulaceae bacterium; assembly: GCA_964601665.1. GTDB lineage: Bacteria > Planctomycetota > Planctomycetia > Pirellulales > Pirellulaceae > Mariniblastus. The sequence continues at coordinate 5,938 of CAZROJ010000222.1, forward strand.
TTGCTCCGCTCCACCAGGACGGGCAAAATTCGAAACACGGCGCTTGGCAAACGCTTGGCAAACGTTTAACCCTGACAAAGTTAAAAACGTTCGGCAAGCTCGCAAAGCCATGCGATTTCATTTCAATTCGTATCAATTACTGTCACAAAACCAAGAACAACCAACCCAATGCCTTCCTTCCCTGAAACTCGAATGCGCCGCGTCCGGCAATTTGCTTGGTCGCGAAACTTGGTCGCCGAAAATTCGCTTTCGCCCTCGGATTTGATCTGGCCGGTTTTTGTACAGCCCGGCCAAAACGGGGCCACGCCCGTCGATTCGATGCCGGGCGTCAAACGCTGGACAATCGACCTGCTGGTCAAAGAAGTCGCGTTGGCCGCCAAGCTGGGGATCCCCGCCATCGCCATTTTTCCTGAAACCGACCCCAGAAAAAAAACAGACGACGCCAAGGAAGCCATCAACCCTGACAATTTGGTTTGCCAAACAGTCGCCGCGATCAAAAACGCGGTTCCTGAAATCGGTGTGATCTGCGATGTGGCTTTGGACCCTTACACGTCCCACGGACAAGACGGTTTGGTTCAAGACGGCGTTGTGGTGAACGATCCCAGCGTCGATATGCTATGCCAGCAAGCCGTCGTCCAAGCCCAAGCCGGCTGCGACGTGATCGCGCCGTCGGACATGATGGATGGCCGCATCGGTGCGATCCGAAAAGCACTCGACGCCAGCGGCTTTCAAAACGTGATGATCATGAGCTACGCCGCCAAATACGCTTCGGCTTTTTACGGTCCCTTCCGCGATGCGATCGGTTCGAATTCAAATTTGAAGGGAGCCGGCGTCCAAGGCGGCGGCAAACAAACCTACCAAATGAATCCTGCGAATTCGAATGAAGCCATGCGAGAGGTCCGGCTGGACATTGACGAAGGCGCGGACATGGTGATGGTCAAACCGGGCATGCCGTACTTGGATATCGTGCGGCGAGTGAAGGACGAGTTCTCGGTGCCGACTTTTGCCTACCAAGTCAGCGGCGAGTATGCGATGTTGATGGCTGCGGCGAACAACGGTTGGCTGGACGGCGAGGCGGTAATGTTCGAAAGCCTGCTCGCTTTCAAACGAGCCGGCTGCGACGGCGTGCTCAGTTATTTCGCGATGGATGTTGCCAAAGGATTAAATCAATAACCGGCAAACAAGTTTTTAAGGTCGCCTTCCTCGGCGGTACCTTCGCTACCTAGAGTTTTTGCTGAGCAATTCATCGACGCTGCGTTGGGATTTATTGCGTTGCCGGCGCAAGCGAATGAAACATGAGCCAGCCGAGCCCTAAAATAAACGCGATGATCAGTGCGATACTAGTGTTTTGTCAAAGGTAAAGATTGGGGATTCCACGTTTCCAATCCAGCATTTGAACTGGCGAAAATCAACTCGAAACGCCATTCATGATTTACCCCCAATCCTAAAACTAAGTTTTGACGCAGCACTAGTGTTTTGAGGCGTGAATCCAGCGCCGGACCAAATCCAGTTGGTGACTCGAGTTTGAATTGGGGTAGTGGCAGTTTTCAAGTTTTGTTTTAACGCCCGCGAAGCGACTTTTGACCCGCCTAGATTGTCATTGATTCGAACATGGCAATCGAGCAAGATTCATTCGTTTCTCGATTGAATCTCGCTCAGCCGAAACAGCTCAACTAGCCCGCTTCGCTGGTGGTGTCACCGTTGAATTCCTTCGACGACAGTTCCCAAAAAATATCACAGTGCCGACACATCCGGATTGA
>CAZROJ010000223.1:0-7627 GCA_964601665.1 uncultured Pirellulaceae bacterium
CACACCAATAATTTTATTGTTTTGTTGGCACTGGCGAACAAATTGGGACAGCTGCTGACATGTTTTGATGACGTTGGTAGGCAAGATGGTTCCAAGGTTTTGGGTGTTTTGGCTGGCTAGGAATTAAACTGAAACTTGGCGAGCAATCGCCAGTTCTTCGTCGGTTGGTACGACCAAGACATTGACGCTTCCTGTTGATAAATTGACCAATCCCGCTGGACACGAATTGTTGATGGCGGAATCAATTTCGATCCCCAGATGAGCTAGCGGTTGAGCGATGCGTTTTCGGATTTCGGCGGCATGTTCGCCGATGCCGGCGGTGAAAATCAACGCATCCAAGCCGCCCAAGATCGCGATGTAACTGCCGATCGTTTTTACGATTTTGCGGACAAAAATATCGACCGCCAGCTCGGCATCGTCTTCGCCATTGTTGGCTCGGTCTAAAACCCGGCGCATGTCGCAATCACCGCATAGCCCTTGCAAGCCGCTCTGCCTGTTCAATATCGAATCAACTTCATCGACTGACAGGCCAAGCTGGCGAATCAGATAGCCTGGAATTGCCGGGTCGATGTCGCCGCAGCGCGTCGCCATTACCAGCCCCTCGAGCGGCGTCATACCCATCGAGGTGTCGACGGCCTTGCCACCCATCGATGCGGTAGCACTCGCGCCGCCTCCCAAATGCAACGAAATGATCTTGCACGTCGCCGCATCGAAACTGGCTGACGTCTCACTCAAGTAATCGATTGCTCGATCGGTCACAAATTGATGCGACGTGCCATGGAAGCCGTAGCGGCGAACGCCGTGCTTCTGAAATAATTCAGTCGGCAACGGATATCGAAACGCCGGTTCGGCAAGAGTTGAAAAATAGGCGGTGTCAAAAACGAGGGTCTGAGGGATTTTCAGATCCGCGAGTGCTTCGACAACCGTTCGAGCGTTCGGGTTGTGCAGCGGGGCCAAAGAATCCAAGCGTTTCAGCAGCGCGAGGACATCAGGGCTAACGGGCGTCGGCTGGAGAAACGTATTGCCGCCGTGGACAATTCGATGGCCGATCACGTCAAAAGAAACGCCCTTCATTTGGTTCAGCCGCTGCAGCACGGATTTGGCGGCGGTGATGTGATCGACAGCAGTCGGGTCGGGGTTTCCCGGCTGACCAATGCGATCAACCAAACCCGTTGCCAACCGCTTGCCCGTTTCCGGATTGACGCAAGCGTATTTTAGCGTGGTGCTGCCAACGTTGATGACAAGGACATTCATGACGATTGATTCTCAGTCGGTAGCGATGCTTGAGCTTGAATGGCGGTGATGGCGACGGTGTTCACGATATCGGTGACCGTGCAGCCGCGCGACAAATCGTTGACGGGTTTATTCAACCCTTGCAACACCGGACCGATCGCGATTGCATTGGACGAACGTTGGACTGCTTTGTAGAGATTGTTGCCGGTATTCAAATCGGGAAAAATCAAAACGGTGGCTTGGCCCGCGACCGGGCTGTTAGGCATTTTGGTCGCTGCTACCTTGGGGTCAACCGCGGCATCGTATTGCAACGGTCCTTCGACCCGCAGCTCAGGCCGTAGCTCGCGCAACTTTTGGGTCGCCGCTCTGACTTTTTCCACCTCTTGGCCTTGGCCACTTTCGCCCGTGGAATAAGACAACATCGCGATGCGAGGGTCGATGCCAAACTGCCGCGACGTGTCGGCGCTACTGCTGGCAATTTCGGCCAGTTCGTCAGCGGTTGGGTTTGGCACGACAGCACAGTCTCCGTAAACCAGCACGCCGTCCTTCAAGCACATAAAAAAGACGCTGCTAACCAAACCAACGTCGGGGCGTGCTTTAATAAATTCAAATGCAGGCCGGATCGTGCTGGCGGTGGTATGGACGGACCCTGAAACCATGCCACCGGCCAAATTGCGATGGATCATCATGGTGCCAAAGTAATTCACGTCCAGCATCCGGTCACGCGCGACATCGATGGTCATGCCTTTGTGCTTTCGCAACTGGACATAGTCTTGAGCGAACAATTCGGTCAGATCGCTGTTTAGTGGATCGATGATCTCGACCCCCGTGGGTGGAATTTCAACGCCCACCTTGGCAGCGGTGGATTGGATTTTTGCTGGGTCTCCCAATAAAACCAAGTCGGCCACGTCGCGGCGGCGCAACACGTCCATCGCTTGCAGAATCCGTGGCTCGGTGCCCTCGGGCAGCACAACTTTCACTCGCTGCCGGCGAGCCTGTTGAATCAAAAGGTGTTCGAACAACATCGGAGTCATTCGTTGGATTGACGGGGCTTCCAGTCGAGCGGCCAAGTCATCCACGTCGATGCTGCGTTCGAACAGCCCCAACGCCGATTCAATCTTCTTGGGCGAATGTTCTCCGATCTCTGCCAGCACCGCATTGGCTTTGGCCGCCGTTTCGTAAGTATTGTCTTCGGTGGTCAGGATTGGCAGTGGGCAGGCGTGTTCGATCAGTCGCCGTATCGAGGGTGCGGGTTTGATGCCGCCGGTCAGGACCAAGGCCGCGGGGGCTGGACCTTCCAGTTGCGAGCACGCCAACACGCAGCCCACCAAAATATCGCTGCGGTCTCCGGGCGTCATGACCAGTCCGCCCTGCGACAACCGATCCAGGAACGAAGGTAACCGCATTGCTGCCACGAGCCGACGAGAAACTTCACGATCGAGTGCTTGAGGATCACCCATCAGAAACTCGGCACCGATGCCGTCTTGAATCTCGCGCACCGTCGGTTGGCGCAGCAGAGGTTCTTCGGGCAAAAAGTACACGGGCGAATTCGAGGTGAACTTGGCGGCATCGCAAGCGGCGCGAATCTCGGTGGACAGGGATTCTGGGACTTGATTGATAATCGTGCCAACTAGATCGCAACCTCGATCGACAAACCCATCGTTGCCAATGCAAACCGACTGCACGCATTCTTGAGGCGTGCGAGAACCCATGCCGTACACCGAGAGCACTCGGCAGCCAAGATTAACCGCAATGTCGGCGTTCAATTCAAATTCGAGTTCGGGGGCCAAGCCGCGAAAGCTGGTGCCTTCGACAACCACGAAATCGGCCGCTTGTTCCAGCAGTTTAAATTTTTGCTGGATCATCTGAATCAGATCGCTATACCGATCGTCGGCCAGCAGTTGCCTTGCTTCATGACGCGACACGCCGGTCATTTCGTCCGTCGATTGAGACAAGTTATAACGCGATCGCATCAGCCGCACGCTCAGGTCGTCTTCGCCGCTGTTTCGAACGACGGGCCTGAAAAACGCAACGTTGCCAAAACGTCGTGATGCTAACTCCATCACACACAACGCCACCATGCGTTTGCCGGTCGCATTGCCGTTGGTGCCGATGTACAAACTGCTGGGCATAGAACTCACCTGTTGAGGAACTGGGGCGGCTACGAAACGACCGTCCGTTGCTGAATCTTTTAAACAAATCAAGAACAAAGCAACAGGCGTGACGGCTGCGGTTTCTGCGGCCGGGGCAACAATCAATTTTAGAAATGGTTGGCAGGGGGGCGATCAGGTAACAGAGGGTATCGCAGTAAATTAACTGGGATTCGCAAAGTAAATTGAACTGAAAATTGCCTGAGGCAGCGGAGATGATCAGCGAGGATATGTCGCGGGTGAGAATCCGTGATGGCAGGCAAAACAGCAAACTGTCAGGCAGCTTGCTCGATCCGCCTGTGATTTTTTAGTGCCGGCGATCACCGGAATTAGGTTGTTGAAGGCGAACGCGTGATGGTGAGCGGCTTAAAATCTGGGCCTCGCAGGACTATGTTTGATTTTACAAAACAGGCGGATGCGGTAAAATGAGTTCGCTGGAATTAGCAAGCCAAAGACGATTTCAACCGCCATCATTTAGCCAGAAAAGCTTGAATGAGCAGTGCTCAACCCAACGCCCGTCCTCAAAAAACGCCGCCGCGAGCTAGAAAGCGGATGCGGCCAGTCGTGGTGAATGAGCGCGACGACATGGAACTGGGGCGGCGATTTTTGCTGTTCAATGTGGCGCCAAGTTGGCTGGCCAGTTTTGTGACCCATCTGATCTTGATTTTGGTTTTGGCATTTTGGTTTTTAGATGTCAGCCAAGATAAAAAGATCTCTTTTGAAAGCGGCCAGACAGAAGGGGCCGCCACCGATTCAATTGAAGTTGATTTGGATGATTTCAACAGCGACGAGGCAGCGGCGAATTTGGAACCGTCTGACTTGCTGAAGAATATCGAAGCCGAGATTTCCGAAGTTGACACGGAACTGCCGTCAACGGAAGTCACCGACCTAGGTGATATGTTTTCTTCGGAAGAAATTGGGCAAGTACTGGAAACCGGAGGCGTGACGGGCGGCAATGAATTAAGCGGGCGTTCTGTCGATGGTCGCCTGCGAGCCAGGAGCGAAGGGGCGACGGCCGATTCGGAGCAGTCGGTTGATCTGGCGTTGGCTTGGATCGTCAAACATCAATTGCCTGACGGCGGCTGGAACTTTGATCACACCGTCGGACCGGGAGGATTTCGAGATACCGAAGGTGCGGGAACGGCAAGGGGAGCTCGCAACGGAGCGACGGCGATCGCGCTGCTGCCGCTGCTGGGAGCCGGGAACACGCATCAGTCAGGCCAGTACAAGGAGGCGGTTCAAAAGGGGCTGGAGTTTCTCAAACGCAAAGGACGCCAGCGTGGCAGTGCGGCTCGGCTTTCCTACATGGAAGACGACGGCACGCTGTATTCTCATGGGCTGGTCGCGATTGTTTTTTGCGAAGCTTATGCGATGACGCGCGATGAAGAATTAAGGCCCTACGCTCAGGCGGTGATTAAGTTCACCGAATACGCGCAGGATCCTCGCGGCGGTGGCTGGCGTTACCGTCCGCGGGAGGCGGGAGACACGTCGGCGGTGGGTTGGCAGCTGATGGCGCTCAAGAGTGCAAAAATTTCGGAACTGGAGATCAATCGACGGACGTTCAAGCGAGCGGGGATCTTTCTGGATTTCGCTTCCAATAGTGACGGGTCGGAGTACGGTTACGAAAGCTATCGAAAAGGCAGCGTGACGAAAGCGCGAAACGCCATCGGCCTGCTGTGTCGCATGTATCTCGGCTGGCCAAAAGACCGGGCTGGGCTGGTTGCCGGCATGGCAAGGATCTCAGAGAAGGGGCCGGACGTCAGCAGCGATGCCGACATGTACTACAACTACTACGCCACGCAAGCGATGAAGCACATGTACATCGGCACGCCAGCTTGGACTCGTTGGAATACCAAAATGCGAGACTTCTTGGTTGATTCGCAAGGCCGCGATGGAAACAAACGCGGTAGCTGGTTTTTTGATCATACTTGGTCGCTTCGAGGCGGGCGTTTGTACGATACGGCGATGGCTTGTATGACCTTGGAAGTTTACTACCGGTTTCTGCCGCTGTACGGAAAAGATGCGACTGCGGATGACGGGTTTGAGTTGTTTAAGCCGTAGTCAGTGTTAAGCCGTCGTCAGTGTTAAGCCGTAGTCAAAGGTGGTTGCAGTGGGGTAGATTGGGATTCGCCGCTGTCGGTTAAAAATTTAGCTTCGGCTTCTTGTTTGGTTTCTTTGCGGCGAGTGCTTTTTTGGATTCGCGTTTGTTGGTCAGGCGGCAAACGATTGCATTGCCACGCTTGCCAACCTCTTTGACGGCGCCCGTTTTACGCATCACATAGGCAATTTTCTGAGCCTGATCACGAGGGATGTCCAAGCCCGTCGCCAGCTGGCCGGTGTCGAACTCTTTGGGCAAGGCACTGGGCAGCAACCGATGCAGGTCTTGGACCGTCCGAAAAAAAGGAGCCTCGCCCATGTTCAAAATTTGGCGATCATCGACCACGAAATCGCTTTTGCGGCGGCGGCGACGTTTGCCGCGCCCCGGATAACGAATTTCTTCGATTTCGATCATCGGCGTGATTAGAGTGAGATTGGGGTGCGGGAAAACGCGGGTGAAATAGATCAATTCGTCGAACAAATCCAAGATTGAGCCACGTTTGGGGCTCCAACGCGATTCGACCACCTTGCCGTTTTTGCGGCTCAGCTTGATCAGCCGTTTGCGAGTGACCAGTGGTTTGACGACGTCGACGGTGTAGCCTTGACTCAGCAGCCGATTGATCTTGTCGCGAATCGCCGCCAAGCCGCTGCGTTGGATCTCGATCAACCGATTTCCGCTGACCACGTCGATTCGGTAACGCCCCAGTTTCACTTCCAACCGGGCTCCGGGGTCGCAGAATTCGTCCTTGAGTTGTTTGTGAAGTGTTGTTTCCAACGGTGGCCCTTGGCTTGTTTGAATTCCAGCGTGGCTGGTAATAGAAGCGGAAGACGGCTGGCGAATTGCCGCAGAAACTTCATCTGAGTGATTCACAGCTAACGCGGATCTAGAGATTGGGTCAATCCGAGTTTTTTTACGGCGGCGTAAATGCCAGATTCCTCGCGAATTTCGCGCCTAAAACTAGCCGGCAAGCTTCCCATTTAACCCATTTTCCGCATTCCAAGCTCCGAAAGCTCGGCTGAACCCCCCGAAAGAGGGTGTCATTTGAGGTGCAATTCATTAGAGTAGGGGCTATCGAACGGAGACGATTTTCAACGAAATGAAGTTTCTGACGAAAACGTAATGGACAACGACACACACTGATCTTGAAAAGTGAAAACGCATGAGCCTTCTGGCAATCGTATACCACCTTGTACCTGAAGCACCCATTTTAGCGGCCTATAACCGAGAGGAGTCTTTCGACCGGATTTGTTCCACACCGGCGATTCAGTCGGGTAAACCAAGAGTTTTAGCGAGTGTTGACCAAAATACGGGCGGAACCTATTTGGGAGTCAACCAAAACGGGATGTTTGTTGGCGTTGTGCGTCGCAAAAAGCCTGGTTTGGCGTTGAGCCCTCGTTCGCGAGGTGCATTGGCCCGAGAGATGCTGAAATGCAACTCGGCTCAGTCGGCAATGGATTTTGCTTTGGAAGAGCTAGAAACGGGCCAGTACGGCGGGGCGAACTTTTGCGTTGCCGACCAAGATGGCGGCTGGGTGATTCAATCGGTCAAAGAAACCGTCGTTTCGGAGCTGCGTCAGGGACTGTGCGTGATCAGTGATCGCGACATCGACGATCCACGCGATGAGCGGGCTTCGATGGCTCGACGCTTGTTGACTCTGCAGACGCTCGATTCACCGGTGAAATTTTTGGCCATCGCCAGCAAGGTTTTGGCTCGAACACCATCGGTGCCGGGTCGGCCGAGCATGGTTGTCAAAGAGAAAAACTACGGCACGGTAAGTTCGGCGTTGATTTCGTTGGGCATCAAGCCGCGTGACGCGATTTATCAATACTCAAATGGCTCGCCCGACCAATCCAAGTTCGAGGATTACTCGCCGGCGCTGCGGGATATCCTGAGTCGAGGTTTGCGTGAGGCTCGAGCCAAAGCGGCTGAGGCGGAAGCGTAGTCGGCCCCAAAGCTGGCAACCCGAGATTTAAAATTAAAAAACGCTGGAACGTTAGGTGACGTTTCAGCGTTTTTTTGTCGGCTTGTTTTGTGCGTTGGCGGGCGATTGTTTTGATAGCGATGCTGCGTCGAAAGGTTTTCTGTCAACAGCGCTAGTGCTGTGAATCTCAATTCCGTGTGGTTCTTCGTGCCAGCACCTTTACCA
>CAZROJ010000224.1:0-7558 GCA_964601665.1 uncultured Pirellulaceae bacterium
GGCCACGTTGAAGTAGCCGATCATCATTTCTTCCCAAGTCTGGTCGCCCCAGCGGACGGCTTTCTTGGGATTTGGATTGGCGATGTTGTTTTCCGAATTGTCAAACAAGGCCGTGCACTTGATCCGAGTGCCTTTGGGAATCTTTTTTGGCGTGGCCAACTCGTAGCCGTTTTGCCAGTTGAAATCGTAATTGGGCACGTCCAGTAAAATTTCGCTCTTGCCGTCCGGATACGATGCGACGTACTTGAAGGCTTTGCCGCGAAGGTGCATATGAGGGAACATACTGATCAGCTCGGCTTCGCGAGGAAAACGAAAACGAGAGGTCACTTGATGGTTCGCTGCTCCCGGTGGAATTCGAAAGCGTTGATTGGCTGCCTCCAAGGTCAGAACGCGATGCGTGACTTGGTCGGCGTCAAGAAATTTCAAACCGATGGAACTAATGTCCTTCGCGGCGACTCCGTTGGGCGTGTAGTGCATTTGGAAAATCAATTTCGAACCCGCAGGAACCAATTTCGCGTAGCCTGGTGGCAAAACCATCGGCGGCGATCCCGGTGCCGACGCAGCCAACCAATCCGACTCGTTTCCGTGGTTACCTCGCCGACCAAAATCGCCTTCGCCGCGAATACCGACAATGATGTGGTGAATGACCGCGCGGTTGCCCGGGCGACACTCGGCAGCGCAAACCCATTTGTCTTCGGTTAGTTCAGGATCGACTTCAAAATATTGATAATCGACCGTCCCCGTTGCCGGCACTTTGAAAGCCCGTTTCATGCGGACGATCTTGTCAGGCGTGCCGATTTGCCAACCTTCGGCAAACTCCATCGGCTCGGGCAATTGGCTGCGGTCGCCCTCGGGAACGCCCGCATCCACCCAGCCGTTGATCATTTCAATTTCCACTTCACTGAGCCGGCAATCGTTGCTGAAGGTTCCATGCTGCGGGTCGGCGTGCCATGGAGGCATTCGACGCTCGTTCACGACTTCTTGGATCATGCCGGCCCAGCCGATCACTTCGTCGTAGTCATCAAGTGCAAACGGGCCAATCTCGCCGGATCGATGGCAACCAATGCAGTTGTTCTGCAAGATACGGCTGATTTGATTGCAGTAAGTGATATCCGACGCCTCGCCCTTGGTTTGAATCACGCGACCAATAATGCATCCTTCGGCTTCGACAAAAGGTTTCGAAACCTTGTCGCCGGCTAAAACTTCTTTGATCGCGTCGGCTAAAAAGGTCGTCGTAACCTGCGGGCGTTGCCGGCCATAAGTGTATTGGTTGTCAATGCGGCCTTGGTAGACGACCCGGCCGCTGGCATCCAGCAGAAACGCTTCGGGCGTTCGCGTGGCACCAAACTGGTCCGCGATTTTGTTGCCGACATCCTTCAAAATGGGAATCTTGAACTCGAGCGTTTTGGCGAACTGCTGTAGCTCGGTCAATGAGTCATGCTGGTTAGAATTAATGGCCAGCCAGCGGACATTTTTGCCCGCGGATTGCCGGTCGTTGGCAAATTGACTTTTCAATTCCTCCAGTCGTCCGGAATACTGACGCACCAATGGGCATTCCCAACCGACAAAAATGACGACCGTGCATTTGAAACCTTCTGCAAGCAGCTGCGTCGGCGTGCCGTGAATGTCTTTGGCCGAAAGCGGCTGGATTGTTTTCCCCACGGAATTGACAGGTGCATTGGTTATTTCCTGGCCCGAGCAAAGCGCTGGCGAAGCGCTCGCGAGCGTGGCCAGAATCACCAACGCAACGTTTAAGACATTCATGGTTCTACCCGAATTATTGAACTTGAGTTTTCTTGAGGTTTCTTGCCAGAGGCCGTCTATACCCGCCAACCATTGAAATAGTTGCAACCGAGCGACAATTTTGGCTCGGAAGCCCGGGTGCGTCAACGAAGATTCGAACATGTCGCTGCCGCCAACGTAACGAATTTGCTATGATTTCAACCAAACGACCATGAACTATTGATAAGATCCTATGAAACTTTCAACACTCGCTTCCACTCTGATTTTGGCGATCACGACATCGCTGGTTTGTGTAACCTCGTCGGCCGGCCAGCAGCCGTCCCAGCCGACTTATCAAACGGTCACCTTCGATTCGCTGGATGGCGTTAAAGTAACAGCCGACCTGTACGCCGGCAGCAGCGACGAAAACCCTTTCATCGTGTTATGTCACCAAGCGGGTTGGTCACGAGGCGAGTATCGTGAGATTGCGCCAAAACTGCAGCAAGCAGGATTCAATTGTTTGGCGATCGATCAACGTTCAGGCAAAAAAGACCTGTACAACAAAGTTGCCAACCAAACCGTGCTCGCCGCTACCAAAGCCGGCAAGGCAACCGAATTCACCGACGCCGAACAAGACATCGTGGCAGCGCTCCGCTGGGCTCGAACGAAACAGGCCAAGGGAAAAGTCATCTTGTGGGGCAGCAGCTACAGCGCGGCGTTGTCGCTGCGCATTGCCGGTGAACGTCCTGACTTGGTCGACGGCGTCATGGCTTTCGCGCCCGGCGAATACTTCGAACGTTTTGGCAAACCCGCGACGTGGATTCAATCGTCGGCAAAAAAGATTCAAGCTCCCGCATTTGTCACGTCGGCCAAAAACGAGTTTCCCCGCTGGGAGAAAATTTTTAATGCGATTCCAGGCCAGCAAAAAGCCAAGTTCGTGCCAACCACCAAGGGCAATCATGGCTCGCGGGCGCTGTACAAACAATTTGACGATTCGGACGCCTATTGGACTGCCGTCGCCAAGTTTTTGAACAACTACGCGGATGATTCAGCGAGCGCCCCCAAGTGAACAATCCACGCTCAAATTGGCTCGTCCAACCACTGTTAACGCTTGCGATTGCCCTGGGCGGCTGGATCGCTGCGGCCATGACGTGCCAAACGGTTGTCGGCCAAGCCGAAGATTTGGACCCTGAATTACTGCAGATTATCAATCCAAAAATAAAAGCTGCCAAACCAATCGACATTCAATTGGCTGCCGATTCCGGTTTGTCGGTCTACTCCGGCGAGCACCTAATTCTGTTTTCGGATCTTCGCGATGACACAAAAGCCGAAGACCTAATCCGCAGCTACGACTCGGCAGTGCCTCAGTGGTGCAAATACTTTGGCATCGATCCTGACAAAGCGGTCGGCTGGAAGTTGCGAGCCTATTTGCTGCAGGGGCCGGGCAAGGTCGAGCGTTTTAAAAAGGCGAAATTGATCAATCAGCCGCTGCCCGGTTTTGCGGCCGGCTACCAGTTAGATCACAACATTTTTCTGTATGACCAACCGGGCGACTATTACACTCGCCATCTGCTGCTGCACGAGGGCACTCATGCCTTTATGCGGTGGTTCTTGAACGGCCCCGGAGCACCGTGGTACTCCGAAGGCATGTCGGAACTGCAAGCCGTTCACAAAAAAACGCAAAGCGGCGTCGCCTTGCTGCATCGGTTGACGGATCGATCCGAAGCCCCTTACTGGGGACGCGTCAAATTAATCAAAGACGAATACGCCGCCAATCAAGCGATGACGCTCGAGGACGTGCTGGCGATTCCCTACAACGCATTTCGCAACGTTCGGTTTTACGCGTGGAGCTGGGCGGCTTGCGAGTTTTTCAACAACCACCCGCTTTCCCAAGAAGCGTTTCGGGACTTGAGAAATTCGACCACGCTTTCTTACGAAGACTTCAACAAAACCTTTAAAGAAAAACTCGATCCGCATTGGAAACAGCTCTCGCTTGATTGGTCGATCTTCATTCAGGAAATGGAATACGGATTCGACGTCGAACAGGGACGCATCACTGACGCTCAAGAAAAGCCTGACGCTGGCGGCACGTTTTCTTTTTCCATTGCCGTTGATCGCGGCTGGCAAAAAACGGCCATCACCGTCAAGACAGGCGAAAAGTTTACGATCCAGGCGAGTGGACGTTTTCGCGTTGGCCAAACAGTGATCGCTGACGAGCCATCGCCATCAAACGACCAAAATGCCGCAGCCCAGCCTACGATCTACCCTTGGCGAAGCGAAGCCGACGGGATCACGCTGGAGTATTATCGTGGCCAGCCACTTGGCAGGCTGCAGGCAGGGATTTTGTTGGCCGATTCAGTGCTGCCCGGGACCGGCAGAGCAAATTTGCCCAACCAAAAATTGCCTGCGGTCATCGTGCCAATTGCCTTGGGGTCCGGAGCACAGGAAATTGAAATCCCAGCCAGCGGAGTGCTCTGTTTTCGAATTAACGAATCACCCGCCAAGCTGGCAGATAACCAAGGAGCCTTGGACATTCGCTGCAAACGTCTACAATAGCACGCTCGGCAAGAGTTAGATTACACTTCTGCTCTCAAATCATTCCAAATGATATTTGTGTCAGCGATTAACCAATCCGCTGGCAACCATTTGCCCACACGGCAACCTGCTTTTTCTTGAAAAACGAATTCCATGAGCATTCTGCAAACGCAAGACACTGAGATCTGGCAAACCATCCACGACGAAGCCATTCGCCAACAAGACGGCTTGGAAATGATTGCCAGCGAAAATTACACCAGCCCCGCGGTCATGGAAGCCGTCGGCAGCGTGCTGACCAATAAATACGCAGAAGGCTATCCTGGCCGGCGTTACTATGGCGGTTGCGAACACGTCGACGTCACCGAAAACATTGCGCGCGATCGGGCGAAAGAATTATTCAACGCCGAATTCGCCAACGTCCAACCAAGCTCCGGTTCGCAAGCCAACCAAGCGGTCTACCTTACCGCAATCGAACCCGGCGACACCGTGATGGGCATGAGCTTGGCTCACGGTGGTCACCTGACTCACGGCATGCATCTGAATTTGTCGGGCAAACTTTACAACTTTGTTCATTACGGAGTCGACGCCAAAACGCACCGATTCGATTTCGACGAAATTCTAAAAATGGCTCGTGAACACAAGCCCAAGATGATCGTTGCCGGAGCCAGTGCTTATCCTCGAGAGATCCCGCACGGCAAGTTCCGCGAGATCGCCGATGAAATCGGCGCGTTACTGTTTGTTGATATGGCTCACTACGCCGGGCTGGTCGCTGCCAAAGAACACGACGATCCTGTTGCCGTTGCCGACTTCGTGACCAACACGACTCACAAAACCTTGCGTGGTCCTCGCGGCGGCTTGATTCTGTGCAAAAAGAAATACGCCAAAAAAATCAACAGCAGCGTTTTCCCGGGCATGCAAGGCGGACCCTTGATGCACGTGGTGGCTGGTAAAGCGGTTTGTTTTGGCGAAGCACTCAAGCCCGAATTTAAGACCTACGCTCAAAACGTGAAGGCCAACGCAAAAGTGCTGGCCGAAACTCTAATGGCGGGTGGTTTGGATCTGGTCAGTGGCGGCACGGACAACCACTTGATGCTGGTCGACGTGACGACCAAAGGGATCGGTGGAACATTGGCCGAAGACACCCTGGGTGCCTGCGGCATCACCGCCAACAAAAACATGATCCCTTTCGACAGCCGCAAGCCGATGGACCCCAGCGGCATTCGGCTGGGCACGCCCGCGTTGACCACCCGTGGCATGGGCCCGGATCAAATGAAAGAGATTGGCGGCTGGATCGTCGAATCGCTCTCAAGTTCTGGTGACAAAGCGTTGCTGGAGAAAATCCACGGCCAAGTCAAAGAACTCTGCCAACACTTTCCCGTTCCTGCCGCAGGAATGACGGTTTAGCAGACAAAGCGAAGCGGCTTCGCGTGGCAAGGCCGCAATCGCCCAATCAACCGCTAATAAACGGCTTTCTGCATCGGCATCGCTGCTGCATCATTCCTCGATTTTTTATCCAGCTTGTCGCCGGCTCCGACAATCTGAGCAATCTCGTAGGCCGTCGCGCCGCGGTTGATCAAATCTTGTTTCAACATCGCGTTGCAACGCGAATGGATCGAGCCTACTTTTCTGGCCTTGGCTGCCTTGGTTTTGACTTCCAAAGCTGGATGTCTTGAACGTCATTTTTTGAGTTCTGGCCCGGTGTCGTTCGCCCTCGCTGTACATCGCGCTCAAGTAACGACAACAATTTCGCCACCACGTTGGGCTGGGTCAAATAGAGATTGCGTTGCTCGGCTGGATCATCTTCCATATTGTACAGCTGTCCTTCGGGCGCATCCGCAGCCGCGTTTCGTTCATTCGGAGCACTCCACCCGCCCGACGCCCGCGCCAAAATCAATTTCCACGGACCACTTCGATAAGCAAAATGGCCGCTGATCGAATGGTGAACAATTCCATCGCGTTCGATTGAAACTGGCTCTCCTTTTAACACCGGCAGAAAACTAAAACTGTCCTCACAACTGCCAGCCGGGGGATTCACGTCCAAGCAGTCAGCAATCGTCGCAAACAAGTCCGTCAAACAAACGACCTGATCTGACTTGGCTCCTGCTTCAATCTTACCCGGCCACTTCGCGATGAACGGAATTCGGTGCCCGCCATCCCAAATATCGGCTTTGACTCCGCGAAAACCAGCACTGACATGATGGCCTTCTTTTTTTAGCTTGCCGACATTTACCACTCGCGAGCAACCATTGTCGCTTCCAAAAAAAACGATCGTATTGTCGGCGATCTTTTCGTCGTCCAAACACTTAAGGATTTTTCCGACGACATGATCGGTTTGCATTACAAAATCGGCATACGCCCCCAGCCCACTTTTGCCCTGCCATTCTTGGGTTGGCACGATCGGCGTATGAGGCGACCCGAGTGGCACGTACAAGAAAAACGGTTTGTCGCCTTTTGAATGCCGTTTGATGAATTCGAGCGACTTGGTTTGGCAGTCCGGTAGGAAATTGACCTCATCGTCATGCTTGGCGACCGTGTCCTGCTGCAAAATGGCTCTCATGCTCCTCGCGTGATGAATTCCATAGAAATAATCAAAGCCGCGATTCACCGGGCCATCGGGAGATTTCGCGCCAACGGGCGGCGTAAACTTAAAAGGTTTGCCATCGAGTTCCTTGGTCGGATCGTCGCTGTCAAAGAAACGCATGTTCAAATGCCACTTCCCAACCAAGGCCGTATCGTAGCCCTGCGACTTGAGAAACGAACCAATCGTGGGCCGATCTTTGGCAATAATACACGGAGAAAATCCTCGAACGACGCCTCTCTGCAGCGACGTTCGCCATGCATAACGCCCGGTCAGCATGCCGTAGCGAGTCGGCGTGCAAACGGACGCCCCCGAGTGTGCGTCGGTGAACGACATGCCGTTTCGGGCGAGCTGATCAATGTTGGGGGTCTTGATCTTTCCCAGTTTGGGGTTGAAAGATTGCACGTCGCCGATGCCTAAATCGTCACACAGAATCACGACGATATTTGGTTGTCCTGATTTTTCTTTTTCTTGCGACCAAGCATTGGAAGTAAAAACAAACGCGAAAAGAACGGCAAGAGTAAATCGATAATTCATTTTGACCAATCGCTAAAATATGCCGCCCGCCGGCGACTGCTGGTAAAGCCCCAACTTCATGTGGCCAGGGCTCTTTTTCGGCGGTCGACGCTGGGGTGCGGGTACCTGTACGACTCGCGAAGCAGAAAACTTTGTCGCTCCCGTCCCCACGACCTGTGAGCCACCGCCGCTGTAAGCCGGCAAACC
>CAZROJ010000225.1:0-3666 GCA_964601665.1 uncultured Pirellulaceae bacterium
ATTTCACACACCAAAAACACGAACCCTCATTTAACTCGTTCTCGCGATCGTCGCCATCATCCGCCACGACTCGAAATCGGTCGAGCGTTGATGCACGATCTCAAACCCATTGGATTCAAAAAGATCCGTATAGTTGTGCGAAAATGAAAGCTCCTCCCCAAAGGGCACCGATTGACGAGTCGTCGACCAATCGTGATCGGGCGCGACGGGTTCAATCGAGAAAAACATGGCCGGCTGCAGCTGGCTGAAAATATATGTCAGCATCTCGTCGAGTCGCTCGCGGCGAAAATACTCCAGCACGCCGCCGTTGGTGACGAACAGCGTGCTCGGCTTTCCATTTTCCAACAGCCACTGCCCACCATCGGCACAATGGAAATTGATTTTGGAATCCAAATTAACGGCCCCCTTATTCGCTTCTACCTGGCTCTGGTTGATCTCGACCCCATCGGCCTGTTGTACACCCGTAAGATGACGGCACAGATAGTCCAACACCAAACCAGAATTGCAACCAAATTCGACAACCTGCGTCAGATCACTCCGCTCCCATTCCTGCAATAACGCGACGATGTCTGCTTGCTGACGGCCAAGAAATAAATCATGAAAACGATGATCGCAGTTTGACGAAAAAACCCCGCCACCTTCACCTTGCCAAAAGTCGCGGTGCAACGATTCAAAAAATTGAACGTCCCCCTCGCGCATTGCCGCCTGCTTCAACACAGACATTAGCGCCTTATCGACCCATCCGTTTGGCTGACTCTTGGGGCTCTGTGACAACTCAACCAATCGCTTTCGATAAAAAACGGACGCCAGTTGCCCCAAACAGATTTTGACTCTCGAATTAAAACCAAGTTGTTTTGAATGTTCGATCGTTAGCGGGCTGGTCATGGGGTCGGCTCCAATAAATGTTGCATTTTTTCAACCAACACCCGCCACGATGATGCAAAAATTCATCGTTCAGTGGCGACAGTGGGTTCACATGCCAAAACTGCAACATCCATGCCGCAAGACTTCAAAACTAAAAAAACGTGAACCCAAAACGCGAACCCGCATCGCCTGAGAATGTCCTAGCCTGCGAAATAAACAAATCTTGGACCCGCATCTTTTAGAATCGCCTGAATACCAACACGGTGTTTCTCGATCGCGATCCGGCTTCAATTTTCGAAATTAAGAATTAGATTTCATCAATTCTTAATCTTTATTGGTCGGCCAAATACACTCGCCGACGTCCTGGCTTTCAGCCGACCCCCGCATTTTCACGGGACTTCAAGCAAATTCTTGCTCGGAAAACGCCTTTAGGCCAAAAATCTGGCCCGCCAGCGAACAACCATGGCCTATTCTCGCCACGCTCGTTCTAAACTATTGAAATTCGATAAACTGTTACACATGAAAGAAAACTTGAAAATCGAAAAACTGATCTTAGATCTCGTCCTGCACCGCAACTACCAACCGCTCAAACCCAAAGCGATCGCCAAAAAGCTAAAACTGGCCGGCGACGAACGCGAAGTCAAACGCTGCCTCAAACGCCTGATCAAAAAAGGACGTTTGATGTACGGGCCCAAGCATTTGGTGATGAAGGCCCCGGTCGATGCCAATGGCAAACCCAAAAAGCCGCAGACCGGCAATGCAGGCAAACACCACAAAAAGAAGAACGAACTGATCGGCGTCTTTCGCAAAAACCACGCCGGCTTCGGTTTCTTCACGCCCGAAGATTCAATCGTCACCGATCGCTCCGAAGACATCTTCATCCCCAAATCAAAAACGTTCGACGCCGCCGACCAAGACGTCGTTCGAATTCGCATCTCGGACAAACGTGGCGGATCCCGCGGCAAAACTTCCGGACGCATTCTCGAAGTCATCAAACGCCACACCAATCGCTTTGTCGGCACCTACAAAGAAAGCAACGGCCTGGGCATCGTCACGGTCGATGGCGGCAAGTTCCAGTCGGCGGTCTTGGTCGGCGACGCCAGTGCAAAAAATGGCCGCGTCGGTGACAAGGTCGTCATCGAGATGGTCCACTTCCCGTCAGAATACGAACCCGGCGAAGGCGTGATCGTGGAAGTGCTCGGCGAACGCGGACAAGCCGGTGTTGATACGCAGAGCATCATCTATCAATACGGACTGCCGCAAGAATTCCCCGAAAACGTCCTCGACGACGCCCGCGAACAGGCTCAGCAATTCGACGAAGACAATATCGACGGACGAACCGATTTCACCGAAACCACGGTCGTCACCATCGACCCCAAAACCGCGCGTGACTTCGACGATGCGATCTCGCTGGAACGAATCGACAATGGCCACTGGGAACTGGGCGTGCACATCGCGGACGTCTCTCACTTTGTCCCCTATCGATCGGACCTGGACACCGAAGCGTACGCCCGAGCGACCAGCATCTATTTGCCCGATCAAGTGATCCCGATGCTGCCGGAAATCATCTCCAACAACCTGGCCAGCCTGCAGCCGCATCGCGTCCGCTACAGCATGACGGCGATTATCGAATTCACCGCAGACGGCATCCCCGTCCACACCGAACTCCACCGCGGCGCGATCAAGTCCGATCATCGATTCACTTACGAGGAAATTGATGACTACTTGGAAAACGATCGCCCCTGGAAAAAGAAACTCTCCCCCAACGTGTTCCAGCTGGTCCGCGACATGCACACGCTGGCGATGACGATTCGCAAACGCCGCATGGATGGCGGAGCGATCAATCTGGTCCTGCCCGAAGTCAAAATCGATCTGGACGAAGACGGCAAAGTCGCCGGCGCCCACACCGTTGACAACACCGAAAGCCACCAGGTGATCGAAGAGTTCATGCTGGCGGCCAACGAAGCGGTCGCGCGGCACCTGAACGACCTGAAACTGCCTTACATGCGACGAATTCACGCCAACCCCACCGAGAAAAAGCTGCAAGCGTTAACCGAGTTCGTCCGAGCCCTGGGCATCGAATGCGATTCGCTTCAAGACCGGTTTGAACTCAAACAAGTCGTCGAAGATTCGGCCGGGCGACGCGAAGCCCACGCGGTGCACTATGCGGTTTTACGAGCGATGCAAAAGGCGGTCTACGGCCCCGACGAAATTGGCCACTACGCGCTGAACAGCACGAACTACTGCCACTTCACATCCCCGATCCGCCGCTACCCCGACCTGATCATCCACCGCATGATCGGCGCCTTGATCGACGGTAAAAAACCTGACGCCAACATCGACCGCCTGGCCCTGCTGGGCAAACACTGCAGCGAACTAGAAAAACGTGCCTCCAGTGCCGAACGAGATTTGATCAAGTTAAAACTACTGAACTTCTTGGCCAATCGCGTCGGTAAAAAGATGGAGGCGATCATCACCGGCGTCGAATCGTTCGGCGTGTTTGTCCAAGGCGTCGAAATCCCAGCCGAAGGAATCATTCCGCTCGAAAGCTTGCCTCACGATTCGTATCAGTACGACCGCAACACCCGCACGCTGTCGGGACACAAAGCGAAAAACCAATTCCGACTGGGAGACCGAATCGGCGTCGAAGTCGCTCACGTGGATCCCGATCAACGCGTCTTGGAATTTGACTTGACCAGCCTTCGTCCACCAACGCCCAGCCGTAAAAAAAAGGCAACCGGCTCGCGGACAAGCGGATCCGAAAAACGTCGTTCGAAGGACGAGCCCTCACGCAACTCGACA
>CAZROJ010000225.1:3766-7515 GCA_964601665.1 uncultured Pirellulaceae bacterium
GCAACTCGACAACAAAAGATAACTCGCAAACCCCGTCAAAACGCTCGACACGATCCAAGCCCAATACCGCGGGTGGTTCTTCCAAAGCTTCCAAAGCTTCCGGAAAAACCCAGAGCGGCAAACCGAATGCGAACAGCCAGAGCAAACGCCAGAAAAAGAAACGTCGGTAAATCTTCGACGAAAAAGAGCTTTGATAGAATTCGTACTGGCCGCTCAATTCTCGCTAAAACCAACTCGCGAATGCGGCTCAACCCCCAACGGGTTTGTTAAATATTCGCGGTGACAATCCGAACACAAGTCAAACTGTTTTTGCTGGTAAGCAAACTGAGAAATCTCTTCGCGTTCGTGTTCGTCAAACTGCATCAACGCTTCTTGAAGCGCCTCGAGATCGTTGACCGCGTCCAAAGTTTGATCGACGTGCAACGGACTACTTTCAAGGGCAACTTGGATTTCGATCGACACCGCAAACCGGAGGTCTTCGGTATCGATGGTTCGGCGACATCGGTCACAAGAAAAATGGATCATCTTTCGTCCTTTGAAAACTCGTTCGGCCCTGAAGGCGATGGAATCATATTAAGGCGTCGCTCAATTGCATTGCAAACAAATTTGAAAAATAAAATTCAGCAGACGTCCCGCGTTCACCTTGCGACCGTATCGCCAAACGGTCTAACATTTTGCCATCACGAACGTTTCGTTATCCCAACGCGTTTGGTAACTCCCTGTATACGACGAACTTAGCAACGAATCATTACATGAATAATGACAACGACGACGCCCAAGAACCCATCACCCGACAACAAGTCGTCGACCTCCTTGCGGCCAACCGCGAAGACATGCTATCGCGTGAATCAGCCCAGCAAATCATTGGAAATCGCCTGCACCGTCACCGCCCCATCTCGTGGGAAAACGACATTTCCCTCAACGCCTTGGACGAAACGCCGTTTGAAGTCGCCCCTTCGCCCGCCGAAATAGCCTTGCAGACGTTCAACGCAGCAATCAAAGAAAACTCGTCATGTTCTCCAGAAACTCTCGGCGACCGCGACGTGATGGAACTGATCGCCAAGGACACGCTGCCCATTCCCATTCCGCAAGATCGCGAAAATTACTTTCCCGGCTACGACGAAAAATACTGGCTGTTCGGCCTCTCGGACTACCTCCGAGTCATGCAGGTTGCTGAGCAATTCGACCTAGAACCCAAATCCGTTTTGGATTTTGGCTGCTCGAGCGGACGAGTGATCCGACATTTCGCTTGCCAAAGCAACATCCCCGAAATTTGGGGAACGGACATCAACCGCCGACACATTCGTTGGTTGTACGAACACATGCCAATGCACGTCAAACCGGTTTTCAATCATTGCATTCCAACCTTGCCGATTCCCGAATCATCGGTCGATGTGATCACCGCATTTTCGGTCTTCACCCATATCGACACCTTCGAGATTCATTGGATCGCCGAACTGAGCCGCATTTTGTCGCGCGATGGATTCTGCTATCTGACGATCCACAACGAAGATACGTGGCAGGCACTCGGCGACCAAATTGAAAACAAAGAAAACCGTTTGGTGCAATCGATGATCGAAATCGATCCCAACGTGGCCGACCAATTGCGAGGCCCGCTGCCCGGCAACCGCTTGGTCTATCGCTTTTCGCCCAACGGGCCTTACCGAGCCCAGGTGTTTTTGTCGAACCAGCACATCGAACAAGTCTGGGGACGTTTTTTCAAAATCGAAAACATCCTCCCACAACACCACCAACGCCAAACCGTCGTCGTGCTAAAAAAACGTTAGATCGCCCTTTCGTGGTCCCTCAATCCCCAGCTTCCGCCAGCAAATGAGTTTTGATTAGCACTGAGACCCTCGCAAGCCGCAGACAAAGCCAAAACCAAGGCTTCGACTTACTAATTTCGAAACTGTCGTTTCAAGCCGACGAGTTGTTCGCTGTGTCGCAAAAATTTAGCGTGGACGAATTCCCAAAATCGCGAATTCAATTTTGACCGCTACTCGAAGCCTTGGTTTTTCGATATCATGACAGAATGACAGATGCAACCAAAAAAAAGCAACCGCCCACCACTGACTTGCCACCTTTAAGAGTCCTCTTGGTCGACAACGACAAGGACCACGTGCGAGCGATGCACGAGAGCGTCGAAAAGCTGGGGCTCGACTGCACCAGCGCCAGCTCCGGCCCCGAAGGCGTGAAATTACTCGACGAAAACACCTACGAGATCGTCGTCACCGACCTGATGATGAACGACATCGACGGGATGGACATTCTAAAAAAAGCCAAAGACGTCCAGCCCGACTGCGAAGTCATCTTGGTGACCGGCCACGCCACGGTCCCTCGAGCGGTCGAGGCGATGCGGGAGCGGGCGTTTAATTTTTTAGAAAAACCAATCACCCCAAAACGCCTGCAAGCGGTCGTCACCAAAGCCGCCCAAGCCATGCAGCTCAAGCAGCAAAACGACATGCTGCACTCTCGCCTGGACGAACGCTTTGGCTTTGAAAATTTGATCTACGCCAGCGAGAGCATGAAGGCGGTCGTGGATCGACTCCGCCGCATCGCGCCCACCGACGCCGGCGTTTTAATCACCGGCGAAACTGGCGTTGGCAAAGACGTTGTCGCTCAAGCGATCCACCAGAACAGCCCGCGCAAGAAAAAAACCTTCGTCGCGTTAAACACCGCTGCCGTAGCCGAACACTTGGTCGAAAGCGAATTATTCGGCCACGTCAAAGGTGCCTTCACCGACGCAATCTCCGATCGAATCGGCAAGTTCGAATACGCCAACGGTGGCACATTATTCTTGGACGAAATTGGCGACATGCCGATGCCGACTCAGATCAAGCTACTGCGAGTCCTTGAAAATCGCGAGATCACTCGCGTCGGCGATAACAAGCCGATCAAGGTCAACGTCCGCGTCCTCGCCGCCACCAACAAGGATCTGGAAAAAGAAATCGAAGCCGGCCGTTTCCGCAGCGACCTCTTTTTCCGCTTGAACATGTTTTCGGTCCACATCGACCCACTCTCCAATCGCCGCGACGACATCCTGCCGCTGGCCGATTTCTTCCGCCGACAAGCCAACAAGAACCTCAGCCGCAAAGTAAAAGGCTTCACGCCCGAACTCCGCAAATGGCTGCTTCGTTTCCACTGGAAAGGCAACGTTCGCCAACTGCGAAACATTGTCGAAAGCATGGTCGTGATGGACTTGGACGACATGCTGGACATCGACGATCTCTCCCCCGACCTGCAAGAGAGTAACGCCAAATCAAACACCGCCGCTGTCCCTAGCTCAGCCGAATCCAGCGAACCGGCCTCCTCGTTTTTGATCGGCAAAACGATGAAAGAGATTGAAAAATGGGCCACCGAACAAACGCTCAAAATGGCCGGCAACAACCGCAAAGAAACCGCCGCCATCTTAGGAATTAGCGAACGAAACCTCTATCGCCTAATCGACAAATACGAGCTGAAAGAAAAAAGCGACTGAGAAAGAATCAACCGAGCAAACATGACCACTGCCAAGCATAGCCACTGCCAAGCATAGCCACTGCCCAGCATGACCACTGCCAAGCATCATCACTGCCCCAGCATAGCCACTGCCCAGCTTCATCACTAATTACCGCGTTTCCTACCACTAACGAACATCGCCATTAACGCCCCCCCAATACCAAGCTCCCCTCTCCCCGCGAATCCGGACCAGTCGACATCACACTTAATCAAACGTTCTCCGGATTCGCGGGGAGAGGGGTTGGGGGTGA